>CAYVEM010000055.1:0-1564 GCA_964450665.1 Candidatus Woesearchaeota archaeon | reverse complement strand
CCAGTATAATAATTTATCAAAGCATCAAACCAAACATAAGTTACATGTTTCTTATCTAATGGAAAAGGAATTCCCCAATTAAAACTAGTCCTAGTAATACTAAGGTCATTCAAACCATCTTTAACCCTATTAATAATTTCATTCCTTCTAGAATCTGGTAGCACAAATTCGGGATGCTTCTTATATAAATCCAACAAGAAATTTTGATATTTAGACAACTTAAAAAAATAACTCTCCTCACTAATTTTCTCTATCTTCTTACCAGGATGATATGGACATTCATTATCAACCAAATCCTTCTCAGTCACATACGCTTCACAATTAACACAATAATTACCTTCATAAGTTCCCTTATAGATATCCCCTTTCTTTTCACATTTCTCAATAAAATCTTTAACTACCTTTATATGATCTTTATCTGTAGTTCTGATGAATCTATTAGGAATAACATTTAAAGCCTTCCAAGCCTCCTTAAACTTCTTAGAAGTCTCATCAACAAACTCTTTAGGACTCTTTCCAGCTGCCTTAGCAGCATTTTGAACTTTCTTACCATGTTCATCAGTCCCTGTCAAAAATCTAACCTCATCTCCTAAAAGTTTATGCCAACGAGCCAAAGCATCAGCTACAATTTTCTGATATGCATGACCTATATGAGGTTCTGCATTCACATAATCTATTGCCGTCGTAACATAAAATTTCTTTGCCATAACTAACCAACAAAAAAAGTATTAATAAAACTAACTATTTAACAACCAAATCAAACACATAATGATGACTTTTAGGCCCATAACTCTTCACATCTTGCAGATGCACTAACTCAACCTTTTTATCAAATCCAGCAGCTACATCATTAATCATCTCAACAACTTTCTTACTTTCTTCTTCAACTTTTCCAACAGTTAAAATATCCTCATAATGTAATATTCCATCCTTCTTAATTATCTTTAAAGCCCATGGCAAAAACTCCTTCGGAGGAGGAAGATATCCCATCAATACTCTGTCCGCTTCAACCCCATCAGAAACCAACCTATCAATAATCTCTCTATTATCTCCATTAATAGCTTCAATACAATTTATTTTATTCAATTTAATATTCTCCTCTAAAAATCCAAAACTAACAGGATTCAATTCAATACTATAAATCTTAGAAGGTTTACTCAATTTTCCCATGGCCAAACTAAAATAACCTAGACCTGCAAACATATCCACAATAACCTCTCCATCTTTAACTTGTTTAGGATATCTAACTCTTTCAGACAAATTTCCTTTAGCAAACATAACTTTCCTTATATCAAACCTATATCTAATCCCATGTTCAATATGCGTAACAACTGTGTCTTCAGAACCAGCAAGAACCTCTATCTGAGGTTCTCTAAATTTACCAGTTATCTCACCAAATTTATTACAAACTGATCTAACTTTAAACATATCTAATACAGCTTCACCGATTTCCCTTTTAACAGAATCAAATTCCTCATCAAGATTCAAAACAATTATGTTCCCAATTCTTTGAAACCCTTTAGGTAACTTATCCAAATTACAATTAACATTTCCTTCCAATTTA
>CAYVEM010000054.1:0-1568 GCA_964450665.1 Candidatus Woesearchaeota archaeon | reverse complement strand
CCGATCTGCGCGTCCATGTGCGTAATAATGGCATAGTACTCACGCCGATGCACCTGCACCGAGTGCTTGGTGCGCGGCATGGGAGCAAGGTTCTCATCGCGAAGCTTGTGGGGATTTCCGATCTGATCGCAGAAGGGATAGCGCGGAAGAAAGTTCTTGGGGATGGCAATCTCACCGGCGGGATACTTGTCGAGATACTCCTGCGGCGCCTGACGCGGATCGTGCGGTGCATTGAAAGCCAGGTAGATGAAAAAAGGACGCTGGGATTCACCGGCCTCCTGCAGGAAACCGACCGCGTCGTCGGCCTGGACCTCACTCCAGTGTTTGCCGCCTTCCCAGAATCCACCAATCGACTTGTCGGTCGGATCCCAGGGATCGGGCTTCCCTTCCAGCGGCCGGTTGTAAGCCTTCTTCACCGATCGCGGCATTCCTGGCCTCACGTGCATGGCCACATTGAAAACCTTGCCCGCGTCGACCTGCACGTGCCACTTCCCGGACATGTAGGTTCTGTAGCCGGCGGCTTCCAGCAACTGGGGCCAGCACTTCTTCTGTGCCTGATACTCGGCCATTCCCTTCCGGTTGGCCACCTTGTGAGCATTCCAGAGCTGACGCCCGGTCATCAGCATGTGCCGACTCGCCACACACACGGCCCCACTCCAGGAGCCGGAGTTGTAGGCATGGGTGAAGGTGGTTCCACCCTTCACCAACCGGTCGAGATGAGGAGTCTCAATCTCCTCGTGCCCCAGCGCCGCGATGGCGTCGTAGGTCATGTCGTCCGCAAAAATAAAGAGGATATTGGGCTTGGCTGCTCCGGCAATAGGAAGGAACGAAAGGGCGCAGGCCGCGAAGGAGAGGATGAGGCGTTTCATGAAAAAGAGAGGGCAAATGATGATTTACAGGACCAGTATTCGCCATCTTCCACATCGGCCGGAAGCGAATTCGTCCCAATTCCGTGCCCTGAGGGTCCCTCCTTACCCCAAACTAAGGGCCTTCAGGCCTGCAATAAGCGATTCGCCCAGTCCGGCGGGATCAATTCTCGACCCGATTGCAGAAAAATCCCAGCCTCTGCTCCGTTCTCCATACAACGCCCTCATTCCGGGCGGGTTCCATTCATCCACCACCACTTACAACTCATGAAGACCAAATTGACCATTCTTACCCTGATCAGCCTGCTCGTCCTGCCCACTCTGGGACAGGAGCAGGATCGTGAAAAAGAACGCAAGCGGGCCGCCGAACGACCGAACCGCGCCGGGGAGAATGCCGGAAAACGAGCCGGGGAGAATGCCGGAAAACGAGCCGGGGAAAACGCTGGAAAACGAGCCGGGGAAAACGCCGGAAGACCTGCAGGAAGACGCCCCGGCAAACCGTCCGGAGAGGGTGACCGCAGTGAGCGTCACCGCCCCGACAACCGCGAGCGCCACCATGAGGACAACCGCGAACGCGATGGCCAAGGCGAACGCCACGAACGTGAACAAGACCAGGAAGTCCGTAATTTCATCGAGCAAGCCGAACGCAAAATCAATGAACTGCGCAAACAAGGCAAACACGAACAAGCCGAAAAACTGCTT
>CAYVEM010000053.1:0-2239 GCA_964450665.1 Candidatus Woesearchaeota archaeon | reverse complement strand
TACTTCTTCTATCATCACCGTAATTCTTTTTCAATTCTTCAAGATCTTTTTTAATTAATTTATAGATTTCATTTTCATCACCTAAAATCTTTTTTAGTTTAGCTATTAATTCTATCAAATCTTTCTCTTCTTTCTCTAATTTTTCTCTTTCTAAAGAAGTCAACTGTTTTAATGTAATTTCTAAAATAGCCTCAGCTTGTTTTTCACTTAATTTAAATTTCTTAACTAAATTTTCCTTAGCATTACTAGTGCTTGAACTCTTCTTAATAGTCTCAATAATCTTGTCAATATCTTTTTGAGCTAATAATAAACCTTCAACAATGTGTAATCTCTTTTCAGCCCTATCCAAATCAAATTGAGTTCTTTTTCTAATTATCTTTCTTCTAAATTTGATGTAACTTTCAATCATTTGTTTTAATGTAAATGTTTTTGGGACACCATTTTCTAATGCAACAAGAACTGCATCAAATCTACCTTGTAATTTTGTAGATTTGAATAATCTATTAATTGTAAACTGGCTATTTGCTCCTTTTTTTAATTCAATAACGATTCTAACCTTCCCCTTACTACTCTCATCTCTAAGATCTGAAACTTCGGTCAACTTCTTTTCTCTAACTAAGTCTGCAATCTGCATTACTAAAGTAGATTTATTAACTTGATAAGGAATTTCTGTAATTACAATTAACTCCCTACCTTTTCTTTCTTCAGTTTTAATCTTTCCCCTCATTATAAAACCAGCTCTTCCCGTAGTATATAATTCCTTTAGATTCTCACCAATAATCTGTCCACCAGTAGGTAAATCTGGGCCTTGAATAATTTTCATTAATCCTTCAATATCAATTTTAGGATTATTTATAGTTGCAATTATCCCATCACAAACTTCAGTTAGATTATGTGGAGGAATATTTGTAGTCATACCTACTGCAATCCCACTAGCACCATTAATTAATAAGTTAGGGACTTTTCCAGGTAATACTAAAGGTTCCTTTAAGGAATTATCAAAATTAGGCAACATCTCAACAGTGCCTTTCTCCATATCTTCTAGCAATTCTACAGCTATTTTTTTAAGTTTAGCTTCAGTATATCTCATGGCCGCAGGATTATCTCCATCCATGCTACCAAAGTTACCCTGGCCTAATACCAAGGGATATCTCAAACTAAAATCTTGGGCCATTCTAACCATAGCACTATAAACAGAAGTATCTCCGTGAGGATGATATTTACCAATAACATCTCCAACAATTCTAGCCGATTTTTTAGTCATCCCCTTTTCAAGACCCATAACCTTCATAGCAAATAATATTCTTCTATGGACTGGCTTCATTCCATCCTCAATAGATGGCAATGCTCTATTAACAATAACACTCATCGCATAGTCAATATATGCTTTCTTCATCTCTCTAGAAATTTCAACAGCTAAAACTCTATCTTTATCAATGTCTTTAATATTAATCCCCATTCCATCCATCTGTTCAATATCATTACCATTAGTTTCCAAATCTTCAGAAGTGGATTGTTCTTCATCTAAATTTTCTTGTTTATCATTATCTGCCATTTTCACTTAAAATCTTATTCCTCCAACTTTCAAAATCAGGTATCTTTCCACCAAGTTTTCCTTGATATCTTTCACTTTTCTCATCAGGAGTTGAAACCTCTACAAATATTGAATTTTCTAAACCAGAGAATCTATGCCAAATATTATCAAAAACATCAATAACTGTTCCAGGATAAATTATTTGAGAATCTAAATTTTCAGGATCTTTACCCATTTCAAAATATACAACTCCTTTTACAAGATAAAGAGATTCATCTTTTTCATGCCGATGAATACTACATCTATATCCTTCCTTTAATCCTAATAATTTTCCGCAATATTTTTTTTCTTCGTTATTTGCAATATGTATTTCATCTCCCCAAGCTCTACTATCAATATTAACAGTTCTAGTTTCCATTATCTATCTACCTGTGCAATATCTGCATTTACTTCAATAAATTTTCTTCTAGGGCCAACAACATCTCCCATCAACATACTAAATGTCTCATCAGCTAAAACTGCATCTTCAACTCCCACCTTTTTTAATATTCTCTTCTTAGGGTCCATAGTAGTATCCCACAATTGCTGAGGATTCATTTCTCCAAGTCCCTTAAATCTTTGAGTATCAGGGTTTCCTCCAAGTTGCGAAACTAATTTTTTCAACTCCTCATCACTATAAACATAATAATCTTTTTTCTTTCTAAC
>CAYVEM010000052.1:0-2324 GCA_964450665.1 Candidatus Woesearchaeota archaeon | reverse complement strand
AATCAGCAGGGCCGGCAGTCATCCGAGACGTTGTGCGGTTGATGGGAACCGTTGTCCTAGATGCCGACAGACACGCGGCGGTTGGCGCACGCTTCCCTGGCATCGTGCGATCGGTGAACGTGCAGCAGGGCGAGCGAGTCCGCCGCGGCCAGACGCTGGCCGTCGTAGAGGGCAACGACAGTATGCGTACCTACCCGATTACCGCACCGTTCGATGGCGTGGTGCTCGCACGCAATACGAACGTCGGTGACGTGGCCGAGGCAGGTGCGCTGTTCGAGCTGGCCGACCCGTCCAACGTATGGATCGACCTGCGCGCCATTGGCACCGATGCCGAAGCCCTAAAGCCAGGACAGCCAGTACGAATCCGGTCAGCGACTGGGAAGACCGAAGCCAGCGGAAAGATTCAGCGACTGTTGCCGGTGGCCGGCAGCGGCCAGAGCGTCATTGCCCGCGTCAGCATCCCGAACTTGGAGGGACGTTGGCGCCCAGGTATGACCGTGGCAGCCGAGGTCACAGTAGGCACGCGCAACGTACCGCTGGCGGTAAAAGAGTCGGGGTTGCAGCGATTCCGCGACTTCACCGTGGTGTTCACGCAAGTCGGCGAGACATACGAAGTCCGAATGCTCGAACTTGGCGATCGTGATGGTGAATACGTTGAGGTGACTGGAGGACTCAAGCCCGGCACGAACTACGTGGCCGAGCAAAGTTTCCTGATACGCCAAGACATCGAAAAGTCTGGCGCAAGCCACGATCACTGAGGACGCGGATATGCTCGAACGTATCATTCGCGCGTCCATCGCGCATCGCTGGCTCGTGCTTCTATTGGTGCTCGCCCTGTCCGGGCTGGGGATCTGGAACTACAGCCGCTTGCCGATCGACGCGATACCGGACATTACCAATGTCCAGGTACAGATCAATACCGAGGCGCCAGGCTACTCGCCAATGGAGGCTGAGCAGCGCGTCACTTTCCCGGTTGAGACGGCGCTGGCTGGCCTCGCTCGGCTCGACTACACCCGCTCGGTTTCCCGCTACGGTCTGTCGCAGGTCACTGCGGTCTTTGAGGACGGCACTGACATTTACTTTGCCCGTCAGCAGGTCGCCGAACGCTTGCAGCAGGCATCTTCGCAACTTCCGGCGGGCCTGAATCCTTCTCTCGGGCCGGTGGCAACCGGCCTGGGCGAGATATTCATGTATACCTTGGAACCCGAAAAGGGCTACGAGGAAATATGGACACCGACGGCGCTGCGCACATTGCAAGACTGGTCGGTGCGTCCGCAGCTCCGCAATCTGAAAGGCGTCACCGAGGTCAACACCATCGGCGGTTACGTGCGTCAGTTCCACATCACACCCGATCCGGTCAAGCTACTGGCCTACGAGTTGACGATGAACGACGTGCTGAACGCCGTTGCGCGGAACAACGCCAACGTCGGTGCCGGCTACATCGAACGTCACGGCGAGCAGTACCTGATCCGCATCCCCGGACAAGTGCGCGACATCGAGCGACTGCGGAAAATTGTCGTGGCAACGCGCGATGGACTGCCACTCCGAATTGGCGACGTGGCGGAAGTTCTAGAGGGTAGCGAACTGCGAACCGGCGCGGCCACGAAAGACGGCAAAGAGGTCGTGCTGGGTACGGCATTCATGCTGATTGGCGAGAACAGCCGAGCAGTTGCACAGCGCACAGTAGAAAAGCTCGCTGAGATCGACGCGACACTTCCCGAGGGAGTCCGCGCGCACGCGGTTTACGACCGCACTCAACTCGTTGATCGCACCATCGCAACCGTGCAGAAGAATCTTCTGGAAGGCGCGTTGCTGGTGATTGCCGTGCTGTTCATGTTGCTAGGCAACCTGCGCGCAGCCCTGATAACCGCAGCGGTCATTCCGCTCGCCATGCTGCTGACGATCACTGGCATGGTGCAGAACCGCATCTCGGCCAACCTAATGAGCCTGGGCGCGCTGGATTTCGGCCTGATTGTCGATGGTGCGGTCATCATCGTGGAAAACTGCTTGCGCAGGTTCAGTGAACGACAGCACCAGCTCGGTCGCCTGCTGACCCGTGATGAGCGTTTCTCGCTGGTTTCGAGCGCCAGCGCAGAGGTCATCAAGCCTGCCCTGTTCGGGTTGTTCATCATCACGGCTGTTTACCTTCCGATCTTCGCGTTGTCTGGTGTGGAAGGAAAGATGTTCCATCCGATGGCCCTCACCGTCGTGATCGCATTGACTGGTGCGATGGTGTTGTCGTTGACCTTCGTGCCTGCTGCGGTCGCACTGTTTGTCACCGGCAAGGTTTCCGAGAAGGAAACCAAGGTGATGCGCGGCATCAG
>CAYVEM010000051.1:0-2364 GCA_964450665.1 Candidatus Woesearchaeota archaeon | reverse complement strand
ATTGATGAGTTTACAAAAATACGTTCGGCAAGTTAAACCCCGAAACGAATCCTATATCCCCCCTGTAGATAAAATTCAAACCTTCTTGACTGAAGCGATGGATGTTACAACTGATAATGCATCTATAACAGAATTATTTCCAGCTCTAGCATTTAATAATAAATTCAGACCCAATAATGTTGAGGACTTCAAGAAGTTTTTATATAAATTGGGTGAATTAAAAAAAGGGTGGAAAAAAACTTTTGTTAACGACAGTAATCGTAAAGCTGGAGTTGCATTAATCAATAAAATTCCTTCAATGGAAGATAGATTTGTTAAATCTAAGACTGAAAATGCAATAGGCATAACCAATTATCTTTATGATTTGGATGCAGATAAAAAAATTAAAAATGTTATTTGGGGATATCGTGAAAAACCAAGAGGAATTCCTAAAACTCATGCTGGAGATATTTTTGTAATTTTCCAAAATGGTGAAAAAATAGGAATTAGTTTAAAAGCGGGAACTAAAAAATCTAAAGAACCATTATTAAATTCTTATGTTAAAACACAACTTGGTAAAATAGATAGATTAAATGCGTTGAAACCAATGGAAGATGAATTATGGGACGCCGTTTATTCAAAAATTCCAAATATAGAAACTGTTGCTACTAAAGATAATTACGCATCTGGTAATAGGAAAATAACAAGAGAGATTAGAGAATTATATTTACAATTTCATATTGTAAATGAAACACAATCAAATGAATTATATGTAAAAATGACATTAATACAAAGACAACATTTTTGTAAAGCGTTAAATACTTTAAAAATTGAAGAATTTAAAGATTGGGTTTTTGAGAATTTTAATTTACAAAAACCACAAGACGTTCCTCTAGTATTAGTTAAAGCAGTAGGAACAACTGCTGAACAAAAAGGTGATGACCTTGCATCACTATTACCGTTAGTTACAAGATTCCACTCTTATTTAAATAAAAATTCTGTTCAAGAATGGTTTATTGATATTGATACACCAGATGAACAAAAAAAATTAAAAATGACAATTAGAAGTGATGCTGGAGTTAGAGAAGACAAACCATTAGCAAAATTAGGTAGACTTGCGAAATTTAGTATGTTAAAATTACAATACAGTGGTGTATTAGACAGATGATAAGCTTTAGAGAACTAACAGAAGGCATAACAAAACCTGTTCCAATGGGTGTTGTAGTAAAAGCAATGGGCCCAATTCGTTCTAAAATTACCGATAAACTACTTACTCCAACAAATATAGCAAAGATAATAGAAGGAGCATTAGGTAAAAAATACGGTCTTATAGTTAGTTTTAAATTTGCATCAGGAGTTCCAGAAAATGAGATGAACTCTAACGCAACATATAATCAGGATGCAGAACTGGAAGGCAATCCAGCTATAGAAATAGAACTTCTGTTTAGTCCAAAAAATAAGAAAGGGATTACTATAGATAATGAAAAGTTTGATGATTTAGCTTCTCATATAGCAAGTCGAGTTGTACATGAGATGTTACATAAAACTCAAGCGAGGGTTAGAGGATATGTTGAACCAAGGCCATTTAAAGTCACTAATATCTCAGACCCCGGAATAGCAGCTGCACAAAAGGAATTGGGAGATAGTGATGAGATTGAAGCATATGGTCATAATATTGCAGTAGAATTATTGAGAAGTTATGGTTCACGAAAAAATGCCTTGACAGCGCTGAGAAATTTCATTAGAATACCACCAGATAAGTCTCCTGATATGCGGGCATACATAGTTGCTTTTGCGGCAGATAAGAATCATCCTGTACTAAAAAAGTTGGTCAAAAAAGTAATTTTGTTCCTTAAGAGGTTAGACTAATGTTAACTTTCAAAGAATATATTTTATTAGAAGGTAGGGTTAATTGGAATGAGTATGGCTCATGGATTAATTCCAAGACTCGCGAAGTCCTAGAAGTAGAACTAGAGCAGCATGAAAATGATATGGATGAGTATATAAAGAAGAACCATCCTAAAGTTATCAAATGGCTTCCAAAAGCCTTTGTTCCCACCGCATTAAATTATGGGAAACATGATCTTGCAACTGATTGGGCAATAGATAATGATTGGGTTCGCCTTGTTCATAAGGACTATGGGGACGCTATGGCTATTCAAGGAAGTATAAAAAACATCAAGAAAATATGGAGAATGATTGCAAAAAATGCCATGAAACTGATGCTGTATATAGATTTGGATGGAAAGAGTCAACCATTTGATCATGATACTTTTAATATGACCTTACCAAAAGAACGTAATAAATGGCTGAAATATATGTAACGGAAGTAAAATGAAAACATTTAAAAAACTCATAACAGAAGCATCTCTTTGGAAATTTTTG
>CAYVEM010000050.1:0-2382 GCA_964450665.1 Candidatus Woesearchaeota archaeon | reverse complement strand
TGTCTCTATTACCATAACTTCTTCTATCACCGCCTCTAGAATCTCTTCTATCATCATTCCCTCTTCTATTATCCCTACCATAACTAGACCTTCGATCATTCCTTCGACCACCATCACTCCCTCTATCTCTATTTCCTCTATAACTAGAACTTTGTCTTTCATGTCTCATACTGCCCCTTCTTCTATTTCTTTCATCCCTTCTTTCAGGCATCCATCTTATTCTAACTCTTTCAACATAAGGAGGTTTTTCTTGTTTAATGTTATAATCTTTACTCTCAATTATTGGCTGAAAATTCTCATAATGCCTACTAGTTAAAATATTAATAACCTTACCATCTTTACCAGCTCTAGCAGTTCTACCAATTCTATGTGTATATTCGCTAGGACTCAAAGGAATATCATAATTGTAAACATGAGTAACACCTTTAATATCTAATCCTCTAGCTGCAACATCTGTAGCAACTAAAATTTTAACCTTATTTTTTTCTGAATTAAACATTTCCAAAAATCTATTTCTTTTATCTTGAGTAAATCCTCCATGAATAGGAACAACCTCCATTCCCATAAAACTTAAATTTTTTGAAACAAAATCTACATTCTTTCTTGTATTACAAAAAATCATAACTAAGCCTGATTTCTCATTTTCTAATAAGTATTTTAACAAAGAAAATTTCAATTGATCTTCAATATCATAATAAATTTGAGATAATTTCTTTGGATCTACATGAACAACAGCATTAATTTCAACAGGAGCCTTCAAATGTTTCTTAGATAATCTAATAACATCTGGAGAGATTGTAGCTGAATAAAGTAATGTTTGACGTTTTATTGGAACCTCTCTAATAATTCTTTCAACATCATCTACAAATCCCATTTCAAACATTCTATCAGCCTCATCTAAAACAAAAGTATTAACTCTACTCAGATCTATATTCCCTTTTTCTAAATGATCTAATATCCTTCCAGGAGTTGCAACAACAATTTCAGCATTTGGCAACATCTTAACCTGATTATAAATAGAAACTCCTCCATAAACACTAACCACATTCAAATCTTTATATTTGGCAAAATCTATTAATTCTCTAGTAATTTGTTCAGCTAATTCTCTAGTGGGTGTTAATACTAATCCTTGAATTCCTTTATCTTTATCAACATTTTTAACTAATCCTGAAGCAAAAGCCAATGTCTTTCCACTACCTGTTGCAGCGCCAGCTATAACATCCTTACCATTCATAATGGGTGGAATAGATTTTTCTTGTATCTCACTAGGTTCATCAAACCCTCTATCCAAAATTGCTCTGAACAAAGGACTATCTTTTCCCAATAGTTTTTCAAACTTGTTTTCCATTTTTGTTTCTGTCGAAAATCATAAACTAAAAATATTAATTTTTAGGATAATCCATTTTCTTTATTAATAATCAAATACCTTAATATAAGGTGAGAAATAACGTGCAAATAAATGCTGTATCTCTCTGACACATCTAATAATCGTATCTTATTATCTTTATATCTTCTTATCAAAAAAAGGGTTTATAAATCTATGTATCTGGAAATTAAATTATTAATACATATTAACATTATCATCAATCTCGCTCCAGGCCTTTACACTCCCCTGATAATTTCTAACATTATAACCTTTATTCCTCAAATAATTAGCAGCCATATCACTCCTACTGCCCGACCTACAATGAACAATTATGAGTAGGGGTTTAGAATTTCCAGATTCTGAAATTGTTTTTGGCTTATCAAACCCATATTTTTCATTAAAATCCTCTTCGCTTAAATCAAAAGCCTCTTGAAAATCATCCAAAACTAAATGCTTTGCAGTAGGAATCATTCCATGCTTTAACTCTTCATCTCTCCTAACATCTATTAGGACATAATTAGAATTCTCATCAATCATTTTCTTTAATTCTTCAGTACTAATTACCATTCTCTAATCTATCCAACCTTTTTTCAATTTTTTCTAATTTATCGAGAATCATTATGTGAGTTTTTTTAGCATCAATTCCCACAGGACTATCATCACTATGAATCTCATTAGCTATTCTTTTATAGGTTTCATCATCCATCTTCTAAATATTATAATAATCTTTAAAAATATATCTAATAACAAAACTAAGCCTTGCCCTTTTTCCTTCTAACCTTTCTTCTTTGAGCTCTTTTACTTCTTGCTTTAACCTTTCTTGTAACTCTACTTCGTGGCATAACTATCTAAAAATAAATCCATTTAAAAATCTATCTAATTAAAAAAATAAAAAAAAATTACTAGTTAAAAATTATCTTTTATTAAAACAATCTCTACAATAAACTGGTTTTTCACCACTAGGTTTAAACGGAACTTCACATTCCTGTTTACATTCTGCACAAGTTGCCTTATGC
>CAYVEM010000049.1:0-2752 GCA_964450665.1 Candidatus Woesearchaeota archaeon | reverse complement strand
GTGCAGAAGTTTGTCATCTTACAGAGGATTGTAAGGCTGGGACTCCTCCCTCTATTGATGATGAGGTTAGTTGTACGGTAGATAGTTGTAATGAGGAAACAGATACAATAGATCATTTTCGTGATGATAATTTATGTGAAAATTATGGATGTCAGGTGGGAAGTTGTTCAGAAAATGGGTGTGAATTTCAGACAAATCCTTCATGTAGTAGACCAGAATCTAAAATAGTTAATAATGAAGATGAAGAGATAGAAGGAACCTTGGAGATGAAATTGCAAAGAAAAGAAGGAGATAGTTGGATTACTAAAGAAACTATAAGTAAAAATATTGTTGTTCCTGAAAAGGGTATTGTCAGATTAGATCTTGGAAGAAATAATTTGGGTGATGATTTATTTGAAGGATGGAATGAAAAAAATATTGTTGCTGCTGTAAATGAAGAAGGCTATTATAGAGTTTATGCGAGTTTTGCTATGGAAGGAAAAGAAACTATTGAAGACAGCTGGAAGATAAAAGTTGAAGGTAATAGTGGGTTAGGTACAATTAGTTTATTTGGGAGATTTATTGAATGGTTAAAAAGTTTAGTTGTAAAAAAAGAGGAGATTAATTTTGAAAATTATGGTGAGCTTGCCCAAACAGGAGGAGGAGGAGATGTAGATGTTGAAATTTCAATAGCCACAATAAAAGATGATTATAATACTGGGGAACAAATTCTGTTGACACCTACAGAAATGCCTGAAATGCCTGAAAGATATCTAATAGATATATGTAGTTGTAAAGATAGCTATCCAGATAAAGATAATGATGGAGTTGATGATTGTGTTGATGAATGTCCTAGCGATCCTAATAAGGTTGAGAAAGGTATTTGTGGATGTGTTATTGCCGATGAGGATTCTGATGATGATGGCATTATAGACTGTTTGGATAATACCTTAGATAATGTTAAACCATTAATGCCTACAGGATTGTTTGTTAGTTTATTATCACTAGATAAGGCAAAAATTACTTGGAATGATAATGCTTTTAATGAGGAAGGATATATAATAGAAAGGAAAGTCAGAGGGGGAGATTATTCTCAAGTCGGAGAGGTTGGTGAAAATGTTGAGAAATATTTAGATCCTAATTTAGATGAAGAGGAGTATTATGAGTATAGAATTAAAGCAAAAGGAAAAAATTTGGACTCTGATTATGGAAGATCAATGGAAATTAGAGCTTCTGAATATTATCTAGATAGAACCGTTATTTGCGATAGAGTTAATAGAAATCAAATTAGTGATAATATAAAAATATATGATGGAAATGGTGATGGTGAAACCAATAATTATCACCTATTAAAAAGTGCTGCAAATTCCATAAGAAGATTTGATCCTGCTGAAGAATATAAACAAAATCCTCTTTTCCTTGTATTCCCCGAAGGCAATTATTTTATTGATGGTTATATTGGCAAAGGTAATTATAAACATATCAAATTTAGAAATTTGAAATATACTAGAATTCTGGGATGTGGAGATGTTAAATTTGATATTAAAGGAGATATTACAAGAACTGCAGATAGGAGTATTGATGCCTTGCAGGTATTTAGATTTGAAAAAGGTGATCATTTTAGTATTGAAGGATTTAAAATTGATGGGAATGTTGATCAAATGAATATGGAGGAAGGAGTTGGAGAAGGATCTGGAATTGGAATGCATTTTAGAGGTAATTCAAACTATTTAATTAAAAATATGTGTATTCATCATAACTCATTAGATGGGATATATCTTGGTCAAGGTTGGCCTACGAATGAAGAAGGAGCTAAGATTGCGGATAAGAATGTTAGAATTCAGGAGGTAGTATTGGAGAATAATGCTAGATTAGGAATATTAGTACATCAGGTAAGAAATGTTTGGATTAGTAATAGTCGATTTGAGAATAATGGTAGAACAGATAGTGAGGATCATCCTGGGATGTCACCTAGGGCTGGAGTAGATGTTGAACCAGATTTCTTTACTGATCAGAAAGATGAGAATGGAGAGAATTATCATAATCTTGGATATTTTTCGGATGTTTTGACGGGAAAGATATTAATTGAGAATAGTAGATTAAATTATAATGTGGGAGGGCAGTTTCTTGCAGCACTGGGGTATCATGGTGGAAGAAATTGGCCATTACCTAGAGTAGAAGGAGTCACCATTAGAAATTCTGATTTTATTACATCTGAAGATTCCCTTGTAAACTCATTAACTTTAGCAGTAAAAGAAGGAATTATAGAAAACTCTTTTGTTGATATGCGTAAGAATAATGGAGAAATGAAAGTAAGTATTCATACAGGATCTAGTAATTTAAAATTTACTAAAAATGATGAATTAATACAAACAACAGTTAAAGATAACACTATCTTGAGTGAGGATCTTGCAATTAATAATCATTGGGGAAGACATCCTATAACTATAGAAGGTAATATAATCAAAGGGAAGATTAGATCTTATTCATGGTGTTCTAGGCAAGATGAATCTAAGATTCTTAAAAATAATAAAATTATTATTCCATTTAATTTTCTTAATCAAGTTGAAGATGAACCAATTCAATTAATGCAAATGTGGCTTTGGGAAGTTGGAGGGAATACATTTTGTTTAGAGGATTCTGAAGCTAGTAGTTTGAAGTGTAGCACTGATTTTCCAGAAAAGATTGGTTCATTATTTGTTAATTATGGGAAAGCACATATTACTAATGATAAGTATCTCAATGGATGTGTATTAAAACCTAAGAATTATGA
>CAYVEM010000048.1:0-3048 GCA_964450665.1 Candidatus Woesearchaeota archaeon | reverse complement strand
CCTATAAATCTCTCTATAGCACCATAAATAACCCTATGCAAAATTATAGGTCTCTTATTCTTATCCTTATTATCTTTATATGTTAAATCAAATCTTTCAGGCATTGCAAAATCAAGTTGAATAGTTGCTAATTGCCAACTTCTGTTCAAAGAATCATTTATATGAAAATCTATCTTAGGACCATAAAAAGCTCCATCACCCTTATTAATCTTAAATTTAGTTTTCATTTTCTTTAAAGTCTTTTCAAGAGTTTTTTCTGCCTTGTCCCATAATTTATCATCCCCTATTCTTTTTTTAGGGCGCGTTGAAAGTTCAACAGAATATTTGAAACCAAATATTTTATAAAATTTATCAATCATTTGCATTATACATATTATCTCACTTTCCAATTGTTTATCTGTACAAAATATATGAGCATCATCTTGAGTGAATTGAATCAATCTAAATAAACCCGCCAAAACTCCTGAAAGTTCTTGCCTATGAACAATTCCTAATTCCCCATATCTTAAAGGTAAGTCTTTATAAGATTTAGGACTAGAACGATAAACCATCATTGCTCCAGGACAATTCATTGGCTTTACTGCAAATTCCCTTCCTTCATAATCTGTTGTAAACATATTATCCTTATATTTACCCCAATGTCCAGAGATTTTCCATAATTTATTATCCAGAATTTGAGGAGTCGTTATTTCTTCATAACAAGCTTTTTGATGTTCTTCTCTCCAAAAATCAAAAAGTTCATTTTTAATAATACTTCCATTATTATGCCAAAAGACCATCCCCGGAGCCACTTCTGAAAAAGAAAATAAATTCATTTGTTGTCCCAAAATCCTATGATCATTATCCTTCAATTCCCTTGAATCTAATTTAGATTTGGATATTTCTCTTAACAATTTACCTGAATCATAATCCTCTTCAACACCCATCTCTCCAGAGAAATGAATATCCCTAGATAACTCAGACAAAGGATGCCCTTTAACCTTCAACTCAAATTCCTTATAATAACCAAATGGAGCTCTTTCAATAATCTTGAAATCTTTTTTCAATTTTTTCTCAGCTTCTTCTAACGTTTTTAGCGCAAAATCTGGCTTAGATAACGAAGAAGATAAGTGCGCATAAGGATATAAAACTAATTTATCCGCCTTTACTTGTTTAGTTAGTTCTTTTACTTCTTTTATCAATCTTTTAACCAAATCAGGATTACTCTCATCTTGCTTTTCTACTGCAATCATCAATACTAAAGGATTATCCACAACAATTTCTCCCTGTCTTCTTTCAGATAACTCTTCAGGCTGTCTTAATGCCTTTTTCAAAGGTTTAAACTTTATATAATCGCAGTGCAGTGATAATATCTTCATAATTAAATGAAGCAGATAAGGTTTTTAAAGTTATTTTATCTTAAACATAAACGGAAGAGAGAGAAGATGAGAATAGATGATTGGATGGAATATGAAAAAGAAGTTTATAGACAATTAGATGATTATAGGTTAAGTGAATTGTATTCCAGTAATGATATTGGAGAAGATCCTGAATTAAGAGAGAATTTTTTATTAAAATATTTCGAGATGAATAAAAAAAATTATCGAGATATTATAGGATATAAAGTTAACAATTTAGATATTTTTTTCAATAGCATTTGTTTGAATTTTTTAGAAGGATTGGTTCTCTATGAAATTGATGGAAGAGAAAAAATTGAAAATGCGATAAATAATTAATTCAAAAATTTATCAATAACTTTTTTAGCCTTTTCTCTTTTAGCCTGATGATCTTTCAAGAAGGAATTTAACTTATCAATTGTATATTTCTTTAATTCCCCTGTTGTTAGCTTCCCAGATTTATAATCATTATAAATCTCTTCCAATTTATCATCATCTTCCTCTAAAAACATTCTCAAATATTGGAATGACACATCGATATCAGGATTACCTCCTAATCTTTTATGTTCTTCTAGAGTTTCTTTTCCTCCACTAAAAGCGTATTTATTGATTTTATTCTTTACTGTTTTTGGATTATCTGTTAAGGCTATAAATGAATTAGGGTCTGATGAAGACATTTTTGATTTGGCTCCTTTTAATCCAGGAATCATTTGATGGTATGTTGAAGATAATTGAGTAAATTTAATAGGTATTCTCTTAGATATATCTCTTGCCAATCTTAAATGAGGATCTTGATCAATTCCAACAGGAACTACCACCGGACAAATATTCTCAAACTCAGGTAATTGAGAATGCAACATATCTGAAGCCTGCAATAAGGAAGAAACCATCTTACCAGGAGTTATATCTCCATAAACTGCCTTAAATTCATTAAATGTTGCATGTTTTGCTAGAATATTCTGTAACCTATAATAAGCATTTGACCTATTAGAATCCTTCGATCTATCTGATTGAAAATAAATTTCAACATTTTTTGGATTAAGACCTAGTGCAACATAATTTGTAACATATTCATCTATAGCAATCTTCCTACTATCTTCTAAAGACTGCCCTCTTGCATTATACGCTTCCAAATCAGCTATTGCTATATAGATTTTTGCTCCAAGTTTTTGATAAATCAAAAATTGTTGAGCCACCAATAAATGACCTAAATGAAATTTCCCAGTAGGCATCAAACCAGTCATCATTACAAATTTCTTCTTATTTTTAACAGATTCCAAAATTCTTTGATAATCTCTATGCGCAAAAATTATTTTCCTTCTAAATAATACTTCTTTATTAAAAATTTCAGGAAGATCTTTCATAATAGATACTCCAAACTCTTTTACAAGCTTATTATAATTAATTTCTCCCCTTACTTCCCATGGATTGAAAGCCTTTTTCATAAATTTTAGAATCAAATATCTTATTTAAAGGTTAGGTTACTTACAGAAAACATTTAAATAATCAAATCCATTATATTGACTATGAAAAAGAGAAGTATAATCTTAGTCAGTTATTTATTTAGCATTATCTTCTTAATTAGTTTTATTTCTGCAGGAATTTATTTCTCAGATTTAAATAGCAAATATAATCTAGGAGATATGATTGATCTAAATATTAGGATAGATCC
>CAYVEM010000047.1:0-3506 GCA_964450665.1 Candidatus Woesearchaeota archaeon | reverse complement strand
TATGAGCTAGTTGTTCCAGGAGTAGACAACATAGAAGATGTTTTAATCAATCAACTAGAAAGCTCTGTAGAAATAAAAGCGCTATCAAAAGATAAGGTATATTCAAAAAACCTCAATATTAATCTTCCTATTTTAAGATACCATTTAGTTAAAGATAATCTTATTATTGAATTACAGGCAAAATAGATAAGTTTTTAAAGTAAATTTTTTAAATTAAAGTAGAGAGTGATGACAATGATATGGCTATTAAAACATATAAAGACATTCTAAAACCAAGGGAAATTGATAAAAAGTTAGAGGAAATTGAGTCTCTTTTTAATGTTGGAGAAAATTATTTAGATAGACTTTTTAGATATGGAGGATATATGCGAATTATGTATCCTCTACCTAGGATAAAAAAACTAAAATTTAGATCTAGACTCAATTTTCATATTGAATGTTTAGGTCATTTAGAAGACATTGAGGATATTGCTAAATTTCAAAAAAGAAGGAATAGAAAACTTAGAGAAGAAAGAAAAACCTGGTTATATAATGATTTTATAAAAGAAGTTATGAGTCCAATCACATTCCAAAAATATATACAAGGGGATCATGATGAAGATGTTATTGCAGGGATAGCTCAAGCTAATAAAAATTATATTAGAGTTAATGGGAATAATCAACATAGGGCATCCAGTAGACATAAAAGGTGTAGAAGTACAAGATTTTATAGATAATCCTGATAAAAACAATACAATTCTTAAAAATTTTTAATTTTGAAGATATTAGATATCTCAAAAGATTTTTAAACCCATTATAATTCTAGATTCTATGGTCCTGTAGCTCAGCCTGGTTAGAGCACTACTCTGATAAGGTAGGGGTCCACAGTTCGAATCTGTGCAGGACCATTTAATAAGAAGGTTTTTAAATGAACTTTTTGTAAAAATAATATACAAACATAAGATGGTAAAAGGACTATATGCGCATTTAAGAGAAGCTTGGAAGAAACCAAATACTGAAAGACTTAGAAAGCTTATGATAGATTGGAGAAAGGAAAATTCTATTGTTAAAATTGATAAACCTACAAGATTAGATAGAGCTAGATCTTTAGGATATAAAGCTAAGAAAGGTTATATTATTGCAAGAGTTAGAGTACTTAGAGGCGGAAGACAAAGACACAGAACAAATAAAGGTAGAAGATCAAAAAGACACACTATAAGAAAAGTTGTAAAAATGAGTTATAAATGGGTTGCTGAAAATAGAGCTCAAAAAAAATTTGCAAATCTAGAAGTCTTAAATAGTTATTATTTAGCTAAAGACGGTAAACATTATTTTTATGAAGTTATTTTAGTTGATCCAAGCAAACCAGAAATTTCAAAAAATAAAGACACAAAATGGTTAGTAAAAAAAACTAATCAAAATAGAGTTCAAAGAGGACTAACATCTGCCGGAAAAAAATCTAGAGGATTAAGAAGTAAAAATCCTATGAACAAAAGCAGACCTAGTGTAAGAGCAGGTATGAGAAGAGGCAAATAGTTAATTTCATATTACTAGAAAATGAGAGATAAATATGCAGTTTTATACAATGATGGAAATTTAAAGGCCCAAGATTTTCAATTTGAATGCAAGAAAGAAGGATGGATTCCAATCTTAGTTTTAAGAGACAATGAAGATAAAATAACTGTCCCAATGTTTCGTGATCCTAAAATTGCTCATAACTTTATGAGAAGAAATTCTCCTGAAAATAGTGGTTTAATAACTCTTATTGATGAAGATATTCATCAAATGGAAAATAATGAATGGAGTGTAGAATATTTTACATTTCCTAGAAGATTTACAAACCATCCAGAATACACTATCGATTTAGAAATTATAGAGATAAAAAATCTTGGTTTTCAAACATATAGATCAAATCAAAAATTATAAGAGTTAATTTTATCTTCTAAATTTATACATTAAACCAATTCCACTCATAAAAAATGCGAATGCATTAAGGACTATAAAAATAGTATCTTGTAAATATATTGCATAAACTGTTAATGATAATGAACCTAAGGTATAAAGTAAATTAAATTTAATATTTAAATTATTTTTTCTTGTTCTTATAATTTTCAAAGTTTCAGGAATCCAGCCTAATGCAATAAGAACTAATCCAAGAATTCCTAAATAATTAAAATATGGTGTTGCCATCCATAAATATAAATTGAATCAAGGTATTTAAAAGCTACTAGATTTTAATATAAATAAAATCACCCATATCTTACAATTCCAACTATTATGAAAATTTGAACAAATATCCAAAGAGCATTTGTTATTATGATTGGTTTTTCTTCATGTAATAATCCATAAGTCAACCAAAAGAATCCTCCAAAAAGATATCCTATCCAAGTAATTAATGAAACTCCCGTTGCCTCCTTTAGATGCCATATTTTTAAAACTTGAGGTACTGCAATTAAAGGACCTAAAACTGCAACAATATAAATGATTGTATCCATAAATCCTCTTAATTTACTCTTAGAGGGAGTCTTAAATGGACGCTTAATAGGCTTTGGATTCATAACTAATTTCCCTTTTCTTTTATGAAAATGATGTAATCCACTTGCCATTATAACACCTCTTAACAATATATAGAAAATAGAGTATAAAAATGATTTGTTATAATGTTTTTTTAATCAAAGTTAAGAGAGTCATTATTATAAAAAGTAATGAAACCATTATTGATGTTTTATATTCTAATGACGAAAAATAAATTATTATCGACAAAATAAAGGATATTATTATTATTATTTTAAATCTTAATTTCCAATCATTCAATTCTTCCTTACATAATCTTGCCAAAAATAATCCTGTAGGTATTGCTAATAATATAATTATTATATAAATTAAAACAGCCATAATTTATTTAAGCAAAACTAATTTTTAAATGTTAATATTAATTTAATCGTGCAATATTTTAACATCAAGTCCATCCTTTTTACATCTTCTAACAATATCTTCCGCTATTAATTCATTATCCTCATCTCTTTCTCCATACAAATGAATTGAATTATTTTCAATATAAATAGGTATATGCCCTATATGTGTTAATTGTCCTTCATGCCTACCTTCTATTAAATAACATTCAATATCCTCATGAGTTTTATTATAATTTATTGCAGCCATACTAGCTGCTTGCATTATAATATTATGACTATCTCTACATCTCCTCTCATCATCAGAATCAGAACCATATTGCCCAAACATTTTCAAACTACTTCAATAATTAAAACTATAAATACTCTTTGTCAATACTAAGATTTATAAAATTATAAATTTGAATTTAATTATGGGAGAATTAAAAGAAAAAATATTATCTGGAAAGATTTTTATTTATCCAACAGACACTATCTATGGATTAGGATGTGACGCTACTAATAAAAATTCTGTTAAAAAAATCAAAGAGATCAAATTTAGAGATAAAGATAAACCCTTATCTATAATTGCTCCTTCAATTGAATGGATTAAAAAAAATTGCATTATTGAATATA
>CAYVEM010000046.1:0-4096 GCA_964450665.1 Candidatus Woesearchaeota archaeon | reverse complement strand
TTTTTCATTAGCTATAACTTTTGTAAAATTTATTTTATTTCCATTACTTCCAAGTATTAAATCATCTGTTAGATTATTCTCTTCAATCAAATCAAGAATTCCCTGATTACTAGAATCAGAAACTAATTTTCCTCCAATCATACTTATGCTTCCAATATCTACAATTCCCGGTGTATAGGTATTAAACATGGCTCCAGCAGGTATATATGTAAATAGAAAAAATACAGATAATAGCAAGAAAAACAATATTGCCAATATTAAATTAGTAAAAACTCCCGCAGATAGTACTGCCAATTGCTGGTATTTTGGTTTTTCTTCCATATCTTTTTGATCTGGCTCCACAAACGCTGCTAAGAATGGCCCCAAAAATCCAAATCCTGTTGTTAAAATTCTGATATTATATCTTCTTGCAATTATTCCATGTGCAAATTCATGGAAAATTGCAATAACTGCAATACTAATTATCCAATATGTAAAATAGAATGGAGGTAAAAAACTAATATTAAATGCTTCAGGAAGATAAGGAATTAAAGGCATTAGAGGAGGTATTTTTATTGCCCTAACAATTTCAGGCATAAACAAATAAAGATGAACTATCTTATAAAGAAACCACAACATCCCTACCATCAAGATATAACCACAAACAATTCCTAGAAATGCAAAAACACTAAGCGCTCGCTTGTATTTTGTTCCAACATATTCTATAAATCTCAAACCAACTTTTGTCCTGTAGAGGTACATAATACCTTCCTTTTTCAGATTACTTCTCCTCTTATAAAGAAACGTTATTACAAATAAACTGAAAAATATCAGGAAAATCACATCATAAATATAAAACGACATTTTATTATTTCTTTTTTATGGGTCTGAAAGCCTTACCTAGACATTTCCTACACCTAACCTTTTTTTCTAATATTTTTCTTGGATCTGATCTTAATTTAGACTTACACTTCTTACAAATAAAAATATTCTTATATAATCTTGCTTGTGCAGCGGGTAGTTTAGTTGCCATTTAAATTTTCTTTTTAATTAATTTATCCCCTTCAATATCCCAATATTCTATTTGATCTTCCTCCTTTATCTCGTCCTTTAATCCTTCAGGCATTGGTAAATCCAAAGTCTCATAACTTTCTAAATCCATAACACTTGCCTTATCTCCAGAAACACTCAAAACCTGGGCTTTATTTTTATTAACTAGCGGAACATCGAGTTTATCGTGCCCTCCTGCTACAAAAACCTTTTTCTTTCCATCTATTATTCCAATAGCTTCAATTCTACATTTTGCATGTCCATGCTTTCCAGTCTTACTAATATCGTTTGTTCTCACGGTGCAGGCAACACCATCAACAAGAATTATAGTTCCAGATCTTGCATCTGAGGCATATATTAATTTTAATACCATACAAGATAGATTAAATATGTGTTTATAAATTTTATGTACTATATATCTAATTAAAATTATCTTTAAAGAATTCATAGATTTCGTATTTTTTCATAAATTCAACTAATGAATCATGAGTGATACGTCTGTGTGTGGAGCCCGGAACTCTATATCCCTTCAAATTCCCACTATCAATACATCTTATAATTGTATTAAGACTCAACTCACAAATTTTTGCAACCTGTCCAGTAGTATAAACTCTATTAAAAAGTTCCTCTTTAAATTCTTCATAATTTTCCAAAGACATAAAAATATCAATCACCTAAATTATTTAAGAATTTACCTCCATTATATTTTTAAACCCTTTATTCTAAAACCTTTCATGGTAAAAATTAACAATAATGATTTTATAGAAATAGACTATACAGGAAAGTCTGATGGAAAAATCTTTGATACAACAAATCCAAACGATGCAAAAGAACTTGGAATTCCAGAACCAGAAAAAGTAAAGCCATTAATTATCTCTGTAGGAAACGATATGCTATTAAAGGGACTAGATGAGGATATTAAAAATAAAGAGGTAGGAAAATCATATTCTCTAACTCTAACTCCAGAAAAAGCATTTGGAAAAAGAAACCCAAAATTACTAAAAATATATTCTATAAACAATTTTAGAAAACAAAATATAAATCCATATCCTGGAATGGCACTTCAATTAGATAATACTGTTGCAAAAGTTCTTTCTGTTTCCGGAGGAAGAGTAATTATGGACTTTAACAATCCAATGGCAGGAAAAGAAGTAGAATATAATTATAAAATATTAAAGAAAATAACTGATGACAAAGAAAAAATAAATGCATTGCAAGATTTCTTTTTCAAACAAAGATTTGACTTTGAATTAAAAGACAAAAAAGTTATTTTCAATGAGCAAAATCTAATGCCATTTCTACAGATGATGGCTCCGAAGTTTAAGGAAATCACAGGATTAACTTTTGAGATATTTACTAAGAAAGAAACTTCTAAAAAAGAATCTGTAAAAAAAGATGATTCTAAAAAAGAAGAGAAAAAAGAAACGAATACTGAAAAACAACAATAAAATCCCAATAATCTTTAAATAGCAATTTCTGTTTTTCCCAACATGGATGATAACTATCAAGGGAGGGAGAAAGAAGAGGAAACTAATCATAATAACCCTAATAACAATAATTCTTATAATTCATCTTCAGATAGTCCCCAGGGTTTAGGCAGTCAACCAAATTCTATTCCCAACAGCGAATCTAATCCATATAACCAATCAAGTAATAGTTCAAATAGTCCTATAATGGAAACTAGGCACAGAGAACAATCCTCCGAATCTATGGCATCTACCCCCGTTGTTTCAACATCTATCTCAAATAAATCTCAGGAACTTTCAGATATTGATAAAGAATTAGAGGAATTAATAAATTCTCAACATGCAAAAGTAAAAGTTATAGGGCTTGGAGGTGCTGGAAATAATACTATAAGTCGAATGAAGGAAATAGGAATAAAAGGGGGAGAATTTATTGCACTTAATACTGATGCCCAGGATTTATTATACTCAAATGCAGATCATAAAATTCTTATTGGTAAGGAACTAACAATGGGGCTGGGTGCAGGAAGTAATCCCAAAATTGGAGAGGAGGCAGCCATAGAATCAGAGGTAGAAATTAAGAAAAAAATTGCAGGATGTGATATGGTATTTATTACATGTGGACTTGGTGGAGGAACAGGTACGGGGGCAGCACCAGTAGTTGCAGGGCTTGCTAAAAAACAAGGAGCCTTAACAATAGGAGTTGTAACAATGCCCTTCACAATAGAGGGAAAAAAGAGAATTGAAAATGCAGAGTATGGTTTAGAAAGACTAGAATCTGTTGTAGATACTCTGATAGTAATTCCTAATGACAAACTATTAGAGATAGCTCCAGAATTACCTTTACAAACTGCATTTAAGGTTGCAGACGAAATACTTACTAATGCAGTAAAGGGAACAACAGAGCTTGTAACTAAATCTGGCTTAGTTAATTTAGATTTTGCAGATGTTAAGACAGTCATGACTAATGGAGGAGTTTCTCTAATGGGGATGGGAGAATCTGACTCTGCAAATAGGGCTCAAGAGGCAGTAGAGAAAGCTCTATCAAATCCTCTCCTAGATGTGGATATTTCTAATTCAACAGGGGCATTAGTTAATATCATTGGAGGAAATGATATGTCTCTAGATGAAGCAAGGTCAATAATATCTACAGTAGGCGATAAACTAAGTCCAGATGCAAAAATGATTTGGGGGGCTCAATTATCTCCGGAAATGGAAAAATCAATACGTGTTATGATAATAATAACTGGAGTACAATCAAGCCAGATAATAGGCGGAGAACTTCCAAGAGATTTACAAAAACAAGCGGAAATGGAAGACGAACTTGGAATAGAGTTTTTGGAATAAAAATAGTAAAGATTTTTAAAAGATATTTGAGTATATATTCTGAAATGAGGATAAATTATAATAAGAAAGCTATAGCTACATCGATTATTGTATTATCTTTAATTTCAATAATTACTATTTCAATTTTAGCAACTACATTTGTTATTTTAAATAATCAATCTGAGAAAGAAGCGCCTCTTGAGAAAGATGTTGAGGACGAAAAAATAGAACCTATTCCTGAACCAGAAGAGATTATTCCTGAACCAGAAGAGACTATT
>CAYVEM010000045.1:0-4678 GCA_964450665.1 Candidatus Woesearchaeota archaeon | reverse complement strand
GTAGACCTGATGTAACCTGCATCTCAGCAACTCCTGCGAAGTGGAATACATTTAAGGCCATTTGAGTAGATGGTTCTCCAAAACTTTGTGCAGTAATAATTCCAATAGCTTCTCCAGCGCTTATATCTTTATTTTCATGTAATCTTGCTACATCTTTTCCATCTTCTCCATATAAAAATTGAATAATTTTACCAGAACCATCTCTTACTGTTTTATCATATTCAACTCGAATGTCTTGTAATGCATTTGCTAATCTTCTATATAAATAACCTGATCTTGGAGTTCTAAGTGCGGTATCCATTAATGCATCTCTTCCAGTTATAGCTCCAAAAAAGAACTCATGGGGTTTTAATCCTTCTAAAAAACTACTATAAATGAATCCTTTAGCTTTTGGTGTAAGGTCATGTTCTTTAAAGAATGATAATGTCCTATTATTAAATCCAATACTAATTCTCTTAGCCCATAATGCTTGCTGACCTACACAGCATGCCATTTGTGTAACATTTAAAACACTTCCACCTGAACCAGAATCCATCATTACACTAACTGGATTTGTTTTATATATTTCCTTACCAACAATTTTACCAACTTTTGTTCTAATTCCATTTAATGTTTGTAATATCTTTATCTCTCTTGTCTCTTCATCAGTTTTACCTGGAATAATTTCTAATTTTCCTTCTTCATAATTTTTAATAATTAACTCAGTTTCTTTTTCAGCTTCCATAACAACTTGATTAGTTTCTTTTTTAACTTTATCACTAACATTAAGATCGTCAACGCTTATTGTAAATCCATGGTTGGTTAGATAATTTGTACCTAATGCAAATGAATTTTCTAAAACTTTAATTGCATGATCTCTTCCAAAATCTTTATCAATATATTTTAATAAATCTCCTGCTTCAACCCCGAATACTTTTTCATCAACGATTCCTGTGTCAATTTTTCCAGATTTAACATTAAATGTAGAACCATCTCTTGATTTGGCTTTATAATCTAGTTTAGGAATAACACTACTAATTATTTCATTTCCACTAATATTAGATTTTTCAAAATTATCATCAATTCCTGATTGAAATAATAGTTGATTGGCTTCAGCTTTACTTAATCCACTTTTGCTTAATAGATAATTACCTGTAACAGCGTCAACAATATTTCCTAATAGGTTACTATTATCTTTGCAACTCATTAAGTTTTTATTAACATCCATTAAAATTTTTGCTTCAGCTCTTGCTTCTTCAGTTTGAGGTACGTGAATATTCATCTCATCACCATCAAAGTCTGCATTATATGGTGGAACCGTAGCAGGATGAACTCTAAATGTTTTATATGGAAGAACCTTAACAAAATGTGCCATTAAACTAGCCTTATGTAGACTTGGGTGTCTATTAAATAATACTACATCTCCTTCAATTAATTGTCTTTCAACAAGATATCCTACTTCTAATTCCCCTAATATTTCATCTTTCAAATCTTTAGTTATTCTTTTTCTTCTTCCATCAGGTCTAATAATATAATTTGCAGTAGGATAATTTTCATTTAAAATTATCTTTTTCAATTTATCCATATTCATGCTATTGACTTTTTCGTTAACTGTCAATAATTCCGCAATTTGATAAGGAATACCTACTTCATTGATTTTCAGAGAAGGATCTGGAGAGATAACTGTTCTTGAACTAAAATTAACTCGTTTTCCAGCAAGATTATGTCTTATTCTTCCTTCTTTACCCTTTATTCTTTCAGTAATAGTTTTTAATGGTTGTCCCGATCTATGTCTTGCAGGAGGAATTTTTGTAATTGAATTATCGAAGAAAGTTGTAATATGGTATTGCATTAAATCCCATAAATCTTCAATAATAACTTCGGGAGCTCCTGCATTTAAATTTTCCCATAATCTTTGATTAGATCTTATGATGTCTGATAGTTTATGGGTTAAATCATCTTCAGACCTTTCACCAGACTCAAGTGTAATACTTGGCCTAACAGTTACTGGAGGGACTAATAATAATGTAAGAATGCTCCATTCAGGTCTAAATATATTAGGATTCATTCCAGCTAATTTGATTTCTTCATCAGGAATTTTTGCAAGTTTATCTCTTATCTCTCCAGGAAATAATCTTTTTTTACCAATTTTAAATGTAGTTGGTTTATGTAGTTTAACTTTTTCTTGTTCAGTACTACAATGAGGGCATTTTTTAGAATCTTTGGCTCTTTTCAATCTATCTTTAATAGTTTTATATTTAATCATGTCTTTTTCTTTAACCATTAATCTACTACATTCACTACAATAACATCTTAAGAATAACTCTGCAACGGGTATATATTTAATATGGAAAACAGGTCTAGCTAATTCAATACTTCCTTGGTGTCCTAAACATTCTTTTAATCTTCCACCACAAGTTCTACATCTTACTCCTGGATCGATAGCTCCTAAACGTAGGTCCATTAATCCTCCATCAACAGGATATCCATCTACATCATATAATTCAGGAGTAATAATTTTTGCTTTACTCATTTTTTTAATTTCATTAGGATTAATTAAAGTAAATTGTAAACTTTCAACTTTTTTCTTAATTGCTCTTGATATCATCTTATTCGTATTTATTTTTCAAATTAAATTTAGTTCTAATATGTAATGATTGAATTTCATCAACTAGTAATTTAAAGGCATAACTTATTTCAACAGGTTCTATATCTTGGCTTTCACAAATAGGGCAGGTTATTTTTCCTCTTATACTATCTTCTATTGCAACAGCGCCACATTTAGTGCAGACAGGTATTATAACTTTATCTGAATCATATCTTTCTTTTAATAATAATGAAGCTCCATGTGCAACTAGGGCTTGTTGTTCCATTTCTCCTAATCTTAATGCACCACCTTTAGCTCTACCTTCAATTGGCTGTCTTGTTAATAATGTTACTTTTCCACTTGCTCTTGCATGCATCTTATTACTTACCATATATTTTAATTTTAAATAATACATATTACCTACATAAATTTTAACATTCATCATCCTTCCAGTAATTCCGTTGTATAATGTTTCTTTTCCATCAGCCCTAAATCCTAGTTCTTCTAATTGATTTTCTAGTTCTTTTATATTTTGTCCACTAAATCCTGTACCATCTAAAACTTTTCCACCTAAACATGCAACTTTCCCAGCCATTAGTTCTATTAAATATCCAACAGTCATTCTCGAAGGGATAGAGTGAGGATTAAAAAGCATATCTGGTTTAACTCCTTTTGAAGTGAAAGGAATATCATTTTCAGGAATAACTGCTCCAATAACTCCTTTTTGACCATGGCTTGTAGCAAATTTATCTCCTAATTCTGGAATTCTTAAATCTCTTGTTCTAACCTTAATAACTTTATTACCTTGACTATCTTCAGTAATAAAAACAGCGTCTACGATAGCTTTTTCTTCTTGTCTAATTACAGAACTTGCCTCTTTCTTAGTTTTAATAGAGATTTCTCTAACTTCACTTAAGAACTTTGGAGGACTTGTTTTACCAATAACAACTTCACCAGACTCCATTTTAGCTTCAGGATATGTAATTCCATCATCCTCTAAAAATCTATAACTCTCCTCTATTCTGTAACCAGAAACATCTTTTTCTGGAATAGTAACCTCATCTTTCAATCCTCCAGCATAATTTAATTCAACTGAGGTGTAAGGTCTGTAATAAGTACTTCTGCATAACCCCCTATCTAATGAACCTTTATTTAAAATTAAAGCATCCTCCATATTATAACCTTCATGAGTCATAACAGCTACAATAACATTTTGGCCTGCAGGATGAACATTTAATGTATCATAAACAAAACTTTTTACTATAGGTTCTTGAGGATAATGTAAGATATTAACATCTGTATCAATTCTGGCTAGGAAATTAGCAGCATATAATCCTAGGGCTTGCTTCTGAGTTTTACTTCCTCTATTTAATCTTGAGCTCTGATCATAATTAGAATATGGAACTAAGCTGGTTACAACTCCTAATAGATCAATTTTGTCAATTTCTAAGTGAGTATGTTCTTCAGTAATATTTTTTTCTTCTAAAGCAACTAAAGAATTCTCTTCTTCTGCTGCATCTAAATATTCAATAATTCCATTTTTAACTATGTCATCCCATTTTAAACTATCTTCTCTTAATAATTTGGCATACTCTTCATTAAATTTAGATTTACCATTTTCTAAGACAATTAAAGGTCTCATAACCCTGCCAATTTCAGTTGATAAAAGTACATTATTCAAATTTTTATTATCTTTAATACTTAATTCTATAGGCAAATCCCCTTTTCTTCTACTTTCTCTTAAATCCTCAACAAATTTTTTAATATCTTCAATATTTCCAATAAATCTTCCATTTAGGAATACATCATTATCTTTAGAGGAATCATTTGTATTAGATTTGTCTGTCATAATAATTTCTTTTTTCATATTATGACTTTCTAAAATTTTTATTAAATTTTCATCATCTAATGAAGACCTTGTTGAAATTTTAGATAATATTGCAAGATTTTTTCTTAATCCAATTTCAGTTCCTTCAGGAGTTTCAATAGGGCAGAATCTTCCATAGTGTGTTGGGTGAAGAGTTCTAGCTAAAAAATTCTCTTGCTCTCCTGGTAACATAGAACTTACTCTTTGCAATTGACTGATTATAGCAAGATAATTTGTCTTATCCA
>CAYVEM010000044.1:0-5281 GCA_964450665.1 Candidatus Woesearchaeota archaeon | reverse complement strand
ATTCTATCTCTTTGACCTGAACGATTTTGAGACATTAAAATTATTGGTGCCTGTATTGCTGCCAAACAAGATAATACTAAATTTAATAAAATGAATGGGAATGGGTCAAATGGTTCTCCTGCAAGATAATTTGCCCAATAATAAGTATTTAGTATCATCCACAATACTAAGAAAATAAAAAATCCAACAATAAATATCCAACTTCCTGCCCATCTTGTTAACCAATCTGCTGTTTTCTGTCCAAATGTTATTCTATTTTTCTTTTTTGGATAAAGATTCTCAGATAATGTAGTAAAGATCTCTTCAGTTGCTTTTTCTACCTTTTTTCCACCCTCATCTAAATGAGTATTAACAATCTTTTTAGATAATTTTTGTAGATATTTTGATGTTTTTGAAAGTCCTCTTTTTGGCATTATTGATTATAGTTAAGATAGTTTATATATTTATTCTATTATGAATTTTATTATTAATAGTTGTAACTATTAAGTAAGTACAAAGGAAAGGTTTAAAAGGTGAAATTGTTAAAATTATTTATGACATATACAGATAATGATAAAGTAAATTTACTTGAATGGCAATTAAATGATACAAATAGATTTGAAGAATATAAATTATTTTTAAGTGGAGCTGTTGAATCAAGTAATGAAAGAACTATAAATAATGTTAGGTATAGCATGGCCTTGGCAGATTCACATAATCAAATTAATGCGGGGAATCAATATATGTTTATTGGAGGTATGGGAGTATTGGGAAATATTGTGAGGCATTTAGGAGAATATTCTGCAGTTAATTGGAGAGATTCACATGATATGGATATTTTGTGTAGAAATAGGCAATATAGTTTTTTGTTTGATACTTTTTTTGATAGTACTGAAGTTGCAAGTAAATCTTTATCTTTTGGAAACAAATTATGTTATAGAGGTTCCTCAAAAGATATTGAGGAAAAATTTTTAGATGAAACTAATATGGATATTTATGTTCCTGGACCTAATAAGGGTATGGATATAATTGTTAATAAAACTATTTTTAATGATAAGCATTGGGAAAATAGCAAACTTGTAGATTATTTTGGGATCAAAATGAGAATTGCAGATCCCATTACATTAATTGGAATGAAGCTAGATGTTGATGAAAATGTTAACCCTGTAAGAAGATCAAAAGATTTATCAGATATCATTGCACTTTTAGGAGTTATTGAGAGAGATGGAATTAGATCAGAAGATATTAAAATTAAATTAAATGAGTCTCAATTTAGAAGTATTGGAAATATTTTGCATGAATATCCCGAACATAATATGAATGGAAAGAAAGGGTATATATTAATGCCGAGTTTAGAATATGTGCAGGAAATTATAAAATTGGGGGAAGAAAAATGAAAATATTGATGGTTTCTGATATTCATTCAGATTATAATGCTGCAAGAGCATCCTATTCTTCACAGAATCCAGATTATGTTTTGGATTGTGGAGACCATACAGATCTTAAGAATTTATTTGAATTTGTGCCCCATTTTTATATAAATGGGAATCATGAACCTGATGAGATATTGGTGCCTGAAGATCAAATGCCATTACCAAGTAGAATCTCTCCAGGACAGACAATTGTTTTAAGGGATCCAAATACTTCAAAAAACCATAAAGTTAGAGTTGCTGGACTGGATGGGAATTATACAGATCCTTCAAAAGATTATGCAGTTATTATTGAGAATATTGAAAAGTTAGAGAGAATTGGAGAAGGAGATTTAGATATATTATTGACTCATGAATCTCCACTATTAGCTAGAAAGAATCCTAGATATAAACATATGGCTGAGAGGGTTATCAATCAAATAGATAGAATAAAACCAAAATATGTTTTTTCAGGGCATAGGAATAAATTTGATGATACTCTTTCTACTCCGGGAAAAGTACCAAATATTGTTTTAGAAGATATGGTTAAAGGTTATTGTGTTTTGCATGTTGGAGATGAATATAGATTAGAAAGAGTCAGGTGCAGATTTGGTTAATCCTAATATTTATTAACCCCTTTCTTTTATTAAAATTATGAGTGGAGATATAAAGGCAGGGTTGGAAATTCATCAGCAATTAGATACTCATAAATTGTTTTGTAATTGTCCTTCAGTACTTAGAAAAGATGATGCTGAGTTTGAAGTTAGGAGAAGATTGCATGCGGTGGCTGGAGAAAGTGGGGAGGTTGATATTGCTGCGAAGCATGAAGCTGAGCAAGATAAAGAGTTTATTTATGAAGGTTATGATACAACTTGTTTAGTAGAATTGGATGAAGAACCTCCGCATCTAATAAATGAGGAGGCTTTGATGACTGTTTTGCATGTGGCGCTATTATTGAATTGTGAAATATTTCCTATTAGCCAGATAATGAGGAAAACTGTGGTAGATGGAAGTAATACTAGTGGATTTCAAAGAACCGTGTTAGTTGCTAGAAATGGTTATATTGAAACGGAAAGTGGGAGAGTTAGAATTGATAATATTAGTTTAGAAGAAGATTCTGCAAGATTTATTTCTAGAGAAGAAAATAAGTTTAGATTGGATAGATTGGGAATTCCATTAATTGAAATTGGTACAGCTCCAGATATCAAGAATCCTGAGCAAGCTAAAGAAGTAGCACTTTATATTGGAGATGTTTTGAGGAGTTGTAAGGTTAAAAGGGGAATTGGAACTATAAGGCAAGATGTTAATGTTAGTACTCCGGGACATCCAAGGATTGAGATTAAAGGTTTTCAGGATGTTAAAATGTTTGTTCCTACAATTGAAAAAGAAGTTAAAAGACAAGAAGGAAATTTAAAGGGTAAAAAAGATTTGATTGGACAGGTTAGAAATGCCTTGTCTGATGGCAGTAGCGAATTTATTAGGCCAATGCCCGGAGCTGCAAGAATGTATCCTGAAACTGATTTGCCTTTATTAAGAATAAGTAAACAAATGATTGATGAAGCTAAAAGAACATTACCTAAGCTGCGAAGTGAATTGAAAGTTGATTTGATTAAAAAAGGATTGAGAGATGATGAAATACAGATATTATTAAAGGGAGATAATTTGGATGATTTTAATAATTTATTAAAGATTATTAATGAACCAAGGTTCATCTATAAGGTTCTAATTGAAATTCCAAAGCAAGTTGGTGATTTGGATATGGATATAATCGAAAGTATTGTGTATGCTGTTGATAATGGTAAGTTAGATAGATTAGATGTTAGACAAGTTATGCAAGAGATTGTAAATGGTAAAAGTTTAGAGCAAGCTTTGATTATTGAAAAGGCAGATATTGGAGATGTTGAAAGTGAGATTGTTAAATTAATTAAAGAGAAACCAGGTTTAAGTGTTGGAGGATATATGGGATTAATAATGCAGAAGTTTAAAGGAAAGGTTAATGGTAAGGAAGTTAATGCAATACTTAATAAACTATTAAATTAATATTATTATAGGGTGATATTATGGAAATAAAATGGCATTCAATTATAGTAATTTTTAGTTTTATATTACTATTAGTTGTAGGAACATTTATTTATCATAATGTGGAAGGTTGGGATTATTTAGATTCTACTTATTTTATGGTAATTACTGCTACAACTATTGGTTATGGAGATTTTACACCTCAAACAGATATTGGAAAAATTACAACTATAGTTTATTCCTTTATTGGAATTGCATTTATGTTTTATATGATAGATAGCATCATACTTTCTTTAATAAGTCGTAAGATCAAAGAGGATAAAACAAAATCTCCTAGTGATGGGAGAAAATTGAGAAAATTTAAAAAAAGGTAGCTTTATAAATTTGAATTCTTAGTTTAATAAGTGTTAAGATTGTTAAAATTTTAAATATTGTAAGATGTTAAGAGACTATAATTTAGGAGAAGTTAATGAAAAACTTGCTGGGAAGAAGGTTAGATTATGTGGATGGATTGATACTATAAGGGCTCATGGAAAGGTTGCTTTTTTTGATTTGAGAGATAGATATGGCAAGGTTCAATGCGTAATAGTAAAGAAAAATGATGATTTTGAAAAAGTTTGTAAATTGAATAGGGAAAGTTGTGTTTGTGTAGAGGGAGAAGTTAATTTGCGGCCAAAAGGAAGTGAGAATAAAGAATTGAGTAGTGGGAAGGTTGAATTGTTTATTAGTAAGGTGGAGGTTTTAAGTGAGTCTGCTCAGATTCCGTTTGAAATCAATGATAATATAGAAAATGAAGATCTTAAGTTGAAATATAGATTTTTAGATTTGAGAAGTGATAGGATGCAGAAAAATTTGGCATTTAGGTCAAAAGTTTCTCAGGCAGTTAGGGATTATTATCTTGATAATAATTTTATTGAAATTGAGACTCCCTTATTAGTTAAACCTACTCCCGAGGGGGCTAGAGATTATCTGGTACCTAGTAGAGTTAATCCTGGAAAATTCTACGCATTACCTCAAAGTCCTCAATTGTATAAACAAATTTTGATGATATCTGGTTTTGATAGATATTTTAGTTTGGCTAAATGTATGAGGGATGAGGATTTAAGACAAGATAGGCAACCAGAACATACTCAAGTTGATTTTGAAATGAGTTTTGTTGATTCTGAAGATATAATGAACTTTGTTGAAAACATGTATAAGTATGTTTTTGAGAAAACTCTTGGAATTAAATTGAAAAAATTTGTTAGATTAAGTTATGAAGAGTCTATGAAAAAATATGGTACAGATAAACCTGACCTGAGAAAAAATAAGGATGATCCAAATGAGTTTGCATTTTGCTGGGTTTATGATTATCCCTTGTTTAAGTATATTAAAGAAGATAAAAAATGGACTCCTGAACATCATATGTTTAGCTCTCCTAAAAAAGAGCATATAAAATATTTAGAAAAAGATCCAGGAAAGGTTAAGGGAGATTTATTTGATGTTGTTTTGAATGGGGTAGAATTGGGTAGTGGAAGTATTAGGGTTAATAATCCTAAACTGCAAGAAAAAATTATGAAAGTTATTGGTATGAGTAAGGCAGAGGCTGAAAGGAAATTTGGTTTTTTGTTAGAGGCCTATAAATTTGGTGGGCCTGTTCATGGAGGTATGGGATTAGGATTTGATAGAATGGTTGCATTAATGTTGGGATATAAGGATATAAGAGAAGTAATTGCTTTCCCCAAGAATAAATCTGCTCAAAATCCTATGGATGGAAGTCCAAGTGAGATTGATAAAAAACAACTTAAGGAAACACACATAGATATTATTGAAAAGAAGGCAAAGAAAAAATGAAAATTGGAAATTTCTAAAAATGAAAATTCTTGCCATAGGAG
>CAYVEM010000043.1:0-5499 GCA_964450665.1 Candidatus Woesearchaeota archaeon | reverse complement strand
GTTTAAGGCACCTAAATTAATACAAAATCTAAGTTTATCAAGAAAAAGAAAAACAGCAACAGGATATGTTGACATCCAGCCACAATTAATAGAATTACAAGCTGTCTTAAAAGAACTAGAAATCAATCAAGAACAATTAATCTGTATAGGGATAATCTGTGGAACAGATTACAATCCAAAAGGCATCAAAGGATTAGGTCCAAAAAAATCCCTAAAGATTGTAAAAGAATATAAAACAAAAGAGAAAATATTTCAAGCTTTAACAGAAGATGAAAAGTTCGAAAAATATGAAATAGATTTTGACTATCTTCCCATCTATGAAGAAATCATTAATCCCAATATAACTAAAGACATCAAAATAGAATTTCCAACAATCAACGAAGATAAAATCAAAGAGATTTTATTAAAATACGAATTCTCAGAAAAAAGGATTGACAGTCAATTAGATAAATTAGAAGATCTAAAAAAAGAAAAAGCACAAACTACTTTGTTTTAATTATAACCAATCTTTAAGTTAACTACTCATATCTTTTAAAGCCTCTTCAGAAACTTCACCATGAGCCTCAATTGATTCTTCAGCTCTTTCAGATTTCTCTTTCTTAGCTTCTTTTCTCAATCCTTTAAAAAATTCACTTTCAGCAATTACTAATGCTACTAAAATAAGTATAAAAATTAAAGTCGCCCACCAAAGTTTATTAAACATAGTATCAAGTATATTAACAAACTTAGTTATTATCCCAAAACTTCCAGTAATCGATGCAAAAATAATTCCAGTTATAATAGCAAATAAACTATTGCCCATTATTTCTTTTGCCGGATAAAACAATGCAAGAATAATTATTCCCCAAATAAACATATGTAAAAAGAAAATTACATTCCAAGAAAATTCAGTACCAAAACTATATTTCCATAAAGGATTAAAAAATTTAAAGAATCCTTCAGTTCCCTTAAAAACAGCGCCAACATAAGGCGCCTTTGTCCATTCTATTCTTAGATAACTATAATTCTGACCCTTTTTAACTTGAACTAATTTGTCTTTAATATCCTCAATTTTCTCAGAAGGATCCTCCTCCCCACTAGCAATCTTAGCTAACTTCTCTCCTCCAGGAAGACCTTCCAAAACTTCTTCCTGAGCCACAACAAAACTCAAGCTAAATACTAATCCTAAAATCAATAATAATAACAATCTCTTTTTCATGTAACTATATAATAATCAGAGTATTTAAAAATTAGGATTTATTTACCTGCAGCTGCTTCAGTAATTTCTTCTCCAGCAGTTAAAGCAGCATCAAGAAGATCAGCCCTCTTCGTTATTTTTTCCTTTGTTGATGCAACTGTCTGTGTCCACACCAGTTTTCTTATAGGACCCATAAAAAAGAACAATACTAATGAGGCAATTAATGCTACAGCATAAGACAGATTAATAGGATCTAAAAAACTAAAATCATTAGATGTTGCAGTCCCCCAACTAACAATCAAAATAATTAGATAATATAAAAAGAATACGGCCCAAATTGATCTTGCTATACTTAACTGATCTGTAATCCATACTGTATAATATGTAGCAATCAAAAAAGGCAAAACAGTTAATATTGTGGCTCCTAATGCTGCATAATTAGTGGCTAAAGCATCAAATAAATTATCTGGCACATATATAAAAGTTAATACAGTTACTATTAATGCAACTCCAATAGAAACCCCTCTACTATCCCCAAAAAGTTCCATTTTTACCAATACAGATTGTAAAATCATGAATAACAAAATTCCAAGCAATATTGATGAAGATTTAGTTCCTAAATCAAAATTTCCAATAACATCAATAGCTCCAAACCTTTCTCCTACAACTTCAAAATTAGTTTGAGCAACAATCAGCGTCGTAGATAATAAAATAGTCAACACTAATAACATTCCTAAATAATTATACACCTTTTTCATAAAGTATATAATAAATTATTCTTTATAAACATTTCTACACAAACAAAAAGTAAAAAATTTTATAAATTTTAACTTATAGGAACATTTATAAACCTTTTATTTGTAGCAATTTTATAATGACAACTGAAGAAACATCAAGAACTGAACCGGAATCTGAAGATATTTTGGAAAGAGAATTTTATATTAAAGATATTCTTATTAGTGGATGGAATAATACAAAAGATTACATTAAACCTATGATTGCAGGAGCTGTAGTTATTGGAGGTTTATACGCAGCAACATCTGGAATTTCTAGCTATGTTAATTCTGGAAATATTAACCCTAAAGGAATTAAAAGTTCAGTTCTAGAAGAAGTTGTTTTAGATGAGGACGGCAAAAAAACAAAAGAAAAAATTAATGTTTCATACGTTTCTATTCCTCATGGACAGGCAGAAACAGGATATGTAGACTTTAAATTAGATGAAAATAAAAATGGAACAAGTCTTGCATACAATCAAACTCAAAGAGAAGTAAAATTGAATAAAGAACATAAAAAAGCTCAAGAAACTGCAGAAAATAATTATAAAAATAATCAAAAAATAATGAATGGAAGCTCAAATGAAGCAGATAAAGCTTTTGGATGGAATATTAAATCACCAAATTCAATTAATACTAAGAATAAATCTAATCATAACGATCATCAAAGATTAAATAAGACAGATACTAGATTAAATAAACCAAAAGGGAATAAAAGCAAATGAGAATTAAGAAAGGTTTGATGTCAGGAATGATAGGATCAGCAATTACAGCAGCAGGACTATATTATACTCTGGGAAATCCTCTTGAATCTGGAAAAGTAAATCTTCCAACACACTATCATCCTGCAGATGTAGACAAAGATGGTAATAATAATGATTTTATATTAGGATATAATAGTGATAAATCAAAAGAATTCTATGTTAAAACTGATGATGGATTCCAAAGAGTAGACAATTTTATTAATTCTACAAAAAATAAAGAATTAGAAAATGCAGTAAAATTCCATGATAGTGAAGTAGCAGATACAAGAAAAAGAACTGCAAACATAAAATCAACACTTAGAAAAGCACAAACTAAATCTAAGTAAATCTATTTTTATTTTCTAAAGATTTTTAAATCTTAAAAATTCTCAATTTTTAATGAATTAAATGTCATAAAAATTTTTAAATCTTAAAAATTCTCAATTTTTAATGAGTTAAAAATCATAAAGATTTTTAAAGTCATTTAGTATTAATATTATATGAAAAAAGGGTATGTATTAACTTTACTAGTTACATTTTTGACCATACAATCAGTTTTAGCTCAAAATCAGCTCTTAGATCAAACAATAGATAGTTTAAGTCAAGCTTTAGGTTCTATATTTGCACCAATCTTGGGAGTTGGCTTCGGAGAGTTTCTATTCGCTAAAATAATGCTATTTTTCTTATTATTTGCAATAATATTTGTTGCATTAAAAAATATAGATATATTTGAAGAAAATAGGCCAGTTCATATCGTCCTTACAACAATAACTTCAATATTTGCAGTAAGATATCTAAAGCCTGGAGAATTTATTAATGCCATACTTTTACCATACACTGCATTAGGTGCATCATTAGCATCATTCTTACCATTATTAATCTTTTTTTATTTTGTTCACAAATCTGGTATGGGGCCTTTCGGAAGAAGAGCAGCATGGGCTATTTATGGAATATTTTTTATTATGCTCTGGGGAACAAGACAATATGATTCTCTTGGAGCAGCAAATTGGGTCTATGTCATAGGGATAGGATTCATAATAATAAGTTTTCTTTTTGATAAAACAATCCAAGGATATTTTGGGTTAAGAGATATTGGAGAATGGAAAGAAAGAATCAAAAATAAAAAGATTTCCCATATAGAAGTAGAATTAGAAGAATTATCAGATGTAAGTACCCCTAGCAAACATCAAAAGAAAAGAATAAGATTCCTAAGAAAAGAATTAAATAGAGTAATACACGGAAGATAATCAGTCAACCCTATAACCCACAATCTTCCTTTTCTTACCTTCCCCTTGATAAATAGGAACTTCTTCAGTAATATGCTTAATTATCTTACCACCTTTACTATTCATAACCATTATCGCAACTCCAAGAACTATCAAAATAGCAGCAGGTATCAATATATATTCACTACTAATATTATCTAAAAATCCAACCATCTCCCTACCAGCTACAGAATTAATAGCTAAACCTAACAAACCAATTCCTGCAGACAAATATCCAAACACCGCTTTCATGTATATATAATAGAAAATACATTTATATATCTTACTCAAATAAACCTCAATTTAAAATAGTAATTTTTCTACATTAAAATCCTAATCTTTCTTTTTTATCATATCCATAAAAGACCTTCTTTGAAATTTTATAATATTTCCCGTCGACGAATCCACTAATATATGTAAAATTATCAACTGATCCAACATGCAAGTCAGATTCCATATCTGAGATTTTTGCTTATTTTCCAAATCATGATAAGTTTGAAGAACTGCAATTATTTTATTAAACTTAGCACTAATTCCTTCCTCATGCGCTTTTTCCTGAGCAATAGATTTCAACTCATCCACTTCAATTTTTGTTTCAGGAATTATAGTTTCTAATTTCGGAGTATTAGGCAAATCCATTAATTCATCCTCATACATCTTTATTTCATTATCAATAATATTAAATGTAAATATTTTATCCTTATCTTTATAATCAATAGAATTCTTATTATCATTACTCAAAAAATCCAATATAAAAAATCCCGCACAAATCTCTGCATCAGGATAATCTTCTTTAAACTTTTTATACTCTTCAGAATTCTCTACCCTTTCCAATGTTTCTTTGAAATTCATGATTTTCTAAAAAAAGTAAGGTTTATAAATAGTTGTTTTCTAAAATTGATACAATGGTTATAGAATTAAATAAAGATAGTTTAGAAGAATCTCTTAATAGTGGAGCTACTGCATCTACATCTAATGAAACAAATGTAGACATGCCTAAAATTTCAAAGGAAGAAGAAATAGGAGTTCATAAGGGATCTCTTAATACATTAGCAGCAGAAAGGGCTGAACTAATTAAGATGATTGGAAACGTCGAAGCAATTATGCAAGCACATTTGAAAAGACTAGAAGAGTTAGGCGTTAAAATAGAGAATTCTGAAAAGTAAAATTAAGATGGGGGGCATTGATAAAAATACATATTATGAAGCACATTATTCTAAAGTTTTACCTCTAAACAATCTAAAAAAAGATGCAATCTGTGATAAAATATTAGAATCTCAAATAATAGGGGTTACTTCTGGAGATTTTAAAAATAAGGATTTAGCTATAAATCTAAAATATCATAAATACGATTCTGAAATTTACAAGAGAGATGAATCTGGGCCCGTATTCAAATCAGTATTCTATAACGCAGAACTAAACAATCTTAAATTCAAACTTGAAATGATAACCCTCTATGACGCAAGTAGAAATTAAAATAAAACTTTCACTCAATTCTCCCTTCAAAAATAGGTAACCAAAGTTCTTCAGCTATAGCATTA
>CAYVEM010000042.1:0-5630 GCA_964450665.1 Candidatus Woesearchaeota archaeon | reverse complement strand
CTGTTTCAAAAGAATGGTATGGTCCAATAGATTCTCCAGAACATATAATCAATCATGCAATGGATGAACACTTAAAATTATTAGTGGGTTTTAAGGGAATGGGATACGAGAAAGCAGCACAAGATAAAATTGCAGAAATGGAAGACATCAGACATGTAGCTTTATCATTAACTGGAGAACCAATTACTTATCCATTAATAGGGGAAATATTAGATGCATTTCACAAAAGGAAAATCTCAACATTCTTAGTTACTAATGCACAATATCCTGAAGCAATAGAGAAAATAAATAATGTTACTCAATTATATCTAAGCATTGATGCTCCAAATAAAGAACTTCTAAAGAAAATTGACAACCCCCTACTTCCAGATTTCTGGGAAAGAATGATCAAATCTTTAGACTTATTAAAAACAAGAAAATACAGAACTTGCATCAGATTAACTATGATCAAAGATGAAAATATGGATAACGAGAAAGAATATGCAGAATTAATTAGAAGAGGAATGCCTGATGTTATTGAACTAAAATCTTATGTCCATGTCGGAGAATCTAGAAGATTTTATGATCAAAAGAACATGCCAACCTTAGATGAAATGAAAGTCTTCATGGACAAACTTCTAAATGAATTGCCAGAATATGAATTAATCAGACAACACATACCTTCAAGAGCCATTCTATTAATCAGAAAAGATCTTAACAAAAAAGCTTGGATAAACTTCCCAAAATTTTTCGAATTAATTGAACAAGGAAAACAACCGACAACAGAAGAATATTCTTCAGTAACTATGACAGGGAATTGTTAGCAGCAAAGCTTACAATCATCTTCTACAGTACTATCTTGTTTTCTATGAAATTCACACAAACTTTCTCCACCCCTAAAACTAACACATAACCTATAAATCTCATTATTTGCCTCTAATTTTCTTTCAATTATCTTCCTAGCTGCATCTTCAATCAATTGTATTTCTCCTTCATCAAATTTCATTTCACTACCTCTTTTAGCTTTAAGATATTGCGAAACAGCACTCTCTGTAATACCAAGAATTTCAGATATCTTCTTTTGATTCATATTGTATTTTTCCAAAAAAACCTTAGCTAATTCGCGCCGGATACCTGGAATCAAATACCAAACTTCAATCTCCTGAGGCATAGATTTCATATGCATTTAACGATAGTTAAATATTTAAGCCTTCCTAAAAATACTATTAGATGATAAAAAAGAAATTACATAAATTTAAATCAAAAATCCTTAAAACAGATTATATTAACAAAACTACCAAACATATCACTATATCTACTCCAGATGATTTCGATTTCTATCCTGGACAATTCATCTCAATAATTATTACAATAAACGGGGAAGAACTTAGAAGGCCTTATTCAATAGCATCTTCTCCAAGACCAAATCAATTAGATTTATGTATTAAAATACTTCCAAATGGAAAATCAACACCCACAATAGCAAAATTAAATGAAGGAGATGAAATTGACGTTATGGGTCCAATGGGAACATTCATAATTAAGGATCAATCTCTAACAAAACCAATAACTTTCATCTCTACTGGAACTGGAGTAGCACCTTTTAGATCTATAATAACTAATTTATTAGAACATAATTTTGAGAAACCAATAACATTGCTAACTGGGTACAGATATAATGATGATATTCTCTATGAACAAGCCTTTAATAATCTAACAGAAAAATATCCTAATTTTTCTTATCAAAGAATTTTAAGCAGAGAAGGAGACAGAACGGGATATGTTCAAATATTAATTGATGATAATCTAAATCTTGAATCAGATTATTACATTTGCGGTTTAAAAGACATGGTTAATTCTGTTAAAGACCATTTAGCTGAAAAAGGAATCCCTAAAGAAAATATTTTCTTTGAGAAATACGATTAGTTTCTAGCAAGTTTCCACAAGATTTATAAACATTCTTAACTATCGTTAAGTCTATGTCAGATCTAACAATAATTCAACCAACAGAGGCAGAACAGAAAGGATTAGAGGAAACTTTTGAAATAAATAGAGAAACTTACGATCATTCTAACAAAGAAAAACTTACTTTTAAGGCAGAACCAGGAATAAATGAGGAACTGGTAAGATTAATATCAAAAGACAAAGGAGAACCAGAATGGATGCTTAAAATTAGACTTAGGGGATTAAAAATTTTTAATGATTTAAAAACTCCAACATGGGGTCCAGATATTTCCGACCTTGATTTAAATGAGATAATTTATTACATGACACCAGATGCTCAAAAAAATGCAACCTCCTGGGATGATGTGCCTGAAGATATAAAAAATACTTATGAGAAATTAGGAATACCTCAGGCAGAAAGAGAAGCGCTTGGTGGAGTTGGAGCTCAATATGAATCTGAAGTAGTATATCATAGTTTGAAAAAGGAATTGGCAGAGAAAGGTGTTATTTTCTTAGACATGGATGAAGCCGTTAAGGAATATCCTGAGATGGTTAAAAAATATTTTATGACTTCTTGTGTTCCCATAAATTTACATAAATTCTCAGCTCTTCATGCTGCAGTCTGGTCTGGTGGAACTTTTATATATATTCCAAAGGGTGTAAGATTCAGTGAACCATTACAAGCCTATTTTAGAATGAATGCTAAAAAAGGAGGGCAATTTGAACACACTTTAATAATTGTGGATGAAGGAGCCGAAGTACATTATATTGAAGGATGCTCTGCTCCACAATACACAGAAAATTCTCTTCATGCTGGTTGTGTAGAAATTCATGTAATGAAAAATGCGAGAGCTAGATATTCATCAATAGAAAATTGGTCTAGAAATACTTATAATCTTAACACTAAGAGGGCCCTGGTACATGACAATGCACTAATAGAATGGGTAAATGGAAACATGGGAAGTAAAGTAACTATGTTATACCCCACTTCAATTTTAATCGGAGAAGGTGCTAAATCAGATTTTTTAGGTATAGCATTTGCAGGTAAAGACCAACACCAAGATACCGGAACAAAAGTTCACCATTTAGCTTCTAACACATCTAGTACAGTAAGATCAAAAAGTATTAGCAAGGAAGGCGGAATAACTAGTTATAGGGGACTAATTCAAATAAAAAAAGGGGCAAAGAACTGCAAATCTCATGTTGAATGTGATGCTTTGATGATGGATAACATCTCAAAAAGTAATACATTTCCATTTATGGATGTTAGAGAAGAAGATGTGGATCTAGGACACGAAGCAACTGTTGGCAAAATAAGCGATGAACAAATATTCTATCTTATGTCAAGAGGATTAACTGAAGAACAAGCATCTCAGATGATAGTTTCTGGATTCATAGAACCTATCGTAAAAGCATTACCAATGGAGTATGCAGTTGAATTAAACAGATTAATTGAATTAGAGATGGAAGGATCTCTAGGCTAATTCTTATTTATTAAAAATGCAAAAAACAATTGACCCTAAAGAATTCATATCAGAATTATCTAAAACAAACGACGAACCTAGCTGGCTATTAGAAAAAAGACAAAACGCATTGTCATTATTCAACCAACTGCTCATGCCGAGTTTTGTTTATGGTCTAAACATTAATCTAAAAATAGACCTTAATTTATCTGACTTAGACATAACAAAATCTAAAAAAATTCAAAAAGAAATAATATCTAATAATAAAGACGTAAAAGTCTATAATTTAAATGAGGCACTAGAAAAAGTCCCAGAGTTACTAAAGGAAAACCTCATGGAGAAAATAATACCCGTTTCAGATAAATTCACATCATTCCATCAGGCTTTTGTAAACAACGCTTTAATAATTCACATACCAAAAAATACTATAGTAAAAGATCCAATTGAAATATTAAGTAAAATTAACTCTGAGGTTGTTTTCGATCACCTAATAATAATTGCAGGGGATAACTCAGAAGTCACTTTATTCGAAAATTTAGAATCAGAAAATAAAAGCAAAAGTTATATTAGTAAAATGGTTGAAATAATTGTTGGAAATAATGCAAAAGTTAACTATAGTAACTTACAAACACTAAACAAAAATAGTTTTTTATTAGTTAAAAAACGTGCCATCACAAAAAGGGATTCATCAATTAACTGGTTAGATTGTTGCTTTGGAAGCAACACCACATCATCTGAAATAACATCAAATTTAAATGATGAAGGTTCAGAAGCTAGAAACTATGGGGTCTTTTTTGGAGATGAGGATCAACAGTTTGATTTAGTAGTAAACTCAATACACAACGCACCAAATACAAACTCAGATATATTTTCCAAAGGTGCACTAACAGATTCATCTAAATGCATCTACCATGGCTTAGTTAAAATCCAACAAAACGCAACAGGTTCTAATGGTTATCAAAAGGAAGATACAATTCTATTAAGTCCAAACGCAATTGCTGATGCAATTCCAGATTTAGAAATAGATAACAGCGACGTTAAATGTTCTCATGGAGCCACCATAGGGAAAATAGATGAAGAAAAATTATTCTACTTAGGAACCAGAGGTTTTGATAAAAACGCAGCAACAAAGATTTACATCAAAGGATTTTTTAACCAATTAATTAAAAATATGGAATTAAGTAAATTAAGAGATAGTATGGACACAATAATGGATGATAAAATGAAAAATATAAAGACTGAAGATAATGAGAAGAATAATCTTAACATAAAAAAAGACTTCCCCATATTTGACAATCATCCTGATCTAGTTTATCTAGACAGCGCAGCTACCAGCCAAAGACCAAAACAAGTAATCAAAACAATTACAGATTTCTATGAAAAAGAAAATGCAAATATACATAGAGGAGTTTACACTTTAAGCGAACACGCAACTGAAAAATACAATGAAGCGAGAAAAAAAGTTGCAAAATTCATTAATGCAAATGAAAAAGAAATAGTTTTCACTAGAAACACAACAGAATCTCTAAACCTACTAACAAATACAATTAAGCCACTATTAGAAGAAGGAAGAGATGAAATTTTATTATCTGAAATGGAACACCATTCAAATTTAGTCCCTTGGCAACAATTTGCAAAAACAAATAACATGAAAGTTAGGTTCATACCACTAAAAGAAAACTACGAATTAGATTATGAAAAGGCAAAAGACCTTATTAGCAATAAAACAGCAATTGTATCAATGACACATATGTCAAATGTTCTTGGAACTATCAATGATATTAAACAAATTATAGATCTAGCAAAAGAAAAAAATGCACTAACAATAATTGATGCAGCACAATCAATAGCTCATATGAAAATAGACGTTAAACAACTAGATTGTGATTTCTTAGCTTTCTCAGGCCATAAGATTTATGGTCCATTAGGAATTGGAATTCTTTATGGAAAACAAGATATTCTAGAAGAACTTTCACCATTTATCTTGGGGGGTGGAATGATTAACTCGGTGAGTTATGATGATGCAACCTACGCGGAAACTCCAGAAAAATTTGAAGCAGGAACACAAAATATAGGGCCTACTATCGCATTAGGAACTGCAATAGATTATCTAGAAAATATTGGATTTGATAAAATTCAAGAATACGAAAAAGAACTAACTCAATATACTCTAGAAAAACTAACTCAACTAGAAAACATAGAAATATACAATCCAGGATCTGAAAAATCATCAACAGTAATCTC
>CAYVEM010000041.1:0-5991 GCA_964450665.1 Candidatus Woesearchaeota archaeon | reverse complement strand
GATGCATTAAGGTATGAGTAATTAACGACGTTTTCTATTTGATGTAGAATTTTTATGGTGTCCTGCATGTTTGTTTTTTCTTCCCCACCACCAGAAAAGTATTATCAAAATAACGATTCCAATAATCCAATAGATAAAACTATTTGGACCATTTTGATCTCTAGCTCTATCTACAAAATATGTAGGATCATAATTTACAGTTTTTTCTATGTTTCTTCTAACACCTGTTTTGTCAGTATAATAAATATTAATAATGATATCTCCTTCTTTTGGTGTTGCTTCAAAACTGAATGTTGTGTCCTCATTTGAATCTAAGCTCCCAATAATGTTTCTATTACTTCCTTTTAGAAGAATATTTTCTTGTTTTTTAATTTCAATAGTTAATGATTCAACATCACTTTCTGCAATATTCAATATTTCAAAAGTAAGTTCTTTTTCACTTAGAACATAATCTTTTATAGAAATTTCAAAATCTGCTCTAGAATCTTCAATATTAATTTCAAAATCAACTATCTCATTAGAAGAAGTATCTGAATTTAAAAATGCTTCAATTTGGCTTTGACCATCTAGTGCATTTTTATCTATGATTACTATGTATGGTGCTAAAAAGAAATCTCCATAATTTCTTACAAAAACTCCTGAATTAATGCTAGTAGTAGCACTTGTTCCTTCTTCAATTTTTATTGGATAAGATTCTATTAATGTGAAGTCTACTTTTCCACAAGAAGGATTACCGACTCCATCAATTTGGAAAACTAATTTAACAGATTCTCCAGGAATTGCGGGATAGGGATCTTGATTAACTAATGATGCACTTAATGTGCAGCTTTGAGTTTCTGCAAATACTGGTATAATACTAATTAATAGTATAATCATAAAAATAATAACACGCTCTTTCATTCTATATGAATGTGAGTTTTGTTTTTAAATCTTATGTTAATTTTATAAATTGTATTTTCTAAGCTAAGATATGGATCAAAAAATAGCTCTTAAACAATTGAAAAAAATTGATAAATTAAAGGGAGATATGAGACTTGCTGGAGAGAAATGGGAAACCAAATATCAAACATTAATATCAATTATCCTTTCAGCAAGAACTTTAGATGAAACAACAATTAAGGTTTGTGAAATTCTTTTCTCAGAATATCCTGATGCTAGATCATTATCAAATTCTTCTGAAAAGAAAATTCAAGACATAATTAGGCGTGTTAATTTCTATAAAAATAAATCTAATAATATTTTGAATTGTGCAAGGGCTTTAGATGAACAATATGATGGAGAACCTCCAATGGATTTTGGTAAATTGATTCAATTGTCAGGAGTTGGTGGAAAGACTGCTAATGTTTTTCTCTCAGAATATGGAGATGATGCAATAGGTATAGATACCCATGTTTCATATATTTCACAATATCTTGGTTGGGTAGAATCAGATAAACCTGATAAGATTGAAGAAGAGTTAAGGAAACTTTTTCCAAGGAAAAAATGGAAGATACTTAATACCATTTTAGTAAGGTTTGGGAAAAAATATACTTCAAGAAAGGAAAAAGATAGATTATTAGATGAAATAAATATTATATCTTGAAATTGTTATGTTTTGAACATCTATCTATGATTCCTTTAGACCATTTTTCTTTTTCATAATAATCAACTTGACAAAATTTCCAGAATAATAATTTAAGAATCTGGGAATTGTATTTTTTTGAATTAATATTATTTAATTCTAGGGGATCTTCTTTTAAATTATAGACTTCAATTTGTTTGTCATTCATATCTATAATGGCTTTAATGTCCTTATCAATCATGCCTATTTTATATTTGTGTGATTGGGTTACAAAATAGATAGATCTATTAAATTTCATAATATCTCCCTGGAACTCATCTGGAATTTTGTAATTAAATAAGTCAATTAATGTTGGAATAAAATCTATATGGCTGACTTTTGATATTGCATTATGAGGACTTACTCCTGGTAAATAAATTATTGCAGGAACTAATAATACGTCATTGTATATTGTAAGTCCATGTCCGCCTCCTCCATGTCTGCCTTTTAACTCATGTCCATGATCTGAAGTAATCGCAATCACCGTATCTTCACTCAAATTATTCTCTTTAAGAAACTTAACTATTTTCTCAAACTGTTCATCAACATATCTCATTGAATTATCATGCTCATCTAGTTCTCTTTTTGTGCCATAATAATCATAACTTTTTGGTTTAGCATAAGGTCTATGAGTAGACTGAAAATTTAGATATAAGAAGAAAGGATTTTTATCCTTGATGGTTTTATTTAACCAATTTAGGGCTAGATCTGCAGTCTTATGATCATAATCTTTTTTAGAAAATCCGCTTCCATAATCATTCTTGCCGTCACTCATAGAATATGAATACTCATCTAAATTTCTAAAGTTAATATACTCATTCATTTCCTGCCATCTATCATCTTGGGAAGAAAAATATCCTGTAATATAACCCTTATCAGAAAAAGAATCCCATAAAAACTTTCTAGGAGATTTAAGATCTCCTAAATCGGTTCTAATATCACTTGTAAACATATAACGAGATGACAATAATCCAGGCTGAGCATATTCAGAATGACTAGCTGTACTATAGGCATTTTTGAATACGATACTTTTTTTAGCTAATTTATCTATATTAGGTGTAACATTTCTCTCATTTCCATAATATCCGATTCGCTCAGCACTAACTGATTCTAATAAAATGAAGATTATATTTTTTCCACTAAATTTATCTGTAACATTGGACAAATCATCTAACAGAACTTCTTGATAATCATAAGCAATCAAACTAGCTTCATCATCAATAATAGCAGCATCAAGATTCAAAAATAAAATGTTTATTAAAACAATTAAAATAAATAAAATAAAATTTAGCCAGAATAAAATCTTTATTTTTTTCCTTTTTCTGCCTCTTAAATCTTTGACAGTGCTTTTTTTATTAATAAAGAAAATGAATAAAACTCCTATTAATATTAATCCACCAATAATAAATAAGGCAGTTTTTATAGGGCCTACTCCTAATAAGAAGATTATTGTCTGTATTCTGAATATTTGCCCAGTTTTAATAAATGAGGCTAGGGCAACTAGGTAGAGAATAGAATAAGTTAAGATGAATGATATTCTAGCAGGGCGGCGTAACATTTCTGGAATGTATCTTCTCTTTTTAGAGAAGAGAATAGCATTTATAGAAAATATTGTAAAATTCAAAAAGGTAAAATAAAATATATTGAAAATATTTCTTAAAGTCCAATCTCCTGAGAATGCAATGGCAATTAATGTTAATAATGAAAGGAATATTGAAAAAAATACGGCAACAGTAGTATGGCTTAACTTTCTAACTATATATTTCCATAACCTCTTTTTCATATATGTTAAAATAATAAGATATTTTTAAAATGTCCTAAAAAACATTTTAGATATTTTTCAAAAGCAACATTTTAAAATACTAAAAATCTAATATAATTTATGAAACCAAACTTAAAGTTTGAAATAAAGAGGAAATTTATTCATATTTTTGCACTTCTTTATATTGGAATATATTTATATTTTGCAAATAGATTTAGTCATAATATAGGGTTGCTATCTTTAACTATAGTTTTAGCATTTTTTTTAGTTTTGGAATATTTTAGAGTATTAAAACAAAAAAGAATTCCTATATTTCATATTTTCTGGAGAGAATCAGAAAAGAATAGATTAGGAGGGCAAGTATATTTTATAATTGGAGCAATTATTGCTTTTGGAGTTTTTGATAAGAATATCGCAATAACTGCACTTTTAATGACTATTTTTGGGGATATGGCTGCAGCAATATTTGGAATAGCTTTTGGAAAACATTGGATTAAAGGACTTAACAATAGGGCTTGGGAGGGGGTAATTGCTCAATTTATAGTAGATATTATTATAGCAATGATGATCTTAAATGATTTAACAATATCTATTGTAATGGCCTTTGTTGCAACATTTGTAGAAACAACATTTGATCATGTGGATGATAATTTATCTATACCTTTATTTTCTGGATTAATAGCACAATTAATAAAACTAATAAAATAAAAAGAGGAAAAAAACCGAAGTCTCAATCCTCTATCAACCGAAGTTGACAATATATAATGTGCTCTTTACTTTATAAACCTAATGTACCACTCTAAAATAATCAATAACTATTGTTAATCAATAACTATTGTTAATCAATAACTTTTATATAATCTTTTAACCTGAATTTTTAAGAGGTTAATATAATGTCTTGGCTAGAAGTTGAATCAAAAATAAAGATATCTAAGAAAGATCTTCCTTTAATTAGAAAACGTATCAAGGAAATAGCTAAGTTTTCAGGTGTTGAAACTAAGAAGGATCAATATTATTCATTAGAAAAGGCTTTCTATCCAAGAAAAGCTTTTAGAATTAGGTCTAATGGAAAAGAGGATATAGTTAATTTTAAAAAATGGCTTAAAAAATTTTGGAAACATGGAATAGTTGTTAAGGAAGAATATGAATTTAAAATAAAAAATAAAGAAAATTTTTTGGCATTAATGACTGATCTTGGGTTTAAAAAATGGATTGGAAAAACAAAAATAACAGAATTATATAAACACAAAAAATATAAAAATTTGGTTATAGAATTAAATGAAATAAAAGGTCTTGGTTATTTTATAGAAATAGAATATTTAGCTAAACATTCAGATATGAAAAAAGCAAAAGATATTATCATAAAAACAATGAAAGAGTTGTATATTCATAGGGATCAGATTAATAATACTGGATATACTAAAATGCTTTGGAAAAAAAGGCATAAGAAATAATTATTTCTTTATACTTCTAGTTTTTATATATTTTAATTTTAATCTATCTAAAACTTCTAACAATTTCAATCTTTCTTCGCTTTTCATAGATTTCCAATCAATTAAAACTTCATCAATTTGTTCTTTAGTTTTTTCTTCCGCTTCTTTAATGATTTGTTCTGTAACTGGAAAACTATAATCTGGAATAACATGGCTGATTGCATAATTGCTGGTTAGTTGAATTTGATTGAAGTTTAGACAATAATGTCCTCCTCCAATAGCTAATGTAGGTTTCCATTCTTTTTCATTTAAATTATTAAACTCGATATTATTCAATGAGTGTATAGTTTCAGCTAGAACTTTTGCAGCATCTTTATCTTTCCATTCTTCTTCTAAACTTCCAAGCTCAATAAAACAACTAGGAATATCGATTAAAGGTCCGTGGTGAGTTCCTTCCATAGTTATCTTATATTTATTATAAACTTCATTATCTTTCTTAGCGTTTTCATCCAATTTTTTAAAAAGATATTTCATTACAAATGCTGAGCTTGGGCATACTTTTCCTTCTTTGCCTCCTAAATCTGCCCCCCTCCAATTTCCAGCTACATGAAGACATAAACTAGGGTCTCCTTTTTTGCTTCTATGTGTGCTAGCGAAAAATAAAAGTTCAACTTCTTTTAATTCAGGGTATTTTTTAATATTGATGTCTGAGTATATTGTTTCTTTGTTTAATTCAATTATTGGAGTTTGTGGTGAGAAAGATATTTCTTTAAATCTATCTACAATATTTTTTCCTGCAATGTTATCTTTATAGTAGACTATAGCAAATCTCATCTTTTTATTTCCTTATTATTAATAATTAAAGTTGAACTTTTACCATTTAGTTTTCCATTATCAATAACTTCATCAACTTTATTAATAATTTCCTGATTAATATCTTTAATTGAAATTGCAGAATTTTCTCCACTTAGATTAACGCTTGTAGTAATAAAAGGTTTTCCAGCTTTTCTAATTTCATCACAAAAATCATTATTGGGAATTCTAATTCCTAATGTATTTGTTTCAGAAACCCAGTTTAAGAAATTTGTATCTTTTTTCTTTAATATTAATGTGTAGGGTCCTGGTAAATAATTTTCTATATTATATTCAATAATGCAATTTTTTTTAATCCATTCAATTGAAGGAGCAATTATAGA
>CAYVEM010000040.1:0-6062 GCA_964450665.1 Candidatus Woesearchaeota archaeon | reverse complement strand
ACCCAACGTCTTAACTGTATACTTCTCACCTAAATTTTCAACCAATTCATCAGCATATTTCTTAACATCTGCTTTCCCTTCAGGTCTAATTGATTTCAAAACACTAACCTTCAATGTAATATTTCTATGCTTCTCTAATCTATTCTCAATATCTTTAATAAACTCAGGAGTAATGCCCTTCTTACCTAATTGTATTTCTTTTTGAGATATCATAATAACTTGAAAGAATTATTCTATTTAAATTCACCTAACACTCATACTCCCACTAGGAATAGCTCTCATAACTTCTTCCTTACTAACTGGCAATAAATATTTTTCTTTAATCTTCTTAACAATCTTCTCTGCAGCAGCTTCCTTATCCATCTTTCCAGGTTTAATAACTGCCAAACTTTCTTCAGCTCTTTTAACCTTTGGAACAGCTCTTATTTTACCTTTTTGAATAATAACCATTAATTCAGGTTTAGCCTTAACCTTTTTCTTATTTTTAACTCCAAAGGTTCCCATTTTCATAGTTTTATTCTTGAAAACATCTCCTCCTTTAAACACATCAATATCAATTGATTTCTTTCCAGTTTTCCATTCCTTAGAAAAACAAGCACAAAAAACCGCACATTCACTTAAATCTTTCTTACTAGGATCATCACTCTGAATTATCATAAAAGGACTTCCTGGTTTAGTTGTATGCATTATTGTATAACCAGGTCTCTTAAAATATCTTAAAACATTTTCATTTTGTTCATCACTTTTCCCACCAACAACCAACTTCCCTTCCGAAGTAAAGAACCATTTATAACTCATATATTCTCTAGCTTCTCTTATCTGACGCAACTTCTTAAACATAAATATTTCAGATAATCAACCCTTTTAAGGATTACTATAAACAATTTTATTTTCCAAATTTAAACTTTCTCAAAAAACTCTTTCTTTCTTTTTCTTCTTCCTTCTTTTCTTTTGCTATTTCTTTCTCACTATATTCATGCCCAAAATCAGAAAAATATTTACCCTTAACAGAACTAAACTTCTTATCTTCTGGACTAGGACTCTTAACATTCTTTTCATCCCTCATCCAAACAGTCTTCTGAGGATATGGTATTCCAATACCTTCCTTATACAATCTTCTATATATTCTAGTTATCGCTTCCTGATGTGCAGGCCATTTCTTACTAATATCATCTACCCAGAATCTAACTTTAAAATTCAAAGAACTATCCGCCATTTCTAAAAAAATAACTTGAGATTCTTTTTCCTTATTGATTAGTTTAATCTGATCAACTTCCTCAAGAACAATCTTTTTAATATATTCAGGATCAACACCATACTCAACACCAAATTCTAAATTCACTCTGATAGAAATATCCGGCTGAAAGAAATTCTTAACTGTACTTCCTGCCATAACACTATTTGGAATTATTATCATTTCATTATCAAAACTTTTTATTCTACTTGTCCTCAAACTAATCTGATAAACCTCTCCACTCATACCATTTACTTCAATAACATCTCCTACCTTAAACGTACCATCTAATACTATTGATATTCCTGAAAAAATATTAGACAACGTAGGTTGCAAAGCAAGGGCAACTGCCAATCCCGCAATCCCTAATCCTGCTAAAAATGGACCAATTTCAACCCCCCAAATATTCAAAATGAATATACCAATTATCAATATTAGTGTAATTCTAAGAACCTCATGAACTAATTGTCCAATTGTATCATCTAAATTACTATCTGTTTGTTTAGAAATATTCTTCCATAATCTCATCAAACTTAAATCTGCTATATGAAACACTAAATACCCAATAGTAATTCCCAGTAATGAATATAATATCTTAAAAACAATATTTTCTACTCCAGATTCAAAAACTATATCTTGCAATGCAACAATTAAGCTTACCAACAAAGCAATATATGTCAAAGGCTTATTACTTTTCTTAAGAATTATATTATCAAGATCACTTTTTGTTTTACTAGTTATCTTAATAAATATTTTCTGAACAGCATATAACACCAATCTTAACAAAATTAACAATGCAAAGAATATCACAAAAGCCCTAGGATAACTACTAAGATTATTCAAATAAGGAATATTCCCAAATACCATTTTATATAATGTTATTTAGTATTTTTAAATCTATTCTAGCTCCTTAAAATGCATTTCAATTCCGCCAGCCATCTTAGCTATTATATTGAATAAGAATGCACTAATTATTCCTCCAATAAATCCACTAATCCCATAAAATATGGGGAATGATATTATTGCACCAATTCCAAACATAAATCCAAATGCTCCTAAATCAGGGCTGGTAGTTCCAATCATTGAAATTACTGCTACAAAAATTCCTGCAATTAATCCAATAATCAAACCATAAATTCCACTAAATTTAGCAACAGATATTATCCCTATTTTTTGTAATTTTGTTTTAACCATTTTTTTAACCTCCTTCTTTTTAATACACAATCCTAGGCCCATATCCCCACAAATTAACCGCTGTAGCCAATTCACTACAATCTTCCTCTTTAACAAATTTTCTTAATGGAATTCCTTTCTCAAAAATATCGCGAGCTTGTTGCGCAGCAATTACTCCAGGCCTAACTCCTTTAGGATGTCCTAATACTCCACCACCACATTGTATAATTATATCTTCACCCAATTTTTCCAATATACTTTCAAAATCTCCAGGATGTAATCCTCCACTTGCAGTCATCCAAACTGGTTTTATATGATACCATTCCTGCCCTAAACTAGGAATTTTCTTATCTGGTTTCAAATGCTTCTCTTGTAATACTTTAGTAATATAAATAGCTTCTCCATAATCTTCCATTTTTGATAAAGGACTACCTCCATGAATCGAATCTACACCAAGCAATCTAAATAATTTAGCTAACACTACCATTGAAATACTAAAACCTTCCAACAATCCATAACCATGAACTCCAGGACTATTATCTCTAGTTATAAAACCATGCATCGCTCTATGTGCATGAATAGCTAATCCTAAATTCTTTCTTCTCATAGTATCAACTGCAGCAAACCCTGTGGTCACAACATCCATCATCATAAACTTACCATTATTTTTCTTAATCAATTGAGCTCTTCTTTCCATCTCATCCATATTAGAATGAGTAATATTACATAAATAAAATTTCTTTTTTCCAGTTAACTTTTCAGCCTTTTTCAAATTCTTATGAACTAACCTACACCTTTTATCAAATTTATTAAAATATAAATTTGTTAAATTTTCATCATCCTTAATCCCATCATAATTTCCATCTCCTGCAGTAAACAAATCCCAAGCTAATCCTGCTTGCTCTCTATCTGTTCTACCTATTTTGGGTTTAGGAACTGTACAAAGCAAACATCCTTTTTTCTTCTTTAACATTTTTCTAACCCCTTTAACTCCAAAACGAGGCCCCAAAAAAGCCTTAACCATTTTCTTAGGAAACCTAATATCAAAAACTCTCATAGCACTAACCATTTTCATCCCAGCAATATTCCCAACAATTCCAGCAAGAAGCCCACTAACATTATCCAACTCAAACAAATCAACAGGATATGCAACTTTAAACATTAAATTCTTATAATCTAAATCAAACGCAACAGCTTTTTTCTTCACAGCCATCGGAATTCCACTACCCTTCCCATCAAAGACCTTAGTCCAAGTACCAGTACTACTCTCAGCAGCAACACTCGCACAACCTTCTTCAAAAACTTTTTTTAGAGGTTTACCCTTTGCTTCTTTAATCGCTATCTTCGAAAGCTCTAACTTCACAAGTGTAACTAAATAATTATCATTAGGTTTCCACCCTTTCTTTGCTAAATAGTCTAGTTGTACTGCCATCAATCACTTCTTTTTCTTTTTAACTTTCTTACCTCTCATCTCAAGATAAACATTCTTATAAAATAATATTGAAAAAGGAGCAGATATCAATGTATATACAAGATTAATTACATCACTTAAAATAAAATTTAAAAATGAAATCCATAAATCAGGAAGCCCTAAATTTTTAAGCAGTATCCCTATAGGCAACCCTATCAAATTAATAATCATTCCAACAACTCCCAATATTAAAAACAACAGTATAGTATAACCAAATATTCTCCACCAATTTCCTTTAATCATATGATAACTAGCAGATAAAGATTGAATCACAGTTTTCTTACTATCAAAATAAATATAAATTGCCAGAGTCCAATAGACAGCAAATATAATTCCTGGAATTATTAATGCTAAAAATAACAAAATTAAGAAAAAGAAAATAACAATACTAAACCAAACAAATTTCCAGAAATATTTCTTACCAGAATTAATTGTCTTATTTAACTTGAACTTTCCTTTAATACTATCTTTAACTAAACCTGCTTCAAAAATAAAATATAGAACAAGTGCTATAAAAGATAACAAAGATAAAACCATTGCAAATTTAATACTAATACTCTCTGGATCATCTGCAATCAGCATCTCATAAAAAACAGGATCCTGAATACTAAACCCCAATAAAATAATATTACTAAGAACTAATGGAATTCCAATAAATATTAATGTTAAAATAAAGATAACTCTAAAATTTTTCTTATAATCATTATAACTCTTGCCAAAGATTGTTTCAAAATCCATATTATAAATTAATTTTTTTAGTATTTATAACTTGCTAATTTTCAATTTTTCTGAACCTTACTACCTTCACTAGTATCATCAACCTTCCAACCTTTTTTTTCAATCTCACTACGCAACTTATCTGCTTTCTTCCAATCTTTATCTCCCCTAGCTTTCTCTCTATCCTTAACTAATTTCATCACATCAGTAGGAATTTCTACTTTTTCTTTCTTCAACAAATCCAAACCAAAAACCTCGTCCATTTTTTTAATTGTTTTAATCTTTCCATTGGCTTTATCATCTCTTAATAAACTCCAAAGAACTTGCAAAGCACCAACGGTATCAAGATCATCATCCATTGCCTTTTCGAATAACTTCAAATATTTACTATTTTCCTTACCATCATCTTTTAATTCACTAACAATCCTCTTCAATCTATCTAATGAATTTCCCGCATTCTTTAAATTTTCAACAGTAAAATTAACTTGACCCCTATAATGCCCAATCAAATAAAAATATCTTAATGTTAACGGACTATAACCCATATCATCTAAATCTCTAACAGTATAATAATTTCCCAAACTCTTACTCATTTTCTTACCATCAACAATCATCCATTCACCATGAACCCAATAATTAGCAAACTTCTTATCACAACATCCTTCTGATTGAGCAATTTCATTCTCATGATGTGGAAATATCAAATCAACTCCACCTAGATGAACATCAAAAGGTTGTCCTAAATATTTAGTGCTCATAGCACTACATTCAATATGCCATCCAGGCCTACCTTTCCCTAAACTAGTCTTCCAAAAAACATTCCCATCTTCATTATCATAAAATTTCCATAAAGCAAAATCACTAACATTCTCTTTATCATATTCATCACTATCCACTCTATCACTACTTTTCAACTTATCTAACTTAACACCAGATAACTTCCCATAACTTTTAAATTTCTTAACATTAAAATAAATCCCATCATCAGACTTATATGCAATTCCTTTTTTCAACAACTTTTCAATAATTTTAACTATTTCTTTTATATGCTCAGTTGCTCGAGGATACTTATCAGCTTTTATTATATTCAAACTCTTCTCATCTTCAAAGAAAGCTTTAATATATTTATCAGTAAACTCCTTAAGACTTTTACCCTCCTTAATACTATCTCTAATTGTCTTATCATCAACATCAGTAATATTAACCACCTTCTTCACCTTATACCCTTTATATTTTAAATATCTAGTTAGAACATCATAACCAACCAAAGTCCTATAATTTCCTATATGCCCATAATTATAAACAGTCAACCCACAACCATAAACTCCAACTTCTCCCTCCTTAATTGGTTTAAATATTTGTTTCTTACGTCCAAATGTATTATAAAGCTTTAACATAATGATAACTAATAATTAAGATATAAAAACCTATTTACTGAACATCTAAATCAAAAGGTTCAGTGGTATA
>CAYVEM010000039.1:320-6125 GCA_964450665.1 Candidatus Woesearchaeota archaeon | reverse complement strand
TTCAACTAAAGTTCCAGGAGATATAACCTCTGGATTTTGATTAATTTCAATTTCCAAATCTCTTTCTAAAAGTGAAACACTCTCTATAATATAAGATTGTTTATTATCAGAACTATCTGTTAATACTATTTTCAAATTTATTTTTTGTCCTTCTCCAACAATTACTCCAGAATATTCATCATTATTGGAATCTAATGTAATTTCTTGCCAATCTCCTTTACTTTCCATACTAAAATCAGCACTTCCAACTTCACCAGCAATTTCTAATTTACTAATATCTCTTACAATAACATAAGAATCATCACTAAGTTTAAAGCTATCTCCTATATTCAGTTTTCCTAAAGAAGGAGCTCTTTCACCATTAGGGTTTAAGCTTTCACCATTAATATGAAAGACAACTTCACCATTATCGATAAAGATTATACTAACTGCATAAGATTTATCTTTAACATTAACTGTTGTTGATGAACCTTCTGCAACAGTTCCAAAAACATCACTATCTACCCCATAAAATGCTTCAACACTTTGAATATCTGAATCATCTAATGCTTTAAAATCTAATTCCAAATTTCCTCCATCCTTATATCTCGGTAGAATATTCAAATTTTCAATCCATGGAGAATTTATATCTTCATTCGCAGTTGAAAACTCAGCAATCACATTAATATTTTCAAATGTTGGATAATAGGTAGGTATTTTAATATCTATCAAATAATTTTTATTACCCTCATCATTATTAATATAATAATTAAAATGATTTTTATCCCAATAACTCATTGTCAATTCTCCATCATCATACCTTTCATATGCAATAGATCCTTCTGAAACAAGAACATCTCCTTCATGAATCGTATAAGTTGGATTTTCCAAGTTATATAAAACTTTAACTTCATCACACCAAGAATAGCGCGTAGTACTTTTAGATACATAAGAATTCTTACCCATTAAAATTTCACCTCTTAATTGAATCATATTTTCTTCAACCATTACAGAACCAGGAGTATAAGATCCTCCAAAGACAAACTCTTTTTCTTCTTTAAGGGCTGGATTAATATTTGCAAAAATATTGTCAGATATAAGTTCCTCATTTGAAAATATAAAAGCATCTTTTAAACATTGATCTTCACCACCAATATAACTAAGAAATACAGATCTATCTAAAGAATAATATCTTTCATAATTTTCAGAAACAGGATTATCAGCATATGCATAAAAAATTTGTTTTAATGGAGAGATAATAGTCACATGATCAGCTCCTGCTCCCCATTGCGTTGGAGAAACAAACCAAATAATTCCCACATAATGTTCCGGACTATTCCCAGGAAAATTATTCAAAAATTCATAAACCCCATAATCTTCCTCATTGAATTCATAAAAAGTTGGAGTATCATCATCAACATTATGCAAAGTTTTTCCAATAAAATAAGTTTCCTTATCAGTAGGATTTGGAGGAGAACATCCAGTTAAAAAAAGAGTCAAAATAATCAAAAATACAAAAATAAATCTATTAAAATTTTTATTCATTTTTTGGAGACCCCCAATATTTTATTCCAATATCAGTATTAAGACCATTATCTGGCTTGTTTTGAATATAAATTTCTCTATCTCCAAATCCATGGCTGGTGTGACTGGACGTAAAAACCCTATCATTACAATATAAATAACCATTTATACCAATATTAGCATCACAAAATAAATCTTCGGGATTATTAATACATTCATCTTTAGTTACCTGATAGGTATATCCATTATATTGATCACACCCATAAGTTTTGCCCTTATAGGTAGTAATTGTTCTCTGCCACTCATATAAATTCAATTGCTCACCACTAAAAGATTCTGCCTTAAATATAAATTTCCCAATATTATCTAAACTAAATGATTTTTGTATAACACTTCCAATTGGAATGTCAATTGTTTCATAAAGATAATACATGTCTGTTTCAGGATACTGATCTGGCCTTTCAAGATCTACAAAATCACTAACAGTATAAACAATATAATTTCCAGATCTTACCAACAAACTTCCAGAACCTCCAAGAAAATCCCAGCCCTGAGATGAACCATAAACCCTATTAATTTCGCTGTTATGCAAGTAATAATTTGGATAATGATCATCAAAAGTTAGTTCTAATTTAGAGTATCTTGAAAAAGTATAATAGGTCAGATAATCTTTCTCACCATCATTATATAAAACTTTTCCAGTAAAATAACCATCATGTGTTAATGGAAAGGTTAAATCAAAAGTAACTTCACTAGATTCTCCTGGATCCAAGTCTAAGGTAGTTACACTAGATGAAACTACATCCATTGCATCACCATCTTCATTTTCCGCGCTTAAAATAGTTATTGTCAATGATACAGGATTATCATCAATATTTTTAATAGAAACAATTTTTTGAGAGCTAGTTTCACTACCTAACATTCCAAACCCTAATTCTCTATCAATTGTAATTTTTTCTTTTAATGAATTTATAACATTGACTTTTCCATTTCCTTGAGTATGGACCTCAACTTCACAATTATTAGTTCCTATAGGATAATCTGCTAATGCTGTAAGAAGTATTTCTCTATCAAGGTAATTAACATAACCATCTCCATTTAAATCAGCATTAGAATCTATATTTGGATTTCCAGTTCCTGTACAATCCCTTTGGGATTCCATTGGTATTTGATAATCTATAGGAGACAGACTATCATCACCATTAATATCAAAAAGCTGACAAAGATTATTATCTTTAGTACATACTTTATCAAAATTATTATCTTGCACTGCTTCAAGTATCAAGGCTAGATCCATCTCCCCTATATTTCTACAATCTGATTGAAATTTGGTAATATATTCTTTTAAATCTTCTACCTCTACAGTTCCATCCCTATCAACATCAGCACCATCACAATAATTATTACCCAAATCTTCTGCACTTGTTTTTATAACTGATTTTATATCTTTAGCATTTAAATTTGGGTTTGCCTGCATTATTAATGCAGCCATTCCTGCAACATGAGGTGTCGCCATTGAAGTTCCACTTATTGCAATATGCCTTTCTAATTCTGGGTCACATTCTCTATTTCCTTCATACCATTCATCATATTGAGCAGCACAAATATCAACTCCTGGAGCAACTATATCTGGTTTAATAATATAATTTCCATCCCATAAAACAGGTCCCCTTGAACTAAATTCTGCAATATTATTATTCTTATCAATTGCTCCAACAGTGATGGCATTTCTTGCAGTTCCAGGACTTCCTATGCTTTCTGGAAAAGGTCCTGAATTTCCTGCAGCAATTACTGCAACAACTCCTAAATTAACAGCATTATCAATAGATTGGCTCATAGGACCATCAGGATTCCCCCCTCCACCTAAACTCAAACTAATAATATCTAAGTGGTCTGAAAAATCTCCATCTTGATTAGGATCTACTGCTCTTTCAATTGAAGCAATTATATTTGAAGAACTTCCACTTCCATGCTCATTCAAAACCTTATAGGCATATACAGTAGCATCAGGAGCAACACCATTTAATACCCCCTTTCCAGCAGCAGTTGCCGCACAATGAGTTCCATGCCCCTGATCATCCATTGGATCTTCATCATTATTAACAAAATCATATCCTCCAGCAACTCTACATCCTTCTCCAAAACATCCTCCTAAAGATGGATGAGTATAATCTACTCCCGTATCAATTATTGCAATAGTTATTCCCTCTCCATTTAAGCAATCCTCTCCACTAACTTGACAATCCTCCCCATTCCTACTCACATTTCCAGCCCCTATTCCATTTTGAATCAAAGGAACAGAATCCATTAAACTGGTTGTAACTTTCCAATCAAGAGAAACTCTTTGAACATAAGGAGAACCTCTTATTTTTTCTATATCTAGAGTGGTTAATTCAACATTACGAAGAGCAGCCCCATTAAAGGTATTAGAAAACTCCATAACATCCTCATTTTCCAAGATTACTGAACCAGTTATACTTGAACTAATTCCCAAAATTCTTTTGAAAAATTCTAAAAATTTATTAAAAGGGTTTAAGGTCGCCAAATCTTTTTGAAGTCTATCATTTATATCTTCTATTGCCTTAGAGTGTTCATTTTTCAAATCTCTTTTATATTTCAAAACTTCAACATTCACATTTTTTTCTTTTTCTTCCAATTCATCCCTTAAATCTTTCAAATTATATTTATAACTTCCTAGCCCCTCAATTTCAGATTGACGATTCAAAGATTTAATTTGATTTTTAATATCCCCAATTTCCTCTTCTAAATTAACTTTCTTTTCTAAAACTGGAGAACTCTTAAATTCAATAATATAACCTGGATAACGTTCTAGTAAAGATATCCCAAAATCATTAATATTTAATTGTTCTATATGATCCTTTTCAAATTTTATAAAAATCTTTTTTTCATTTTCAAAATAATCTTTAATATCACCAAATTGTTTTAATTCAGAAAGTGAATTTTTTACAATATTTAATTTTTCTACATCAAGATTAGAAATATCCATGACAAAGTCTTCTGCACCAGATATTAAATAAGTATTAGAATTAAAATTTCTCAAACTTGTTTGAGCAATAACACTATAACTTAAGATAAAAACTAAACTTAATATTACAAATAATACTAAACCTCTCTTTTTCATAAACCTCTCAATAACAACTAGTTTATAAAAGTTTTCTAAATAACAAGTATATACAATGTATATACGGCCATTTTAATCATATTCATCTGTAGAAATATTTAAATAGGGTATATACATAGTATATACAGCTCTGAAAGGGATAAAGAGGTGCACTGGGGATTTTCCCCAGTGTTTTCATTTTTCTTAGATAATTTCTAAGGAAGATAAATATAAAATAATGAAAAAAATTAAAAATAATCGAAGATAAAATGAACGAACGTAAATTTGATGTAAGATTAAGAAAAGTAGGAAATAGTTTTGTAGTTACTATACCTAAAGATACTATAGATAGATTTGATCTTGATGAAGGCGATTTTCTGGCTATAAATTTAGATACTAATGAAATAAGGAGGGGGAAATGAATAAATTAAAAATTTTTGATAATGAATATTATAATACATTCATGTTTGTTTCTATGTTAATAATTATTATGTTAATATTTTTTAATTTATCAAATATTCTTGAACAAGGAATTTCTAAACAAGATATGAAGATTGAAAATAAATTAACAGGATTTGCAGTAGATGAAGGAGAAATAGAGGATGAAAAAAAAGAGGATGGAGAAATAGAGGATGAAAAAAAAGAGGATGGAGAAATAGAGGATGAAAAAAAAGAACTTTATACTGAAAAATCATATTTAATGTATTATATGCTTTTAGGATTTTTAGGATTATGTATTTTTATTTTGAGTTTAATTTTCTTCCTACCAAAATTAAAAGACATTACTTAATCATCAATTCCTTTCTAACATTCCTTGCATATTTTGCAACAATATGAATTGGCTCTGGTCTTTTATGGGGAGATCTAATAAGTTGTTTACTAATATCATATGCAGAATTAACAGTTATATAATCTCCAGGACTAATATAAAGAGGATTACTTTCTTTCTTACTTATCAAAACTTTTCCAACAATTTCATTATTTTTTACTATTTCTGATGCATCTTCATTTGAAGCCTCACATTCTATTAAAGAACTTGAAACTCCTATTGTAGGCATTCCTGTAGATAATCCGAAATGGCTTGCCAAACCCAATCTGGGATGGATCATTCCTTGAGCTGAAATTAAAATTACATCAGGTTTTTCATTTAATCTTTCTAAAGCTTTAACCATTGCAGGAAG
>CAYVEM010000039.1:0-310 GCA_964450665.1 Candidatus Woesearchaeota archaeon | reverse complement strand
TATCCTCTAAATCCTGGAAAATAAGGAAAAGGTATTTTTTCAAATACATAAGTTTTATCAATTATTTCAAAATCTTTATCAACTACTATAAAACAACTTAAAATCTTATTTTTTATAAAAATATTTTCTACAGCTCCAAATCTATCTATTAATGAAAAATCAATTTTATCTTTAATAGTTAAATCTTTAGCTAGTTTTATCTGTTCATTTTCAAGTCTATCAAAATCTATTCCATATCTTTTTGATAGTTCTTCTTTACGAGTATCTAATAAATTTTCTCCCATTTTTAGCTCCTAATAGGTAGTTATAG
>CAYVEM010000038.1:0-6260 GCA_964450665.1 Candidatus Woesearchaeota archaeon | reverse complement strand
GGGAAAACTAAATTTATGTTGATTAAAGTTAATACAAATATTGATATAAGGATTATTGATACATGTTTTTTCATTTTTATTCAAAATTGATTATTAAGCCCTCCGTTTCTATTCTGTTATAATTTATTTGAAGATCTTCAACTCTATTTGGTTTTCCGAATACAGTTGCATGGATTACTATTTTGGTTGAGAATTCTAATTCAGATTCTGAGATGAAGTAGTTTTGAGTTCCTCCTCCTGAAATTCCTGATTCTACAGTTTGTGCTGGAATGTTTAGATTGAAGCATTTTTCTTCAGTTATGCCAAATATTCCTCCTATTCCTGATTTTGGAACTTCTACACATTTTTGTTCTGAGCTACCTTCTAGTCTTATTGATGCATCTGAATATGCATACATTTTAACTTCATATGGGCCTGCAGATAATTCAATTTCTTTTTGATCAGGATATGCTATTGTTTTCACATCTTTATCTTTAGTGAATGTTACAATAGCTTGTCCATCTATTCCAGGTATTTCTACTTCTAATGGATATTTCTTTTCTAAGAATAGAGTTATTGAACCTGGCTGGATTGTAGAGAAAATTTCTTTTTTAGTTTCATAACCTGGTGCTGAAGCCATTACATATCCGTTTCCACATTGAGGGAATGTTTCTTGTAATACCGCATTTCCTGATTCTATTCTTGTGTTTCCAATTCTACATACTTCATCAAAGCATTTGTATTTTATTTGTGCTTCTATAGGTTCTAGATTGTTGTTGAAAGTTGATACAGTGATTTCGGTGTTTTTGAATCTGCATAATTCATTTGGATTTCCTACTATATTTGATCCAGGTATTGGTTCTCTTGGTCTGTTTTTGTTTATGTAGACAACTACTGGGAATTGGAATATGTTATTGCCATCGTACATTTGTATAAGGACTGGATAGCCAAAATCGTATACAAAGTGATATGGTACGTAACAGAATCCTAATAGTCCTAATCCTTCTTGATTTCCAATTGGGTCTGCAATCAATAGTCCATTGTCATTTGGCCAGACCTCCATTACTGTTGGCCAGTTTCTTGAGAATAGGAAATTTACAGGTATATCTGTTTTTTCTCCTAAATCGTGTATGAAATATTCATTTTTAGGAGTGCTTAAATCATAGTAGTCTCCCTTTATTTTTGTGAAAGGAATATTGGCTTCTAGGGCGTTTGTTAGATTAGCTCTTACTTCTTCAGTATTCCAAATTGCAGGGCCACATTGTATTTCAACTCCATCTACTGGAGCATATAATCTTAAGATGTCTACCCCATAATTTTCTAAGAAAGTTGTTTCTTTGAAATCATCATATATTTTAGTTGCAAGTTCGTGGAATTTTCCTAGATTTGATTGAACATCATTTGAATGTTTTTTTGCTGTCCAAGAACTTTCCTCTCTTTTAATTTCTAAATTATGTTTTACATTTACATTTATCTTGTTATCTTTTATGTCTGTTTCTACTTCAATTTCATTACTAACAACTATTTCAAAACCTTCGTGTGCAAATCTTGAGAAGTCACATTGCAGGATTCTATTCTCTAAGAATTTATTTAATTCCTCTTCCATCTTGTCTCTACTTGGAACTTGTTCTTTTGCTATATTGTTTCCTGATATGTAATACCAATAAGGTATTGGGATTCCTACAAAGTTAAGATAGTTTGAGAATGGCATGTATTCAGATCCTGGAGAGAAGTTAGGTCCTTCTATGTATCCTCCTTGTTGTCCTAAGATGTTAGCAGCTATTTGGGTTTCTTGTTCTATGCAATTAAGGTAGTATGTGTAAACAGGTTCTAGATCTGATGGAGGACCTCCTATGGATAGTGTGCCTCGGAATATGAAGAATAGAATTATTGCTGCGACTATTAATATTGCAAGTATTATTAGAATTGTTGTTTGTGCTCTTTTATTTCTAGGATTCATTCTCTTTTTATTAGTATAGTTAATTTGGTTATTTAAAACATTCATTTTTTGCTCCAATAATAGATTTTTGCCATGCCAGCTTGTCTTATATTTACTTTTTGAGCTCCTTCGAGAAATGCAAAACAATTTGCGATTGTTTGACGAGAAAGTTTGAGTTTTTTTGAAAGTTCTGAAATGGTATAACCTGCTTGGTTCTTTTTTAGTTCGGAGATGATTTTATTTCTGGATTTTTCCATATTTGCCTCTTCTTTATTAGTTGTTAAGCAATATTGATATATAAATGTGTTGGTTATATCGATTAATGTTATTAGTTGTTAATATTGATAAGCAATAGAATATATGTACAAAGGAGAGAATTAATCTGTAAATGGTCCAACCAGGATTCGAACCTGGGATCTCCGCCATGTCGAGGCGGCGTCATAACCAGCTAGACCATTGGACCACAATTTTAGATAGTTATTGGGTTTTTATTCTTTTGCTAGTTTTACCGCCTTTTATCTGACCCCAATTATCTTTTTTTATTTTAATATCTAAAGTTTTAATGTCTATTTTGGCTAAATAGATGAGATCTTGGAATAGATCTTCTGGAATATTTCTTCTTTCAGAATAATAGTTCTTTAAGTTGTTGTAATTAGTGGAAATTCCTAATTGTAATAATCCTCTTAAGGAGGTTAGGTTTAGATTATTAATACATTGATCTAGGAATGCTTTTTGTTTTCCTTTGTTGAATTCTATTCTATTCATTTTAACTACGTCACCATTACGAACAAAAGCTTTAAATAGGTTTCTTTTTAGGACTATTTAGATTAAAATGAATGTTCCTAAAGAAACAAAGAGATTTTGTCCTTATTGTAAGAAAAGGACTGAGCAGAAGATTGATTTAGTTAGTACTGGTTTTAAGAGAGGGGAGTTAAGAAGGGGAAGTATTTCAAGATCTAAATCAAGAGGAGCTTTTCCTGGAATGGGTAATAAGGGAAAGACGAGTAGACCTGCAATTAAACAGAGGAAGAGAAAAACAAAAACTACCATGAGAAGAGTTTTAATTTACAAATGTAAGGAATGTAGTAAGTCTAAAATCGCTAAAAAATCTAGAAGAGTTAGTAAATTGTTAATAGGAGAGAATAAGAAGTAAAATTCTGAAAACAAATTTTCAGACTTTTAAATTTCAAAGAAATTCAAAATGGTAAAGCAAACTAAAGTTGTAGTAAGAAGAAAGAAGTTTCAGGAAGTTGATGTTCCATTAATTAAAAGTAAGATTGAATTAATTGGAGATAGTCTTTCAGATATAGAAGGAAAGACAATAAAGTTAGATCTTACTAGGCAATTGAAGGGTAAAAGTATGGAGGTTGTTGTTAAGGTTGTGAATGAAAAAGATAAGGCTGTTGCTTATCCTGTTAAAATGAAGTTAATGTCTTATTTTATTAGGAGAATGATTCGAAAGAAGATAAGCTATGTTGAAGAGAGTTTACAAATGCCTAGTCAGGAAAGTATGTTGATTGTTAAGCCATTTTTGATTACAAGAAATAGAGTTTCTAGAGCAGTTAGAAAGGCTTTAAGAAATAGGACTAAGAATTGGTTGGAAGATTATATTTCTCAGATGACTGATAAGGAAGTTTTTGATGAGGTTTTAAGTAATAGGTTACAGAAACCATTAAGTTTAGTTTTGAAGAAAACTTATCCACTTTCACTTTGTGAGATTAGAGTTTTAGAAATTAAAAGACCTTTAGAAAAATCTGAAGTCCCTAAGAAGGTTGCTAAAAAGATAGAAGAGAATAAAAAAGATGAAGGATTTATTGACCAGATGGCAGAGATAGAAGCTGAGAAAGTTAAAGCTGCTGAAGATGAAATGAAGAAAACTCAAAAAGAAGCTGTTGAAAAAGAAGAGTTAGGTGAGGAAGAGAAGAAAAAAGATATTGAAGAAATGAAGAAAGAAGTTAAGGAAGAAGTTAAGGAAGAAGTTAAAGAAGTTAAAAAGAAAAAAGAAAAGGAAGAAAAAGAAGATAAGGAAGAAATGAAGGAAGAAGTTAAGAAAGTTAAAAAGGCAACTAAAAAGAAAGATAAAGATGATAAAGAAGATAAAAAGAAAAAAGAAAAGGAAGATAAGGAATAATGGAGCAAACTTTAGTTTTAATTAAGCCTGATGGGATACAGCAGAAGGTTGTTGGAAAGATAATTGGTAGATTTGAAGATGCTGGTTTGAAAGTTGTTGGAATGAAAATGGTTTGGCCTGATGAGGGAAAGGCGAGAAAGCATTATCCATTGGATAAAGAATGGGCTGAAGCGGCTTTTGGTAAGACTAAAGAATCTGCTGAGAAAAATAATGAGAAATTTGATTTTAAGGATTCTATGGAATTTGGTAAGTTTGTTCAAGATGGTTTAGTAGAATTTATTCAAGAAAATCCTATTGTTGCACTTGTTTTAGAGGGTACACATGCTATTGAGATTGTTAGAAAGATGGTGGGTAGTACTGAGCCTAGAAGTGCTATTCCTGGAACAATAAGATCTGATTTTGCTTCTGTTGAATCTTATCCTAATGCTAATAATCAGGGAAGGGCTGTTAGAAATTTGATTCATGCTTCAGATAGTGTTGATAATGCTAAAAAAGAAATTAAGACCTGGTTTGATGAAGAAGAGGTTCATGATTATAAAAGGCCCGGTGATGAGAAGATTTTTGGTTAATCATAACATTTAAAAGTATTCTTTTTTTACAATCATTATGCCTCCATAGCTCAGTGGTAGAGCAACTGATTTGTAATCAGTAGGTCGTCGGTTCAAATCCGGCTGGAGGCTTTCTAAACATTTATATATCAAAAATATTTATTTAACATATGAAAAAAAAATATTTAGTTGGATTAGGATTATTAATTCTAATTTCATTTCTATTATTATCAAATACTAACAACGAAAAAATTTCTGGAAATGCTATTATTGACCAAGTAACAATTATAGAAAATAAATATGTTTGTATGGTTAATGATGATGTTTATGATACCCCTCAAATTCCAGTTCCAATTGATGGAAAAACATATTATGGATGTTGTATGGGATGTAAAGCAAAATTAGAAAATGATATTAATACAAGATATGCTATAGATCCTATATCTAATAACCAAGTTGATAAAGCAACAGCAATAATTGGTCAAACAAATTCTGGAAAAGTTTTATACTTTGAATCTCAAGAAAATTTTAATAAATATAATAAAAATTAATTAATGATTTTTTAGTTAGTTTTAAATAATAATTATTCTGTATAGGGTTATGAAAAAGAGTGTAAATAAGAAAGGTGGATTTGGAATTATTCTTTTGGTAGTTGTTGTAATTTTGGTGTTAGGTGTTGGAGGTTATTTTATATTCTTTTTAGAAAAATGTAAAGATAATGAAATATTCAATCCTTATCAAGATGTTTGTGTTGGGAAAAGAGTTCTTTGTAATTTAGATAGGGATTGTACCTTATTAGAAGGTCAAACTGGTTTTTTTACTGAAGAAAGTTTGTCTTTTGAATTGATATCTGCAAGGAATGATGATGGAAGAGGATTTACTACAATTAATATTGCAGGATTGGGAGAAGTGAATATGATTGAACAAGATGATTTTGATTTTGGAGAGTATACTATAGGTTTTGAGTCTGTAGATGGAGACTCTGATAAAATTATGGGTGCTAGTTTTGAAGTAACAAGTAATACTGAAGAAAAGGGAGAATCTAAAATTCTTTATGAAACTATTCCAGTATCAGCAACACATTTTTTAATAAGTTCCGGAAGCACTATTGATGAGACAGAAAATGTTACCTTAGAAATTAATAATTCAGAGGGAGATTATCTCGATAAAAATTATTATGTTCATATTCCTGGAGGAGATCCTAAAAATCATAATTCTCATGATTTTATTGAAATTAATTTTCTAATACCCTCAGATTTTGTTAATACTGAAAACGAACTTTTTGTTAAAATAAAACTAGCTTGTGGAGACTATGGAGAGATTTTTATTAAGTCTTCTAATAAATTTGGAGATTTTGATAATCTTGAGAGAGTAAAATGTGAAACTGAAAACTGGGAGGAAAAAGAAATTATTGTTAGTTCTGGGATTGTATGGACAGAAAATCCTCTTATTGTCCTAAAAAGAGATGGTGGGCGTGGTCAAGTAAAGATTGATTCAGTTGAGATCTTTGTTAAAGGATAATTAGTTATCTCTCTTTTCTCTTGGATTTAGAATAAGAGGATTTATTTATATTATTAATGAATATGTTTCCAATGAACAATCACTTGATTGTTTAGTTAGTTTTAAATAATGTTAATTCTTTGTAAAATTATGACAGGGGTGT
>CAYVEM010000037.1:0-7121 GCA_964450665.1 Candidatus Woesearchaeota archaeon | reverse complement strand
GCAATAGGTGTTGCTCAGACTGAAAATGCTCAGATGTTGGTTGAATCTAGGAGAAGTGTGGGATTAAGATATAATAAGATTTTGAAAGATGTTAGAGGAATTGTTTTGCCTTCAGAAATGGAAAATTGTAAGAATGTTTATTGGATGTATGGAATTATTTTAGAAGATGAAATTAAAATTAGTAGAGAAGAATTTGTTGAAAAATTAAAAGGAAGAGGGGTTGATACAAGGAATTTTTTTATTCCAATGAATAAACAGCCTGTATTTTTAGATGGTAAGATGGAGAATGCGCCTGATTGTTCTGATAATTATCCTATTGCTGAAAAAATTGGTAGTAGAGGTTTTTATTTGCCTAGTTCTTCAAATTTGAGTGATGAGGAGATAGAATTGGTTTGTTATAAATTAAAGGAGTTATTACAAGAATGTTTGTAAAATGAGAAAATTAAAAAATTTTATTAAAAAATTAACTCCGGAAGGTTTTATAAATTTAAGAAGGAAGATTAGAAGTATTTTTGTTAGAATAGAAACATTAGAGAGAAATCAATTAAGTTTGTTAAGAGAAAGATATGGTGCAGAGTCAAAATCTGATTTGAATAGTAAGGAGTTTAAAGTTTATTCTCAGAATGGTGAGGATGGAGTTTTACTTTATATTTTTTCTAAGATAGGAATCAAAAATAAAAAAGTTGTTGAGATTGGTGTGGAAGAAGGCAAAGAGTGTAATTCTGCAAATCTTGTAATTAATTTTGGATGGAAAGGATTGTTAATTGAAGCAGATTTAGATGAGGTATTGAAGGCAAGGCATTATTATAAATATGTTAAAGGGATTTCAGAAGATAGATTGAAAGTTGCTAAGAGTTTTGTTACAACTGAAAATGTTAATCAAGTTATAAAAAATAATGGCATAGAAGGAGAGATTGATATGTTATCTATTGATATTGATGGTAATGATTATTGGATCTTGAAAAAAATAGATGCTGTTAATCCTAGATTGATAGTTATGGAGTATAATGCTTCAATTCCTTCTGAAAAATCTATTACGGTTCCTTATGATGCGGAGTTTGATAGATTTAGTAAACATGAAAGTGGATTATATCATGGCGCATCGCTTAGGGCATTAACTAAATTGGCTAATCAGAAAGGTTATATCTTGGTAGGATGTGAAAGTACTGGGTGTAATGCTTTTTTTGTTAGGAAAGATTTAGCCAAAGGGAAATTAAAGGAGATTTCTGTGGATGAGGCTTTTTATCCTCAAATTTATAGGGTTAAACATTCTAGTCTAGAAGATCAATTTGATAAAATTAAAAATTTAGAATGGACTAAAATTTAATCTTTTCTTATTAAATTTTTTATAAGTTGTATATCTTCCCTTACTAGTCCTTTAAGAATAAACATAGTGATTATGTAAATTGCTGCACCAAATATTACAACCAATGCTCCGGTTAATAAATTTATTTCGGATATCTTGGATATTGAAAAATGGAGTATTAAGAACATTATAAGACTAGAAATTATTGGTTTCATTAAATGAATTGATTTTAATTTTATGTTTAATTTTCTTTTAGTATAAATTAATAAACCTGAAAGGTAAAATGACTCACTTATTATTGTTGCAACTGCCGCCCCTGCTATGGCAGTATCTAAAGATATTTTTGAGAATAGATTAATTAAGACTATATCTAAAACTATATTCAAAACTATTGATGCTAAAATTACATTAATAATATATTTTGGTTTTTCTTTTGCAGAAAATAAGGAAATCATGACTCCATTTAAAGGAACAATTAATATCAATAAAGATAATATATAGAAAGGTAGAACTGCAGGAAGATATTCAGAGCCATAAATTGTTTTTATTAAATAATTTCCTAGAACGAGGATACCAAAAATTGAAGGAATTGCTAAAATTGAGGTATATCTAAATACCTGATTTATAGATATCTCTAAATCATTATCTTTCATTTGTGTGAATGCGGGTAACAATATATAGCCAATATTAAGAAAGCTCCAAATTCCCCCTGTTAAAGCTAATGCAGCACTATAAAATCCTACATAAGAGGATTCTAATAAAATTCCAATGATGATTGTATCTATATATCCAAAAACTACTAAGAGAGACCCCATCGCCCCCATATATATAAAAAATTTGATTATTCTCTTCTTGTTAACTTCTTCATCTGATTTTTCAAATAAATAAGGACTTAATCTTCTTAAATTATAGATAAGATATAAACTAGATAATAATATTGTTAAGGATAAAACTCCTATTGTACCTATAACATAATATTTTTTAGACACTAAGGTGAATAAGATTAAAACTCCTGAGATTCTAAGAACTTCAAAAATAAATTGTTTTATTGTTAGATAATTTACTTTTTTTATAATATAAAAATAGGAATTATAAAATGAGCCAAAAGATGAGAAAAATAAATAGATTCCTGAAAAAATTATTGGTAAGAATAGATCTGGTTTGTTAAAGGCATAATAAGATAGAGGATAGGCTATTAGAGCTAATAGGCCTGAAAGAAGTAATGCTATAAATAGTTTTAATTTTAGTAAATATTTAAAATTTGCTTTTGCTAATTTTTTATTATTTTCCCCTAAAGCTTCAGATACATATCTCAATAAAGATTGATTTATTCCAGAATCTAAGAAATATAGTAAGATTAAAGATATTGAGATTGAAAGATTATAAATACCAAATCCTTCCGGTAATAAGTATCTTGCAATAATTATTATAAAGAAAAGTCCCCCTAATCTAGAGAATAGTATCATTATAAAATTCCAAAAAGAACTTATTGCTATTCCTTCATTAACTTTTTTCATATAGATACTTGGTTGGACCTTATTTAAAGTTTTTAGTATAAATATATATTTAAACTAATTAAAGATAATAATTATATGAAAGTGGTTGTTGTATCAGGTTATTTTGATCCTATTCATGTAGGTCATCTGGAACTTATGGAGAAAGCTAAATCATTAGGAGATAAATTAATTGTTATTGTTAATAATGACAAGCAAGTTATTATGAAAAGAGGTAAGGAGCCTTTTATGAATCAAGGAGATAGGAAGAAACTAATTGAATCTATTAAACATGTTGATGAAGCTTTTATTAGTATTGATGAGGATAGAAGCGTTTGTGCATCATTAAGAGCTATTAAACCCAATATTTTTGCTAATGGAGGAGATAGGCATCAAGGAGAAGTTCCTGAAACTCCAGTTTGTAGAGAACTTGGAATTGAAATGGTAGATGGTCAAGGTCAAAAAATAGCTAGTTCTAGAAATTATTATAATTCTAATTAAAATGGATTTTCTTTTTATTAGTTTGATATACCCATAGTTGAGAGAATTTTGATAAAAATGGTTGTTTATATTGTATGAATTCTATGTAATCTAGAGTCATGTGAATTATGAAACCATATAATATGAATAAAAATATTGGATAATAAGTTGAAATGATTAATAATAGAATCCAGAATTCTATTCCATGAAACATGTAAATATATCTTTTGTATTTAGCTTGTTCGTTATTTTTTAGAGCGAACCATTTAGTTCTTCTCTTCTTAAAATAGGTTCTTGCATTCTTTAGTGAAGTATCCTTCTGTTGAATTATATAGATTAGAAAATGGTCTACGTCTATTAAGAAAGATGATAGAAATATTATTATTGCTTGAAGATTTGTAATTGGAAGTGTTAAATAAATGATAATAGTTGCTAACGCTCCAATAATTATGTGGTGTTTGGGCATCATAGGTAACAGAGTATAGGATCCTTTAAAAGGTTTTTAGGTTTTTATGGTATATGAATATAGTATTGACGGGACATAGGGGATTGATAGGTAGTTTTTTAAAAAAAAGATTGGAAGAAGAAGGTCATAAAATTGTTTTATCAGTGGATTTAAGGGAAGGTAAGGATGTTAAGGATTTGGAAGATTATTTGATTGAAGATAAAGTTGATATGGTTATTCATTGTGCGGCTTTTTGTAAGATTAATAAAACTATTACAGACCCCTCTATTGGATTTAGAAATGCGGAGGATACATTTAGTGTGTTGGAATTTTGTAGAAAGAATAATATAAAGAAGATAATGTATTTTTCTTCGTCTAGAGTTTTAAGTGAGGATAGGAATCCTTATACTGCGGGAAAATTGTTTGGAGAAGAGTTGTGCAAGGCCTATAAAAATTGTTATAATATTGATTATATAATTATTAGGCCTTCTACGGTTTATGGGCCTTTTTTGGATAAAACAAATAGATTGATAAATATTTTTATAAATAGTGCCTTAAGAAATGAAGATTTGAAGATTTTTGGAGATCCTGAAACTAAAACTTTGGATTTTACATATGTAGATGATTTTGTAGAGGGAATTATTTTAACATTAGAAGGAAATTGGAATAAAGAATATAATATAAGTGGGGGTCAGGAAACTAATATCTATGATTTGGCTAAATTCATCATTAATGAAACTGGAAGTGATAGTAAAATATTAGTATTGGATAAAGAAATTGCTCAACCTCAAAAAGTAAATGTAAATATAAGTGAGATTAAAAAATTAGGTTATAGTCCTAAAATTAGTTTATGGGAGGGGGTTAGAAAGAATATTGAGTTCCTGAAAAATATTATTCCTTCACAATCTTCTTAACTATTTCACTAAATGCAGGCCTAGTTATGAAAACTCCTACTGAAATACCGATTATAGTTGTTATTGCGAATCCTTTTAATAATCCTGCTCCAGCCCACATTAAAGGTAATAATGCGAATAGAGTAGTTATATAAGTTCCCATAATAATAGTTAATGCACGTTTTATTCTTTCTCTTAAAGATACATTAGTCATTCTAGATTCATCTAAGATAATTATTTGAGAATCTACACCAGTTCCAATTGCTGCAATTATTCCTGCGATAGCTGGTAAATCTAAAGATCTATTGAATAATGCTGAAACTCCTAAAATTATTAATACTTCTGATAGACTAGTTAGAAGCACTGCTAAAGATAATTTTATTTTCTTGTATCTTATTAAGATTGCAATTCCTACTGCTAAGATAGCTGCTAGGCCTGCTAGGATGATTGTGTTCGTAAATTCTTTTCCTAATAAAGGACTTATAGTGTCTAGTTTTTCTATTTGTAGTTTGAATGGAAGGCTACCTGAAATCATAACTGTTTGTAGTTGTTTCATATCAATTTCTGCATTTTCAAAAGCTTCTTCTTGAGTAGGCCCAGATCCAGAACCTGAAATTGATATTTGTGTTGTTTCTGAACATTGTAAATCTCGTCCAATATATAATGCACTAACTAGAACATCATCCAAGTATAATTCTAATTGTTTGTCTAAATATTGAGGTAGGCTTGAATTTGTACCTAGGGCGCAAGTAATATTTGCGTGGTTTTTTGCTGCATCCTGGCTTAATGAAATTGAGAATCTAAATTGGCAAACGTATCCATTTGAATTATCACCATTGCAAGAGTAGATTCCAGATTGATCTCCAGTTCTAGCAACATAGGTTACATCTTTCTTTCCACCTTCGAAAACAATTTCATCTCCTATTTTGGCTTCAAATTTTCCCTGTTGGCTGATTAGATTTTCTAATTCTTCAGGAGTTGAACCTGCGATTTCAATTAACATGAAGTTATTTCCAGATAGGTCTCTGACAGGTTTTATTTGAACATCATTAAGACCATAAACATTTAGACGTTCTTCTGTAACTGAAATAAGATCATTTAATTCAGTGTTTGTTAATTCCTTGCCTTCAGCTTTTATTAGTGCACGTGCACCCCCTGAAAGATCTAATCCTGTTTTTATTCTATTTCTAGGAATTTCCTTTACAGATATCTTTAAAGTATCATTTGTGAATAATATGATAATACCTTGATCAGTAGTTATTGTTATTTTTTCTGAAGATTCTGTTGGGAATCTTTCTAAAGAAGTTCTATAATCCTCTAATGAAGAAATTGTTTGTCCATCAATAGATTGTATTTTCATTCCTTGTCTTAATCCTTGTTGATAAGATATTGAATCTAATTCTACGCCAGTTATTTCAATTCCTTGGGTAAAATCTAGAGGGAATATTGCTAATAGTGATCCTAAAATGCAAAATATTAGTAACCAAATTTTCCAGTTCATTTTTTTGTCTCCAAATACCATTTTAATATTGAAACGTTTGTTATCCATGTATTAAGGATATCGAACGCTAATCCAATAATCAGGATTGTAAAAATTTGACTTAATACACTTGAAACTGATTGTATTATGAATAATGCTACGGTTATAGCAATAATGGATGTTAGTGTCATTGTAATTCCTGTTTTGAAGGCAGATTTTAGGTTTTCGTCTGTGTTCCCATGTCTTTTTAATAATCTTGTAGTAAGCATAATGTCGCTATCTACTGAATATCCTATAAGCATTAAGATTGCTGTAATTCCTGCACTAGATATTTTCATTCCTAAAAGGTTGATTGTAGCTAAGGTCATCATTATATCTGCAAAGGCAGAGATTACAACAGCAAAACTTGGTATTTTAGATCTGAATATAATGAAAACTATTATTGACATTAAAACAAAAGATAATATTATTGCATAAACTAATTGTTTGTAGAATGATTCTCCTAATGAAGATCCGGTAGATTCTGTTGAAGAATTTTCATTTGTTAATTTGTAGTTTAGAAATTCTTCTAATACTATCTTTATTTCTTCTGGTTCAGATATGGTTTCAACAACAATTGCTTTTTGTCTTCCAGATTGAAAGTCTGAAAGTTCTCTTATAACAAATTCAGGTATCTTTCCATCTAAAAAATTAGATAGTTCATTTATATCAACATATTGCTCTGGAAAAAATGTAATTGAGGTTCCACCAGTTAATGTTATGTCTTTTTGAATAAATTCTCCAGTTGTAGAATACATCTGGCCTAATTGAAATAAAGAAAGTGCTAATAGTATGATTGGAATCCATAGTAATTTCTTATAGTTCTTATTGTACCAATCTCCAACTGTTCGTTTTGGTGCAGATTTTTCGTTGATAGTTTCTTCATTCATTTTATTTTTTTTTCGCTATAATAAATGCGCGGGCCGGGACTCGAACCCGGGTCGACTGGTTGGAAGCCAGTAATTCTACCACTGAACTACCCACG
>CAYVEM010000036.1:0-7222 GCA_964450665.1 Candidatus Woesearchaeota archaeon | reverse complement strand
AAAATGATCCAGAATATAAGGCACATATGGAAGAACAAGATGAATTGGTGTATAAGCCAGTAGATGGAATTAATATAATTGAACAAGATGGGACTATAACTGTCGAGCATGTTAGTCAGAGGATTCCGGATCATGCATATCAGGATATAAGTATGACTGCATTTCATAAATTATTGCATACTTCCCCAATTTACAAATATTGGAAGTTGAGTAGAAATATGTTTGAAGGGAATAAAGATACTTTCTTTAGATTTGTTTCAAGTGATCATTGTCCTTATAAATGTACTTTTTGTCAAAGTTCTATTTTCTTTTCAACTACTATGGGGAAAAAATATTCTCCGGTAAGATATGTTGAATCAGAAAATATTATTAAAATTTTGGAAAAAGTTCAAGAAGTTTATCCTTTTATAAAAGGGACTTATATTGATGATGAAAATTTTGTTATTAATAAGAAAAGAGCTATGGAAACTCTAAATATGATTATTGAAGCTAGAGAATCTGGTAGATTGAAAAAAGATATGATGTATTTTTGTAGAACTAGAACAGATAATATTGATCCTGAAATAGCTAATTCGTTAAAGAAGGCGGGTTTTAAATGTGTTTCAGTAGGTAGTGAAAGTTATTCAAAAATAGAGTTGGATAGTATGAAGAAGAATATTGCTCCTGAAAGAAATTTAGAGGCAGTCCATGAGATTTTGGATGCAGGATTAGCTTGTGCTGAAAATTATATCTTATATACTCCAATAACAACTCCAGATACATTTTATGAAAGTGCTACTCAAATTGTTAAAAATCTTTCTAGTTTGGAGATTGATGGTGCTGCTACTTTGTTTATAACTCCCTTACCAGGTACATTAGATTGGGGAGATGGAGATTTTGAACTCGTGGAAAATTTTCCTTGGAAGGAAGAATTGTTTAAAGGTAAAGTTATGTTTAAAAGTAAATCAACAGGTAATGATTATATTGGAACCCAAGTTGAAATTCCTAATTCTGAAACAATTTTGGCACATCCAGAAATAACTCTTCCTAGAAATCCTATTATGAGGGAAGCTTCATTAAGGGCCGTTGCTAATTTACCAGAAGTTACTAGAGATCTAAGGAAAAAAGCTGGAGGAATAAATCTAGCTAGAAATTTTGTTACATTAGCTAATTTGGCTTCTGCTGCCAGGGAGTTGTATAAGATAACTGGTGAGCAAAGATGGTATGATATGTATGAAGATATATCTAATGCCATGAGAGATTCAAAAGAAGATAGAATGGTTGTTGAACATTAATTGTCATTATATTTATAAGACCCTGCAATTAATTATACCAATGAAGGAAAAAATAGGATTGGTAGTTATGTTTAAGATTTCTGAGCCAGGAGGGGCTCCAAGTGTCATAGTTAATGCCATAAGGGCTCTGAATAAAATGGGAAAAGAGGTTTATTTGTTGACTCCCTTTAAATTGAATTATGCTAGAATCAAGGAATTGTATGGAGATATTAAGATAAGGAAAACATATTATCCTAATAAATTAAAATCATTAATCTGTCAAACTAACTTTTTACCTAGAAAGTTTATGAAGAAAGAGTTTAATGAAATGATAAAGGAAGTTGATTTGATTATTGATATTGATGGAGGATATATGCATAATTTTCTTACTTCTGAAAATTATAATAAATATATAATTTGGAGATTTTCTTGTGTTAATATTTATTCAGATAGTGATTGGAGTTTTAAGAGAAAATTTACTGAAAAGGTTAAAACAATATTGGGGGCTAGAACACTTACCATTCCAAGTAGTAATCATAAGATTTATGCAGTTGATGAATGGACAGGAAAAGAAATGAGAAAACATTATAATTTAGATACTGAAGATATTAGATTGTATCCAGTTATAAGAGTTGAAGATTTTCTTAGTGATAATATTAAGAAAAATCAAATATCTATTTTTGGGAGGATTTCACCACATAAATTAATTGAAGATTCTATAAAGATATTTACCAAAGGGACTGCCAATTATAATGATTATGAATTAGTTATCTTTGGAGCGGCTACGGCAGATACTCCTGAATATTTAAATAAATTGAATAAATTAATAAAGGATTTAGGAATTGGAAGTAGAGTTAAGATAATACGGAATCCTTTGTTTGAAGATTTGAAAAGAATTTTGGCTGAATCAAAAATTATAATAGATTCTCAAAGAGAAGTTAGTAATACCCTTACAACTATTGAGGCCATGTCTTCAGGCAATATAATTCTTATCCATAGAAATAGTGGATGTTTTACAGAAGTTTTAAAGAATGGAGAATTGGGTTTTGGATTTGAGAATGTTGAAGAAGGAAGTAGGGTTTTATCAGGTGTCTTAAATATAGTTGATAATATTAAGACTGAGGATTTTGTAGAAAGATCTAAGGATTTCTCAGAAGATAATTTTATTAGGAGATTAAATCAGATAATTATGGAGAATTAATATGGCATATGAGAAAAATTACGCAAAGCATTATGATTTATTTAATAAAGAGAAAGATTATGGATTTGAAGCTAGATTTTTAAAAGATATCATGATAAGATTTGATAAAAATACAGATGGATTAAAGATATTGAATTTGGGGTGTGGTACTGGAATGCATGATAGGAAGTTGATTGATTTAGGATTTAAGATAACTGGAATGGATCAATCTGCTGAGATGATTGAAATTGCTAAACAAAAAGTTCCTGAAGCAAATTATATAGTTGGAGATATGAGTGATTTTGATTTGAATGAAAAGTTTGATGTTATTATTTGTATGTTCTCTTCATTAGGTTATTTGACTGAACAAGATAAAGTTAATGGTTTTTTCGAAAGTATAAGTAGACATTTGGTTGAAGAGGGATTGTTGATATTAGATGTTTGGAATGGGTTAGGTGTTGTTAAAGATCCTCCAACTATTAGAGAGAAGGTTATTGAAGAAGGAGATTTGAAGATAGTTAGAACTAGTTATCCAAATTTAGATGTGCAGAATTTTGTGAATAATATTAGGTTTGAGATTAAAGTTTATGACAAAGAAGAATTAGTTGATGAATATGAAGAGCATCATAAAGTTAGGTTTTTCTTGCCTTTAGAAATAAAACAGTATATGGAAGATGTTGGAATTAATATGTTGCATGAATCCCCCTCCTATAATTTAGATGAAGCTCTGAATGATGAGCATTGGAATATGATTTTGATTGGGAGTTATTTTGGATAAAATTTAGGAGACCAAGTTATTATTAACATATACATTTCTGTTACATAATATATATAAATCAATTTTCTTGTTGTTTTTAATGGAAGGTGTTAAAAAAAAGGCATTGATTACAGGTATAACTGGACAAGATGGAGCATATCTCGCTAAATTTTTGCTTGAAAAAGGATATGAAGTTTTTGGGATAGTTAGAAGGGTTTCTACGCCTAACTTCTGGAGATTGCAATATTTGGGGATTATGGATGATATTAAGTTTATAAGTGCTGATATGTCAGATATGAGCTCTCTTGCAGAAGCAATTCATGCATCAAATCCAGATGAGATTTATAATCTAGCTGCTCAAAGTTTTGTTGGAAGTAGTTTTGATCAACCAATTCAAGCAGCAGATGTTAATGGATTAGGATTGTTAAGGATATTAGAGATTGTTAGAAATTTTAATAAGAATATAAGAGTTTATCAGGCAAGCACTAGTGAGTTATATGGAAGTTCTGTAAATGAAGATGGGAGCCAATCTGAAGATACACCATTAAAACCAAATTCTCCATATGCAGTTTCTAAATTGCTTGCACTAGAAATATCTAGAGTATATAGAGAGTCTTATGGAATGTTTATTTGTAATGGCATGTTATTTAATCATGAAAGTCCATTAAGAGGTTTAGAGTTTGTGACTAGAAAAATTGCTAATGAAGTTGCCAAGATAAAATTGGGATTAAGTGATCAATTAATATTAGGAAATCTTGATGCGCAGAGAGATTGGGGATATGCTAAGGAATATGTTGAGTTGATGTGGGGAATTTTACAGCATGATAAACCTGAAGATTTTGTTATAGCAACTAATGAGACGCATTCTGTTCAAGAATTTGTTGAAGAGTCTTTTAAGGCAGTGGGATTGGATTGGAAAATGTATGTTAGAATTAATGAGCAATATAAGAGGCCTTATGAAGTTCAATATCTGAAAGGAGATTATAACAAGGCCAAGAAAATTTTAGGATGGGAACCAAAAACAAAATTTAATGAATTGGTTAAGTTAATGGTAGATGCTGATTTGAAGCGATGGGAAGCTCATCTAAGAGGTGAAAGTCTTGCATGGGATGCTCTTAATCATCCAGGACATGTTTCATACCTTTATAGAAAAAGAGATGAATAATCTTGGAAGAAGATTAACTAATTGTAGAATGTGTAACTCTGCAGATTTATATATATTTTTAGATTTAGGATTTTTACCTTCTGCAGATGGGATATTAAATGATGAAGATATGGAAAACCCTGAAGTTCATTTTCCTTTAAAGGTAGCTCAATGTAAGGATTGTGGTTTAACGCAATTAACTTATGCAGTAAATCCTGAACTATTGTATGATGATAAATATAGTTATGAATCAAGCATAACTGAAACTGGAAAGAAACATTTCTTTGATATGGCAGATTCTATATGTAATAAATTTAATTTAAATGAGGATTTTGTAGTAGATATAGGAAGTAATGTAGGTGTTTTGTTAAAGGGATTTAAGAATAATGGTTGTAATGTTTTGGGGATTGATGCAGCTCCAAAGATTGTTAAAATAGCTAATAAAGGGGGTATTGAAACCTGGCAGAATTTATTTGGTAAAGAAGTTGCTCAAAAAATTGTAAATGAAAAAGGTAAAGCAAAGGTAGTTTGTGGAACTAATGTTTTTGCACATATTGATGATAAAGAAGGTTTTATGGAAAGTTTGGAATTAGTTTTAGATGATGAGGGAGTTTTTGTTATGGAGGCTCCTTATCTTATTAATCTAATTGATAATCTAGAATATGATACAATTTATTTGGACCATTTAGAATATCTTAGTTTAAGACCATTAGTCAAATTCTTTGAAAGATATGGATTTGAAGTTTTTAATGTTGAAAAATATGATATCCATGGAAGTTCTATAAGAGTATTTGTAAGTAGAAAAGGGGTTAAAGGAATTGATAGCAGTGTTAAGGATATGTTAGATTTTGAAGAGGAAAAAGGAATTTATAAAAAAGAAGTTTTAGATAAATTTTCTGAAAATGTTAATAAACATAGAAGGGAATTTGTAGATTTATTATATGATCTAAAGAGACAAGGTAAGAAGATTGCAGGAGTTAGTGCTCCTGCCAAAGGAAATACCCTGTTAAATTATTGTAAGTTAGACCATTATGATATTAAATTTATGACGGAAAAATCTAAAATTAAACTAGATCATTATACTCCTGGAATGCATATCCCTATTATTTCTGAAGAGAGATTATTAGAAGAAGAAATAGATTATGGAATTATATTTGCATGGAATTTTTTTGATGAAATAGTAAACAATGAGATTTCTAAGAAATTTTTGAAAGGAGGGGGGAAGTTTATAAAACCAATTCCCAAAATAACTATAATGGAAATGCAAAATGAAAATTTATTCGGAGTTAGTGTAAAAAAGATTGATCCTGCTTTTATGGATGAAAGAGGAGTGATTGTTGATTTTGTTAATACGGATCTTAAACATGTTGGCATGATAACTACTGAAGAGAAGGTCGTTAGAGGAAATCATTATCATAAAAAATCTAATCAATATACCTATATTTTATCTGGAAGTTTTGAAGTCTTATTAGCACCATCAAATCAGCCAGCAAATGTGAAAAAGGTCGTTGTTAGAGCTGGAGAGATGATAAACATACCTTCAGGAGTAATTCATCAGTTTAAGGCGATAGAGAGGTCTGTAATGATTGAAATGGACACTGAATCTAGAGAAGGTAGCGGATATGAAGATGATTTATTTAGAGTTAATATAGAATATAATCAGTGATATAAATCTTTAAAAATTGATTTGGATATTTAGGGCTATGAGTCTGCCAATGAAGGAATATGTAGGAGCACTTATTAGGAATCCTGATAATGAGCTGCTTTTGCAGAAAAAAACTTGGGATTATAATACTTGGCCAGGTCATTGGACAGTATTTGGAGGAGGAATTGAACCAGAAGATAATGAAAATATTTTTGCGGCATTTGATAGAGAAATTATTAGAGAGGAAACTGGATTGGAAATATATGATGTTGAATTTTTTGATGAGGTTGAATTTAGTGAGAAAGATCAATATAAAAATCCCCTCTCAGGAATCTGTCATTTTATTCAAGGAAGATTTGATGGAGATTTAAGTAAAATAAGACTTGGTGAAGGGGCTGGTTTTGCAGTTTTTAATCCTGAAGAGTTACCAAAAATGAGAAATGAGATGTTTCCTTATATTTATGAAACTATAGATAGACTTTATGGAGGTTTAGAATGATACCTGTATGCAAACCCTGGTTACCAGGTAATGAGAAGAAATATGTGCAGGAATGTATGGATACTAATTGGATAAGTAGCTCTGGAGAATTTATTACTAGATTTGAAGAGGATTTTAGTGGTTATTGCGGGGTTGAGTTTGGAGTGAGTTGTACAAGTTGTTATGCGGCTCTTCATTTGGCTTGTATGGCTATTGGATTGAAGAAAGGAGATGAAGTTATTGTGCCTACATTTACTATGAGTGCTCCTTTAGTTGCTATTTGTCAAACGGGGGCAAAGCCAGTATTAGTTGATTGTAGAAGAGATACTTGGAATATTGATGAGAATAAGATAGAAGAGAAAATAACTGAGAGAACAAAAGCGATTATTATAGTCCATATTTATGGGCATCCTTGTGAAATGGATAAAATAATGGATATAGCTAGAAAGCATAATCTAGTTGTTATAGAAGATGCTGCTGAGGCTCATGGAGCAGAATATAATGGAAAAAGATGCGGAAGTATGGGAGATATTGGGTGTTTTAGTTTTTTTGGAAATAAAATAATTACTACAGGTGAAGGTGGAATGGCGATTACTAATAATCCGGATTATGCGGAAAAAATGAGAAAGTTTAGAAATTATGCTTTTGAGATTCCTAGATTTTTGCATAGAGACCTTGGTGCAAATTATAGATTAACAAATTTGCAGGCCGCAATAGGTGTTGCTCAGACTGAAAATGCTCAGATGTTGGTTGAATCTAGGAGAA
>CAYVEM010000035.1:0-8078 GCA_964450665.1 Candidatus Woesearchaeota archaeon | reverse complement strand
TTTTTACATATTTATACAGAATTAATATTATTTAAAACTATCTCGCACTATCTGCAGTCTTTTCAGACTCTCTTTTTTTACTAATAAGATAACTATCTGAATCCTTATTATAGGCCTAATTCTTTCAAAAATAAACTAACATCAATTCTCTTGTGTTTTTGATAGATAGTTTCAAGATATTCTTTCATCTTGTCTTCGAACTTCATGTAACTTTCATTTCTTATCAATAGATTTCCAACTCTGTTTTCTCCTTTTTCTTTCATTGCAATATCATCTGCATTAAAACTTGTTACTTCTACATGATCTCCCAAGGATTTTATTATATCTTCTTCGATACTAGCAGAAGTAGTTACAATAACATCTGCCATGCCTAGTTTAATCATTTGAGCAAAGAATCCACGAAGTCCTGTTGTAACCATGTTAGAAGTGAAAGTTAGGAAAATTTTACATCCCTCTTGTTTCATTTTGCAAACTAAATCACTTGCTTTATTCAATTCTATACTTTGATAACCTAAACTACCAAAATCATCAACCAACTGTTTAACAGTCATTCCTGGTGTCCATAAAAAATCTTTAACGGTTTTCATAAAAATATATAAGAGTTTATTTAGAAATTAACACAATAATAATTACAATAGAGGGATTGCTTTGCTTTGTAATATTTTTGTAATTATCATCTTATTCGTTATCCTTCATTCCTTTTCGGGTTCTTATCTTTTTAACAATTTCTGCTTGTAATTGGGTAGGAACTTTCTCGAAGTTTTGATCTATCATGCTAAATCCGCCTCTTCCTTCAGTTGAGCTTCTGATATCTGAACTCATTCCAATCATTTCAGCAACTGGCATTTTGGCTTTAACTGCAACTTGTCCTGCCGGTTGTTCAATGTCAATAACTTGTCCTCTCTTAGCACTGACTAACTTAGTTAGCTCTCCCATATAATCTATTGGAGCTTCTAATAATAATGTTTGTAGAGGTTCTAATAAAACGGGACCAGCACTTTCGATAGACATTCTTATAGAATCTCTAACTGCAGGGTAAACTTGGGCGGGGCCTCTGTGAATTGCATCTTCGTGTAATTTTAAATCAACTAGACTAATTTTTAATTTTCCACATGGCTCTCTTGCTAGAACTCCTGCATCTATAACTTGTTCAATACCATCCATAATCATTTCAATAACTTCATTCATATGAACTTCTCCTTTTGTTTTATCTAAGAAAACACAATCATTGTAGATATCTCTATATTGTCTTGCTTCATCATTACTAATTCCTAGTTCGTTTAATTTTGTCCATAATTCTTCATTCTTTTTCTTAGTTCTACCTTCTGGAAGTTCTCCTGCTTTAATAGAATCATAAACTGCATCTTCTAAAGGTTCAACTTCAATCCAAAACAAGTTGTGTTTATTAGGCGATTTTCCTTCTCCAGTTTTACCTTTTTTACTTACAGTTTCTCTATAAACAACAATGGGTTCTCCAGTTTTCACATCAACTCCTTTTTCTGTTTTAATTCTATTTTCAATAATTTCTAAGTGTAATTCTCCCATTCCAGAGATTAAATTTTCTCCAGTTTCTTCATTAATCTCAATATGCAAACTTGGATCTTCTTTAGCTACCTTTTTTAGAACTTCAATTAATTTAGGTAGATCTTGAGCTTTTGGAACACTAATAGATTTTGTAATAACTGGATCAAAGATATGTTTAATATTTTCAAAAGATTCCTGAGGACTAACTGTAACTGTCTCTCCTGGTTGACTAGTAAGGCCAGTAATAGCTAGAACGTTTCCAGCAGGAACTACTTCTAATTGTTCTGGTTTAACTCCATTATATACAAGAACTTGTTGTATTTTTTGTTTCTTTTTATCAGTATTTAAATAAACTTCCATTCCCGGTTTTAAGGTTCCTGAAAATAATCTTCCTGCACTAACTTCCTTACCAGATTTTGCATCAATGATTGTATTTGTGATTACAAAAGCAGGTTCACCATTTGGATCGCATGAAAGTAATTGTTTACCAAAGTCGCTTTCTAAATCTCCTTGCCAAATTTTTGGAATTCTATATTTTTGTGCTTCAACAGGACTAGGAAGATGGGTAATTACTGAATCTAATAATACTTCAAATAATGGTGCATTTTCCCAGAACCAATCTTTTTTATCTTCTGCATCTTCTTTATTTTGATTGTCAATAATATCTTTAAAACTAATTCCTTTCTTTTGCATAAATTTTGCACTCATTGCCCAATTTTCTCTAGCACTACCAAAAATAACACTTCCATCAGCAACGTTAACTTTCCATTTCTGAGCATATTCTTTTTCAGCAATTTGCTCAAGTAATAAATTAAAGTGATCAATAATTTTTTTAAATCTCTCTTGCATTTTTTCAGGAGTTAATTTTAATTCTGTAATCATTCTATCAACTTTATTAATAAATAAAATTGGTTTAACTCTTTCTCTTAGGGCTTGTTTCATAACTGTTTCAGTTTGAGGCATAATTCCTTCAATAGCACAGGCTAAAACTATTGTACCATCAATAGCTCTCATGGCTCTGGTAACATTACCTCCAAAATCAACGTGTCCAGGAGTGTCAATTAAATTAATTAAATACTCTTTGTCTTCAAATTCGTGAGCCATACTTACATTTGCAGCATCAACTGTTAGTAATCTTTCTTGTTCATCTGCATGTCCCCAAGTTGCCATTCCACCTTCGAGACTTCCAGCTAATTTTTCATGCATCATACCTGCTGCAGCTAACAAATTATCAGTTAAAGCAGTCTTTCCATGGTGAATATGCGCGCTAGTTGCAATGTTTCTAATAGTATCTTGACTCTTAACAAGTCGTACAATCTTCTCGAATGGTGTTTCTTTCTTAGCCATAGTGATGTTTATTCATACAAAATTTGGTTTTTAAAACTTTCTGAAATATAATATAACTTATAAAAAACCTTTAAAAATATAATTTTTATTTTTATCTAGCTGAATCAGCTTGCTTCTCACCATCTCTTTTCTTAGACATAGCACTACTATCTGTATCCTTGTTATAAGCTTTCATAATCTCATTAGCTAAAGCTTGCTCAATTTTAGTTTTCTTATTAAAACTTTTATCATAACTTCCCTGAACCATGACTCTTAAAGTCATAGTAACTCTTCTTAATGGGCTAATATCAACAGCTTGAGGGTATCTTGCTCCACCATATTCAATTACAGTAACTCCATCCATTGGTGCTGCGTTTTCTAAGGCAGTCACTAAAACTTGAACAGGATTCATTTTCATTTTATTTTCAATTATTTTTAGAGTTTCAACAACAATCTTCATATTTTGGCTATATTTTCCTGTTTTCCATCCAGTTTGTATTTTATGTTTTTTTCCTCTATGTCCAGGAACTGCAATTAGATTTGCAAAAATTTCAAGTAAATTTATCTTAGCTCTACCAAATTTTTCTCTAATTCTTCCATGACTTTTAATCATTAATTTTGGTTCAAGATTAATATAACGTTTCATACCCGGATCAATCAACTTAATATCACTTACATCATAAAGTCCAAATAACTTGAAATCATCTTTTTTATTTTCAAGTTCTGCCATTTGGTCTATAACTTCTTCTTCAGGCATTTCTTCATTAACTTCTTGTAATTGTTCTGTTTCCATTTTAAAAATTATCTCCATTTGTTAATTGATCTTCCATATCATAAATATCATAGATACTAATTCTTTCTGCGCCAGCGGCTTTTCTTAATTCACTTGCTTTAACTTGCTCATTATAAGATTGTTCACCGCCAATATAATCTGAACTAATGGCTGGGTTTAAACCAAATGCACGAGGTCTTAGAACCATTTTATTACCTTCATTATCTAATATTAAATCATAGTTTGTCATTATCTTCTTCCTTTCTCGATCTTACCCATCCACAATCTTGGAAGTGGCTGATCATTTACTTTAGTAACTTTCCATCTAACTCCAGGAATATCTCCTTTAGATCTTCCTTGTTTACCGCCGATTCTTTCTATAATAACTTCGTCGTGTTCATCAATAAATTTTTGAGCTAAATTTCCAGGAATAAATGCTGTAACTACCTTGCTATTTTTAATTAATTGGACTTTGCAACACTTTCTCATTGCGGAGTTTGGCTGCTTTGCTTCCTTTTGAATTTTTTCTGTAACAATTCCTTTAGCCTGGTTTTTACCACCTAATGGGTCTGATTTCTTAAATAAATCAAGAGTTTTCATTTTATATTTACGATCTCTCCATCGAAATTTCTTTCGATTCTTCATTAATTTTGTTGCGTTTCTAAGTCCCATTTTATACTTAAAATTTTAATAAAAAAGCTAGAAATCTTGGATAATAACCAAAACCTCAAGGCAATTTATTAATAAGTAACTCTTCTGTTACAATAACTTATCATAAAAGGGGTTTAAAAAGCTTTGTCTTAATCTGCATTGTTGCATAAGCGGAAGTTATTTTAACTAATACCCCCCAAACAGATTGCCTCGACCACGCTACGCTCTCGCTTATCGACTGGAAGCAATTAAAAGGAATTATAAACCATAAATCCTAATTTAATTTATGCAAAATAAATATTCAGATAAATATCCATTAGTACTTTTAAGTATCTATGCAATTATTTGGATAATTTTAGCTATTAAACCTAAATATAGAAGTGTTTGGATTGACGAAAATATACTAGTTTTTTTATTTTTGATAATAATCTTAGTTTCTTATAAAAAATTTAGATTGTCAAATACAAGTTATACATGTTTATTTATTTTTATGGTCTTACACTCTATTGGGGCTCATTATAGTTATTCTGAAATGCCTTTATTTGACATATTAAAAGATAATTTTAAATTTCAAAGAAATCATTATGATAGACTTATTCATTTTTTATTTGGAGTATTATGGTTTTTTCCAACATTAGATATATTAACAAAATTTGTGAAAATAAAAAAAGGAATATTTGTAATTATAGTTACAATTTTAATTATTTCAGGATTTAAAGGAATATTTGAAGTAATTGAATATTTATATACTTGGATTAAAAATTCAGGATTAACAACTTCAAATTATCTAGGAGAACAAGGTGATTCCCTTGATGCATTAAAAGATATTATCCTTGGAATTTTTGGAGCAGTTTTAAGTGGATTATATTATGGGATTAAATCTAAAATAAAAAAGTAAACGAACAAATTTTCAATTATATGAAATCTTGGTAAAACAAGGAATGTTCAGCTGATCAAATGGTCATCTACTGAGCTCCCTTTAATGCAACAATGCAGTCTTAATCTAGCTCGTCTAATTTTTCTAATGCTCTTCTTTGGATGATAACTACTTGATCTTCAGTTTTTCTTAAAATACATGCAGTTTCTCTATAATTATATCTATGTCCATCCCCTTTCCCTGTTGTTAATAAATATATAATTCTTTCATCTTTGTCTAAACTGGATAAAATCTCTTTTTGAGTAATAAATTTCCCATAATCATTAAGCCCGCCCATAAATAATAAGTAAGTTAATCTAATTTATAAAATTATTTGATCCTAACTCTTCTTATACCGAAATATTGTCCTAAAATATTTTGCATTTCTAAAAGTCTAATCTTTCCTCTTCCAATCAAAGCAGCTTTACTTTGTATTCCAGCGGTTATAATTGCTTCATCTCCTCGCAACTCGATACCACTAAATTTAACTGGTTTTGTTATGATTGAAACAAATCCTTCAACATCTTGTTTACCATTTGGAATTGCAACTATCTTAATTCTCTTTCCAATAATTCTGCTTAATTTTTCAAGATTAGAATTATTTTTGCCAATAGCCTTCATAACAAATTTTCTAGGAATAGCAAAAATTATTGCATTATTATATTCAAAGCAATGACTACATCTAATTTTTGTAACTTTATTAAAAAGATTCGCATACCTTATGAATTGCATATCTAAAACTTTCATCATTTTATAAGTAGTATGAAAAACAATCGATTAATTGCTATATAAACCTTTTTATTTCATGAATTTATTTTATCGACGATAAATTACAAAAAATAGAAATAATTATTATCTCCCAATTAATCGGTGATTATTATTTTTAACACGAAGGTGATCTCCTGGTAAAAGAAATCCAGCATAACCATATTTTTTTGGATTATTACTTCTTTGCTTATGTCCTGTCCATAAATGAGTAAAATAAGTTTTACTTCTTTGTTCTTCACCAATTTGTTTCATATATTCTGGATTAATAATTTCTCTTAGTGTAGTATGAGCATTATTACATGATTCAGAGTTAACTTCTTGAGTTTTAGAATTTACATTAAAATCTGGAAATTGTAAATCTTGAATAATAACATCTGCATCTAGTTTTCCTGGACTAGCTATTGTGTCTCCAGAATAAAAAACATATGCATTATCTGTTTTAATTTTTAATCCATAATTTTCTAATCCTCTTACATGAGGAGTTTCAAAAAATTTAATGTTTTTTCCATTTATTGAATGTTCTTCTCCAACTTGAACATTAAAATAATCCTCCAAGTTTCTTTCAGGTTCAGTTAACCCATATATTTCTCCAAATAAATCATTTCCTTTATTAAGATTTTTTCCATGAACTGTTAAACCTTCTTCTTCCATTAAAACCTTTGGCCTATCAGTTTCCATATTTTCTGTTTTATAAGGAAATTTGTGTTCGCCAGATCTTGAAAATCCCATTCCACCTCTTAATGTGTGTTCCCAAAGTGTATTTTTCATTTTTTCTGAAGGTAAGTAAAGGGTAGGTTTTTTTCCTGAAATGAATTTTGGTGCAAAGTATTTAAAAAATCCTAATAATTCTAATCCTCCAATATGATCTGAGTGTGTATGTGTTATTGCAATATGTTCAATATCTTTCATTATTTGTCTCTCAGACAAAACCTGTGGTACTGTAAATCCACAATCTACTAATAAGTTGGCTTCATCTTTTTCTGAAACAAGAAAACTAGTGTTACTTAAGTCTGGATTCATACCAGATCCTGATCCCAACATTGAAATTTCTACCATAATAATGCCTAAAATTAACCATATATAAACTTATCTAATAGAAATAAAAAATTATTTAGCTTTTGTGTCTTTGTTATCACTTGTATCTTTTGTATCTTTTGTCAACTTAGCGACACTTTTATCAGACTTAGGTTTTTTGTCAGTTAAAGGTCCTGCAACTTCTACCATCAATCCAGGAAGTCCAGTACCAACAGGAACTGGTTGATTTAAGATTATATTTTCAATTACTGAATTTAATTCATCCTTATTATCTTTCAAAGTTGCATTAACAAATTGTTTAATAGGTGTTTCGAAACTAGCTCTAGCAAGTATAGAAGATTTTTGAGAAATAATTCCCATTCTAGTTATTCCTTTAACTAATCCTTCATTAGTCATAGCATCAGATATTAGTTTAGAGTGTCTTGGATCAATGTCTAATCCTTGAGAATTTAAAACTTTATAAACTTCCTTAATTATAACTGCTCTAGCAACCTCAATACCCAGTATACTAGCAACTTCATGAATATCATTACTAATTGTTCTATTAGGATCAACTTCTTTAAATTTAATAATGTTTTCTAAATTCGTACCTGCGGTTAGTATAACATATCCCTCATCTCTTTTAACAACTAAAATTTGACTGATTCCTTTAATACCCGAAATCTGAGTTTCTTTAACTTTTTCTTTTAATTTATAAATTTCCTTAAAATCAAGATCTTTTCCATCAAATATAATCATACTTCCATTAACTTTCGCAGTTCCAGCTAGCTTTCCAAACTCATTCATTCTCTTAACAATTGTATCTAATGTTGAATGTACTCTTTTAACAGCTTCATTATCTACTTGAGCTTCGATCTTTTTGTCAGAAAAGTTAATTCTAATCTCTTTAATTATATCTTTTAATCTAACTTCTTTAATTTTTTCAGCTAAAACTTTAGCATTTTTCTCATTATCATATTGTTTATTCAAATAAATTTCCATTTCAGGTGTAGAAGGAGTTCTTCTTGCATCAAAAATTTCTATTAATCTTGGTAGACCTGATGTAACCTGCATCTCAGCAACTCCTGCGAAGTGGAATACATTTAA
>CAYVEM010000034.1:0-8356 GCA_964450665.1 Candidatus Woesearchaeota archaeon | reverse complement strand
GTATTTAAACTCTACTAAACAATCAAGTAATTATTTACCCACACAACCTTTAAATATAACATTCACTTAATTACCCTATGAAAAAAGAGAACTTAATGTATGCTATTGAAGCTGTAATCTGGTTTTTCTTTATTTACTATTTTCTATACACTATAAAAAACCCTGTAAATTTATGGGTCAGCGCATTAATATTATTAGTATTAGGTTATATTGGAACTATAACTTGCCCTTGGTTTGTAATGTTCACAAAACATTTAAAGAATAAGAAAAAATAAAATCTCAAAATCAGCTATTAAAATCAAATAATTACTAAATTATTTAGATACTTTTAAATACCTTCAAACACCGAATTTTATATGAAAAATTATGAAGATATAACAATCCAAATTTCTGCTACAAAAAAAAGTATAAACTTGGGTAGAATTCTACAAAGAGATCATCCTGAAATAACTGAATTATATATAAGATCAAAAGGATCATTATCAAAAGTCATAGAAAAACTTGATGTTCAATCTAAATATGATGTTTTTAATGATGTTGCATTGGATGGTGTTTTTTATGCAATAAATGGACATGAAGAAGGTTTTGGAATTGAAGGTTATGTGGGACTTATTTCTGAAGAAGAAAGAAAAAGAATAAAAGAAAAACATAAAAATGAAAATAAAGTTTTCAAAACAGGATTTACTTGGTAGATAATCATCTATTTAGAATTAATTCATTATTTTAATTCCAATCTCTAGGTAATACATAAGAATTATCATGGAATTTTAAATCTTCTTGATCAAATCTTATAGAATTTGCCAAAAACAATCTTTTTGAATCTTTGTTTTGAGGCTTAAAATTATTATTTTCAATATGACTATAATCAAGTTCTACATTAGTAAAAGAATTTGTTAAAACTCCTTCTTCTAATCTTGGAGAAGAAGGTTGATAATATTGAACAAGACCATTATTTTTATTCATAGATAAAATTTCTTCAGGCCTCATCAGAATAAGATTATTTACATCTTCATTACTTAAATATTTAAGACTTAAGCCCCTATCACTCTTAAATCTATTATTTTGAGCTGCACTTCTAAAAAAGTCAGTTCCATTTTTCATAAAAATATAATTGTATCTATCAAATTTCTTTTCTGCATTTTCATTTTCACAATATCTTATTGAGAAATCAAGTTCACTAAATTTTGTACCTGTAAATTTTTTATCTACTAAAACTAATATTCCATTAATTCTATCCTGTCCAAAAAGAATATAATTTGTATTTATACCATGCATTTCTCTTGACATAGGTTTAACTATCTCTTCAGAACCTTCTAGTTTATCAACCAGATAATCCATCATTGTTTTTCTTTGAATTTTAGTTGTCATATTAAAATACAAGATTAAATTATTTAATCTATTTATTATTGGGTTTATTTTGGTTTTTTCTAAACCATAATTTACATCCCATAGTAATTCCAAAAATTAGCCAGTTTTAAACTTTTCGCTTGCTAAATCCTTATAAATATCTTATTTCTTCCTATTTTATTAAAAAAGAGCATTAAATCATGGATTTTAGAGAATATACTGTTGAAGAGGTGAGAGAAATGGTTATTAAGGAATATGGAGAAAATATTCCACAGAATCAATGGATAGCTTATGGTTACCTTAAAAAAAAGTTAGATTTATCAGGTCCAGATAGGAAATGGCTACCACAACATGCGTACGACAGGAGATTAGAGCTTATTTTAGAGGTTTTAGATATATAATCAAGTTGTCTCTAATATACAATAATCCTTAAATACCTAATTCAACTAATTTCTATGTATTAAAACACAATTACAAAATGAAAAAGAGGCTATTATTATTTCCCATATTTTTAATCTTATTAGCAATCGTATCAGCTTCAACTATAAATTATCATTCAAATGATTATATGGAAAATAAATTCTACTATCATCAAGATAGCAATGTTGAAACTACAAGAGTTTTTTTAATATTAGAAGATAATGGAAATAATTATTATAGAACATTCAAAAATTATAACAAAGAAAAAAATTATGATTTCTTCAAAACAAGTCATCAAAGAAAAGGCATATACTTAGATTTCTTTGATGTAGATAAAATGCCTCATGAAGAATACTGTGATATAGATTGTCCCGAAGGTTGGGCCTGCAAAAAAGAATAACCAAAGATCACAAAAAGTTTATAAATAAATTTTTCAATATATATTAATGACATTATCAATTATATTTGGAATATTAGGAGCTTTTATTTTATTAGAAAGTTTATTCTTAATTATTTTTCCACTAACCTCTAAAAATATGCTTAAAGAAATTTCAAAGAACAAAAAAACAATTAAAAAAGTAGGAATCACAGAATTTTTTCTCGGATTAATATTGTTAGCAATTTCTTATTTAATAAAATTAGGTTAATTATAAAAAATATTTTTACAAAGTTGCCATCTGATTATTATCAAACTTTCCTTTGTAATATCCTTTATATTCTACTTTTCTTTCTAATGCGTCCACGACAGATGATGCAAAATTAATTCCAGTAACCTTTTCAATATTCGCAAATCCTCCAGGACAATAAACATTAATCTCAATTAATTTATCTCCCACAATATCTAAACCTACTAAAAACATACCATCCTGAATCAATCTAGGTTTAATAATATCAATTATCCTATGCATTTCAGGAGTAATTTTAGCTTTACGAGGCTTCCCTCCAGCACTAATATTATTTCTTATGTCCTTACCTTTCTTAACCCTCTTAAAAGCGGCATAAACACCATCTTTCATTAGGGGTTCTCCATTAATCAAAAATATCCTAGTATCACCTTTTTCAACCTCTGATAAATATTCTTGAGCAATAACATATCCATCTCTTGAAACAGCTTCAAACATTTGATCCATATTAGAGGCCTCTTTTCCATGAATTAGAAATACATTTCTTCCTTCAGATCCTGATAGCGGTTTTAAAACCACTTTTTTTTGTTCATCAAAAAAATTCCTTAGCTCATCACCATTTCGGGTAATAATTGTTCTAGGTCTAATTTCTTCAGGAAAATGTTGCAAATACAATTTATTACTAGATTTAGATAATCCTCCAGGACTATTCAAAACAATAACTCCATGTTTAGTAGCTAACATACCAAAATCAAGAACAATACTCCTGGCCCAAGCTCTTTCAGGGGGTTCAAGAGAAGGATCATTCCTTAATAATAAAATATCTAATTCAGAAACACAAACTTTGGTATATTTTTCTTTTGGAAGCTCCTTAATAGCCCCTAAATATTCCTCCATAGAATCATATTTTTTGCCATTAACATATGCTGCACTTGCACAAACTCTTTCCTCCTTGTCATAAGATAAATCTCCAACACCCATAAAATAAACCTTATGACCCCTATTAATAGCTTCAATAGCAGTCATCAATATTGTAGATTCATTAATATCTAAAGTTTTCTCAACATCATTGACAACAATTCCAATCTTAATATTTTTCTTCATTTTAACTCACCTGCATGTAAAAATCGTGAATTTGCTTTTTAAACCTTTATTTAATTTTTAATCATTAACCAATGATACATAAAGTTTATAAACCACAATTCTAAAAAATTTCAATATTATTCAGTTTTTTCAAACTTAACTATAGCCTTACAAGCCAATTTTGGAGTAACTTTCTTAAAAGAATGTCTAACTGTTTTGATATTTTCTTCACCATTAAAATAAAGTGTAAATATAGCCTTTCCCTTTCTAATAACTGCAGCTCTACCTTCACTACTTCCAAAACTATTCTTCATTCCAGTCTGAACTCTCTCCCCCTTACTACCGCCACTAAAAATTCTATTATTTCTTAAAATATTATGAGGATAAACATTAACTCTCAAAAAGAAATCTTTACCAACTAATTTAGTCATATCTTTATTCAATCCCTGCCTAATAGCTTCAAGTGCCATATCCCTAATTTGAATATTTTCTCCAGCACTCAATGTAACTTTTATCTTATATCCTCCAGCTTCAAACTTCTGAATATTCCCCATATTAAATTTTACAATTTTCTGTGGAGGAATAGTCTTAATATAACTCTTCTGTTGTTTCTTTGACCTTCTAGTATTTGCTAGAGGTTTTCTCTTCGAATATGCTGCTGCTTTTCGTGTAACTGCCATATTAACTTACTCTCCCTTCTATTGGTACATTCATAGTAGGAACGGTATTTCCAGGCCTACTATAATCTAATCCTGAAAAAAAAGTATCACTAAGAGATAAATACTTAGCAGATTGAATATTATTAGTAAAATCATAACTAGAAGCATTCCTTCCATCATTTCTTTTTAGTTCATATATCATTTTAATAATTACCCCCAAAAGAATAAGCATTCATTTCTAAAGGGCCCATAGCAGCATATTCAACTCCTTCTGAAGATCCAATCATATACTTACAATCAGGCTGATGATATTCAGCAACTGCCCTACCTGCTGCAGCACATCCACATCCCATTTTAAGCAGCACCCTCCATATTTTCTCCATCCTCTAATCCTTTTAAATCTTGATCAGTAGGACCCTCTAGATCATCTAAAGATCTCCCAGGAACATGCAAATGCGGATAAAGTTTCTTATCATATGGATTTTCACTTGGATCAGCCCAGTTTGAGTGAGTTCCAAATTCTGATTGCAATAAAATTTCAACACCATTTTTATTAGAATATCCTCCATAGGCTGCAGTATTATTTTTTCCCAAATCTAATACTGTTGATCCAGGAACTGGCATTGGAAGTGATGTAGGCCATCTAACTAGATGAGCATTGCCCAATTCTGTCATTGAATATAATATTGTATTCAATCTTCCTCCAAAATTAGGAACCCCTTCATTACTTTTATACTCTAATCCACTATTAAAATTATCATCTTCATAAACTCCATAATCATCATATTCTCTTGATAATTCTTCATCACTAAGATCGTCCTCATTAAAATCATCTCCATTATAAACCCAACCATTAAACCCTTCAGATCTAAGTTGGTCTAGAATATCTTGCTCATCTAATTCTTCAAAGTCATCATCACGACCGTCATCCCCCGTTCCAATACCTACCATCTTAAACCTTCACCTCAACATCAGTGTTTTTAGCTTGACCTGGCAATCCTTTTTCAAAAATAGCCCTAATTAATCCCTTATTTCCATGAGCAGAACTTACCTTGCCATTAATCTCCTTCCCAGCAGGACTAGTCCAAACTACATCCTTGCCAACAAACTTATTAGCATCCTCGCGAGTCTTACTTCCAACATTTATTAAAAAATGTCGTTCATGAATTCTTTTCAATCCACGTCTGAATTGTATAACTTTGCCTTTCATAATTTTGTTAGAAAAAATAGGTTTTTAAAGCTTGCTAAATGTTATTTTTCATTCATTTTTTTTTTCATAAATACTACCCTTTAATAAAATCTCATCATACTCTATTTTATACTCTTTTCCATCATCTCCTTCTGCGAATACTGCCCTATTTTTATTATCCCAATCAATTATTTTCAATTCAAGTTTTTCTCGTAATTTAGAGCGATCTTTTTCAGAATAATCTTTTCTCACTTTATTTTCCATAATTTGTTCTTCAATTCTATTAATAAATCTATCATATCCTATTGTAGAATTAAAATACCACCCTACTCCAAATCCAACTAATAAACTCAAACCAATATAAAATCCTTTTTTCATATATAATCAGACAAAAAACGATTTAAAACATTTTAGATGATTAGAAATATAATTATATTATAAACTAATATCAAAATTACCTAACTCTTTCTTCAACGCCTTCATAATATCATTATCAATAACAACTCTTCCACCTCTATAATTAGCTAAAGTATTATTCAATTCATTAACATCACTTTTCATAATTTTACTACCCTCGATCTTGCTAATCTTATTTCCATCAACTAAAAAAGCAGGCTTACATAAAAACAAATCAGCATGTTTATCTTTCTTATTTTTATCAAATGTAATAACAACCTTTGTCTTTTGTAACAATCCAAGTTCTTTTCTCTGAGCATATTCAGTCATCTCTTCAATTAAATAAACACTATCCTTCCTTAAATTCTCAAAATCATATTTACTAGGCGCCTTTTTACCAGTAAACTCTTTCTTCATAGCTATCAATCTATTTAATGCCCTAAAATATTTAGGATTACCTTTCCCAGATTTAACAATTTCTTTCTCATAATCTTTAACCAAACTAGTATGAGCCTTTTTACCAAACATATGCTCTAAAATATCAAATACATTTTTATAAATCTCCTTAAATAATTTCTCAGTCATTCTCTTTTCCAATTCATTTCTCATTTGTCTCAATCTTTTCAAATAATCCTCAGAATTCTTCAATAATTTATCAACTTCCTTTCCACTAACTTCCTTAACCTTCCCATGCTCATATCCCTTATAATATTTAATAACAATTTCCTCCAAAATCTCCCAATACTTCTTCTCCAACATTTTTTCTTTATCTACAAAAATTCTCTTCATCTCATTAACAGTTTCCTTAGGTGTAGTTGGAGGAACTCCATACATCATTAACATACCTTGACTAGGAGTAATAACTCCCCAATAAATATCTCCCATAACAATATCCATCAATCTTCTCTTAGCCATTTCTTTTGTTTTATCTCCAGTACCCATAAACATATCAATAGATTCAGGACTAGGTTTTATCTTACCCATCTTCAACAATAACTTCCAAGGCAAGAATCCTCCTCTATCATAAAAAGGAACTCCATCTCTCAAAAAAGTATAGAAAATTGGATTAGCATCTTTAACACCTTCCCAGAATTCAGTAAGAAGATAAACTTGCGTAGACAATTTATTCTTAACACCAGCTAACTCTCCTGCCTGCATAACATAACTATTAATAATATTTCTAAGTTTCTCTTTCAATTCTAACCTTGGCATTCTTTTAACATCCGTATCATCAATTATAATATAAACATCTACGTCGCTGGTTTGGATAATCTCTCCTCTAACCAAACTTCCCCCAACAACATAACTATAAACATATTTCTCAAACTTTTTCAAAACTAATGATTTATGAATCTGTGCAACTCTCAAGGCACCTAAAATCCCTTTATCAAATAAAGGATAAGCCATTCCAATAGCCTCTATAATAGGATACTTACTATCCATACAAATCTCCCATAAATCCATCTCCAAAAATATATTCAACCAAATCTTCAACTTATCTTCTTTAATCTTCTTCAAAATATCTAACTTAACTTCATTAAACTCTTTTTCTTTATCATTTGGTAAAACAACAACCAAATGCATAGGCTTGTCCTTTCTTTCCTCTTCAGTTAATTCGTTCTCATCATCAAACATATCTGCGGCCTGAGGAGGGATAATGCCAATACCACTAACAGATTTATGTTTTTTATTTATATATTTTTTTAAACCATCTAACTTAGCCCTCATCTCTTGCATCTCCTTAGTATCTGCAGGACTAGGAGCTTGAGGCACATCAACCTTTCTTAACTCTGGACTTTGATATTTTTTATCTTCAAGAGATGTTTCTTCAGAATTATGACCTTCAGCATCTTTAGATGCTGAACCTGCCATTCTTTTTTGATTCTTTTCAGTCATTTTAATATTAACTTAATTTCTTATTTAAAGGTTATTACTACCGTATTTGAATAATATTTAAACTTTACTAAAAATACAAATATTCTCCAATACTAATTTAACCCATTTATGGGCAACCAAACCCATTTTTGGTTTAAATCATCATAATCAAGAATATTTGAATAGCCAGTTTTAGGATCAATTGAACTAAAACTAAGAGGATCAAGATAATGCCCCAGATCTGGGAACGGAACAAATAATTCTTCATCAATCATATTCAAAAATGTCCCCCAATATTCTGGTTTAACTATGTCTGGGCAAACCCCATTCATAGAGGTTATAATTGGAACAATTCGGTTATCTCTCATATTTTCCTCTACAGTTAACTTAGGATCCCAATTTTCCGCCTTATCAATTACTTCTTTAAGGTCTAATCTTCCAAATCTATTCATTTTATTTCCATTTTCACCTTTAATTTACCATTCTTACTACATTTAGAGTAATTTATATCAAATTAGAGGTTTTTTATTTAAAATTTAGAAACAACCATTTTGATTGTTTCATGTTTCTTGTTTATTAGAAACTATACCTAAATAACCCTATAATCCCTTTTAAACCTTTCTAATGTCATTACTCAAGAAAAGTAACAAAAGAAACCTTTAAATACCTATTTTTTTGATTATATTCATGAGTAAAAAAAAGTTTTTTAAAGAGCCTACAAAGGCACAAATTAAAAGAAAAGATTACACAGATGTAAATGGGTT
>CAYVEM010000033.1:0-8484 GCA_964450665.1 Candidatus Woesearchaeota archaeon | reverse complement strand
CAATTCTCCTGCCATTTTAACTGTCCAACGACCCGTCTCTCCCCCACCACTTTTCCCTTTAAATCCTCTTAGTTTATTTTTATGATCAGTAAATTCTTTTTCTGCTAACTCAGTTATCCAAGACCTAATCACAGACCCATGAGACCAAATACGAGAAATCTTTCTGTAATCCAATTTGTATGGAGCTTTGTCTAAAACACCATAACCTTCCGCATAAGCTTCCAAAATTGCATATTCTATCCCATTATGAACTGTTTTCACAAAATTTCCTGCCCCAGATTTTCCCACATAACCATAACCATCTTTTACAGCCAAGTCTTTAAACAAAAACTCAATTTTTCTAAAAATTTTCTCATCACCTCCAATCATTAATGAAGCACCACTTCTTGCACCAACTAAACCTCCTGAAGTACCCATATCCAAAAAATTAACTCCCATTTTCTTCAATAATTTATATCTTCTTATAGAATCCTTATAATAATTATTTCCCCCATCAATAATTATATCTCCCTTAGTTAAATGAGGCATAAGTGATTTTAATACCATATCAACTGGTTTCCCCGCAGTTACCATTAAAATTATTATTCTTGGAGATTTTAATTTAGTTACAAATTCTTCAATAGTATAAGCCGATTTTGCTCCCTTTCTTACAATTTTCTTTATTGGTTCCGGAGACCTATTATGTGCAATAACTTTATATTTATGATCTAGAAGATTTTCCGCCATTAAAGAACCCATTTTCCCCAATCCAATTAAACCAACTACTTTTTTCATTTCCTAACTCCCTCACACATCTTAAATGCATCATCTTGTGGTTTATAACCAACCAACTTCCTAGATGAACTTAGGTCCATGTAAAGATGTTTATTATTTGATGATCCTGCCAAAATTCCATATCTTATATTCTTTGGCGCAATTATACACTTATGAATTAATTGGCCTAAGTCTCTTTGGCTTATAACATAATCAAGATTATCTCTAGTCATACAAACTTTCTTTTTCAAATCATTAGATACATAAGCTCCAATCCTGATAGCTAAACAACTAAGATTATATTTCGTTGAAAATACATTACATAAAGCTTCTCCAAAAACTTTTGATGCTCCATAGAAATTAATTGGTTTTGATATATCTGTTGATTTTACTGTCTTTGATAATTCATAACCCCTAACAGCATGAACACTACTTGCAAATACAACCCGCTTTACCTTTGCCAATCTTGCTGCTTCAAAAACATTATAAGCACCTAAAAGATTTGGTTTAACAGTATCATCAAAAGAAGCACCTGGATCAGATTCTGCGGCTAAATTAACTACAACATCAATCCCTTTAAACGCATTTTTTAATTTAGAGACACTAGTTAAATCTATTTTTTTTGATTTAAAATCTTTTAATTTTGTTTTATGAATTCCAACAATTATCTCATAGTCCTTAGCATATCGTCTCAATTCTTCAAGCAAACTTGGACCAATACGCCCCGTCGCACCTAAAACTAACACACTCTTTTTTGCCATAATATACCTAAGTATTATTTATTTTTAAACTTGCTTATAAGGTTACTATTATATAAAATATAAATAAATTAATTATTGCAGAAAGAACACAATAAATACAATACTTCCTCAATATCCTCGCTTGAACATAAAATAAATATATTGAGAAAATTAATGCAACTCCAGAGATTATCTTAAAATATATTAATAATCCTGTCATTAAATATGTCAACAAAAAATATTCCGTTAAAATGATCAAATAATAAATTAAACCCAGAATATCATTTTTAATTGAAAAGATGGCGCTATATTTACTATCTAAAACATCATTACATCCCTCTGTAAGACATATTAATACCTTATTATATTTTTTTCTTGAATAAATTAAATAACTAGATATAATTATTCCAAATATTGCTAATATTAATAAAAATGTTAATTTCATAATCATAAGTTAAATACTTAATCAAGATATAAAAAGGTTTATAAAAAGTTATAAAAACCTGATTTTATTTATTCTCTTGAGGTGATGAATGGTTGGTTCAAAAGATTTGAAAGATATTGCAAATATTATGAGAAGAGATGTTTTAGAAATGACCACTAAAGCAGGTAGTGGGCATCCAACTAGTTGTATGAGCTGTGCTGAAATTATAAGTTGTTTATTTTTTGGCTATATGAAATATGATATTAAAGACTCTCATGCAAATAATAATGATGAATTTATTTTAAGTAAAGGGCATGCAGCTCCAATTTTATATAGTGCATTATTTAGAGCAGGAGCTGTTTCTGGAAATATAATGAATTTAAGAAAATTCAGAAGTAAATTTGAAGGTCATCCTCTACCATCTGTTTTTCCATGGGCCAAGGTAGCTACAGGCAGTTTAGGCCAAGGACTTTCAGTAGGTGTTGGAATGGCTTTAGCTGCTAAATTAGACGGAAGGGATTATAATACATACGTCTTACTTGGAGATTCTGAAATGGCAGAAGGCAGTAATTATGAAGCTATGCAGTTAGCTAATTATTACAAATTAAATAATTTAACAGCAATTATCGATATGAATAGATTAGGTCAAAGGGGAGAAACAATGTTAGGTCATGATGCTATATCTTATAAGAAAAGATTTGAAAGTTTTGGTTGGAAGGCAATTATTATTGATGGACATAATATCAATGAAATAATAAATAGTTTAAGAAAAAAAAGTAAAACCCCTAAGGTAATTATTGCTATGACCCTTAAGGGCAAAGGTTTTGATTATATTCAAAATAAAAATGGATGGCATGGTAAGGCACTAGATGAAGGACTATTAAGATTAGCTTTAAAGAAAATTCCAAATCCAACCATGCCCAAATTTAATATCGAAAAACGCAAAAAGTTTTCTCATAGAATTAAAACTAATCCTGTTAAATTTAATAATTATAGAATTGGAAGTTCAATGGCTACAAGAAAGGCCTATGGTAATATTCTAAACAAATTGGGACAAAGTAATAAAAATATCTTAGCTCTTGATGCAGAAGTTAGTAATAGTACTCATTCAAACAAAATAAATAAAAACCAATTTATTGAATGTTTTATTGCAGAGCAAAATATGATTGGGATGTCATTAGGGCTAAGTAAAAAAGGCTACAATATTTTTGCTAATACATTTGCAGCATTCTTAACTAGAGCTCATGATCAATTAAGAATGGCTACTTTTTCAAATGCAAATTTTACAGTTTGTGGTAGTCATGCAGGAGTATCAATTGGCCAAGATGGTGTAAGCCAAATGGGATTAGGAGATTTAAGTATGTTTAGAAATTTTCCTGAAAGTACAATTTTTTATCCAAGCGATGCAGTTAGTTGTGAAAAACTAACAGTTTTAGCTTCTAGAACAAAAGGACTAAAATACATCAGAACAACCAGAGCTGATACACCTGTTTTATATAATAAAAAAGAAAAATTTGAGCTAGGAGATTTTAAAATTTTAAAAAGAGGTTCAGATTGCACATTAGTTGGTTCAGGCATAACATTACATGAATGTTTAAGGGCTAGTGAAAAATTAAAAGGATGCAGCGTTATTGACCTATATTGCATAAAACCTTTTAAAAAAGAAAAATTTTTAGATTTTGTTAAAAAACATGGTAAAAAGATTGTTGTTGTGGAGGATCATTTCAAAGAAGGAGGAATAGGGGAAATGATAACTAGCCTATTAGATAATAATATAAAAATAAAACATTTATGTATTAAAAAAATTCCTCATAGTGGTAATAAAGATAAATTAATAGAAAAATATGGCATTAATGAAGATAGTATTATTGAAGCAGTTAAAGGAAAGTGGTAAATGACTAAAAAAAATATTCTAATTTGTATAGATAGAGATGGCACTATAGTTTATGATGGAGGTAGCTATCATCTAGGCAAACAAAAAAATTGGAAAGAGTTAATTAAATTTCTAAATGGAGTAAGCCAGGGGATAAGAGAATTAAGAAAAATAAACAAGGTTAAAATCTACATGATAACCAACCAACCAGGGCCTGCAATAAAAGAATTTCCATTATTAGATGAAAAAAAAGCTATTGAAGTTTGTGAATATATCATGAAATTATTAAAAGAAAAAGGGATTGAATTAGATGGCTATGAACTATGTGGAAAAGCAAGTTCAGATTATGTTAAGAAAAGAAAAAATAAATATACATTTAATAAAAAACTTGTAGGAGATTTTTCTTGCGTAAAACCAAAACCTGGAATGGTATATAGTGCACTAAAAAAAGAAGGTTGGAATAAGGAGAATACTAAAATTTATGTTATAGGAGATAGACTTAGCGATGTTCAATGTGCAAATAACGCTGGAGGATATGGCATATTTGTTCCATTTAGTAATAGACTTGAAGAGTTTGAAAAAGTTAAAAAAATAAAATCTAAGAAAAAATATATTTCTAAAAATTTCTTAGATGCATGCAAATTTATTAAAGAAAAAGAATCATAAATTTAATTTTTATTTTAATATAATTTATATCTTTTATAATTCAAGCATATATTTTTATCACCTTTTTTATAGTGTTTATGAGCTTGAGTTATCATTTTCATTGCCTCTTCAGAGTTTTTTGCTAAGAAAACAGAATTCAAATCTTCTTTATTCATTAATTTATTTTTTATAGGATATTTTTCTAACCATTTAATTAAGGGAGCCCACATATTTCCTAAAAGTATAACTGGCACATTACAAGTTTGTTTTACCTGAATTAATTGCAATGTATAAAAAAGTTCTAATGTTGTTCCAATTCCTCCTGGAGCAACAACAAAAACATTTGAAAGTTCCATGAAATCATCTAAACGATTTGAGAATTTATAAAATTCTTTTTTAATATCTAAAAATTCTGCAGTTTTTTGTTCTCTTGGCAATTTAATTAATAATCCAATAGAATGAGATTCTTTTTTTGAAATTTTCATCCCCAAATTATGTCCAATTGATGCTGCTTGCATTAATCCAGGTCCTCCTCCCGTAACTATATCAATTCCTTTTTCTCCAAGCATTTTCGCTAAAGATTTAACTTGATTAAATCTAGTATCTCCCTTCTTTATCCGCGCTGAACCAAAGATAGTTACACGAAAATGTTTCTTCGCTAATTCTTTTTTTATCACCCTCTTTTTTTGTTTCATATTATAACAAGCTCAATTTATTTAATAAAACCTTTGGATTTTTTGAATTCATTACTGCACTACTAATCAACACACCTTTACAACCTAATTTCAAGGCATTTTCTACATCTTCTTTTTTATTGATACCTGCCCCACAAAGGGAAACACTTTTACAATCCTTAAAATATTTCATAAATCTCAATAAATTCTTTGGGTAATTCGTTATCGCATTTTTTGTACCTATAAATTTAGGATCTTCATAAGCTATCCCCCAAGGTTTAAATTTTATTATTTCATCCATATTATCAAAATTTTTTATACAAATTATTACTTTCAATTTCAATCTATTACATTCTTTAGTAAGTCTTTTAATCTCATCTAATTCCAAAGGATGATCCGAATGATTAAGAAGGGTACCTTGGGCCCCAGTTTTTTTAAGAGCTTGAGGAGTTATATCATTTAAGTTTTGAGAAATTACTATCAAATCCGTATTCTTTGCTATTTCAGAAAGATTAACTGTTGGTATTGCTGCTATTAAACAAGGACCATCTATCTTTTTAGAAAAAATTAAAACTTCTTTTCCCTTTTTAGTATTCTTAAAATTAACAATAATAATAGGACCTTTACAAACTTGATTTTTCATTTCCATATTATTTTCCTAATATTATTAGCTACATTTATAGGATCCTTAGATTGCCAAACATTTCTACCAACTGCAATACCTATTGCTCCAGAATTCATAATATTTTTAACATCCTCCAAGAACTTTTTAGGATTTTTTTTAGTACCTCCAGCAATTACTACTTTTGTTCTTGCCGCAGATTTTACCGCCCATTTCAAATCATCAGGTTTCCCACCATATTTTATTTTTGCAATATCTGCTCCCAATTCCAATGCTGTACGCGCCGCATAAGCCATATTTTTTCTACTAACATCATTCTTAATATCCTTCCCTCTAGGATAAATCCAAGTGATAACTGGAAGATTATTTTTATGAGCTTCTTTTTGTATTTTATCAAAATCTTCAAACATTTCCCCTTCATGAATTGATCCTATATATATTGTGTAACCTACTGCATCTGCACCCAATTTCATTGCTTCCTTAACAGTACAAGTAGGTTTAGAAATATAATTCCCTTTTTTCAAATTGGTTTTTCCATTTAGTTTTACTACTAATGGAACCTTAGATGCTTTTATTTCTTTCTTGTAAGCTTCTGCTAACCCCTTATGAAAAACTAACGCAGTAAATTTACCTTTTTTTGCTATATCAATTATATACAAAGGATCAACATTTTTATCATTAAAATCTGATTCAGGTCCATGTTCAAGTCCCTGATCATAAGATAGAATCATAGCTTTTCCTCTTTTTAGAATCTTAGATAAAGATAGTTTCATAGTTTCTCTTTTTTATTATCCACTAAGTTTAATTCAATTATTACCACTAAGTGATATCTCAGCCTTAGCTAAATCATCATAGATTGTATAAATAGCCGTTACAGCTTCTCCAACCCCTGTTATAGCCTGTTTGAACTTTAGATCTCCTACGTCACCTGCAGCATATATTCCTGGAATATTAGTTGTTGTTTCTCTAGTTATAATTATCTCTCCTTTTTTGTTAGTTTTTACTCCTAATTTTATTGCTAAATCACTTAAAGGAATATGGCCAATTTCTATAAATACTGCGTCAGTTTTTAGAGATGTTGAACCATTTATTGGTTTGTCTAAGATTACTTCATTTACGAATTTATCTCCTTTAATTTCTTTTATTTGTATTCCATCAATTAAATGAATTTTTTTATTAATTTTAGCTCTTTGCATGTTTATGGGTTCTGGTTTGAAAGTTGATCGTGCTAGAACATAAACGTCATCAAAATATTCTGCAACTAAAAAAGATTCTTTCACTGCCGAATCTCCACCTCCAACAACAACAGCTGTTTTCTTTCCTTTGTAAAGAGGTGCATCACATGATGCACAATAATGAACCCCTTTATTTTTAAATTCTTCTTCTCCCTTAACATTAAGTTCTTTCCAAGTAGAACCTGTTGCAAAAAGTATCATTTTAGCTTGATAAATTTCTTTTTTAGTTGATAACTCAAATAATTTCCCTTTCTTTTTTACATCTATTACAGCTCGCATGATTATTGTTGGTTGATAGACTTTTGCATGTTCAAGGATTTTATCCATTAATTCTGGTCCAGATAATGAAATGAATCCTGGATAGTTTTCAACTAAATGTGTTTTGGCTAAAGTTCCTCCGCGTTCATTTCCAAAAACAATTGTTTTCAAATTCATTCTTCGAGCATAAACCGCTCCAGCTAACCCAACAATTCCTGCCCCTATAATCGCTACATCGTATACTTCTTTTCCTGGCATATTAGATAAATCTCTTTTATGTAAATGAGAATAGATAAGAATATTTAAGGGTTTTGGGTTAAATTAATAAACTATTTTGTCATATTCTATCAAGGTGATAACATGAAACTATTCTTAGACTCTGCAAAACTAGAAGAAATTAAAGAAGTTAAGAGCTATGGAATTCTAGATGGCGTAACAACTAATCCTAGTTTAATCAAAAAAGCATCCTCTGCCAACAATCTCAATTTAGAAAAATACATAATTAAAATTCTACAAACTTGTGGAAAACTTCCAGTCAGCTTAGAAGTCATCGGAACTAATTATGAAGATATGGTTGCTGAAGGAAAAATCCTAAAAAAGAAATTTGGTAAATATGGAAATGTTTATGTAAAAATTCCGGTCGATCCTTGCATTGAAAATAAATGCACAAGAGATGCAGATGGAATTAAAGCAATTAAAGCTTTAAGAAAAGTAGGAATCAAAATAAACTGCACATTAATTTTTACACCAGAACAAGCACTCTTGGCTGCAAAAGCAGGAGCAAATTTTGTTAGCCCATTCATGGGAAGAGAGGATGATTATATAAGAGAAGTAAATAGAATTAAATTTGATAAATCTGATTATTTTCCTAAAAAAGGTTATAAGAAAGGAAACAAAATTCTAAGTGATAAGGGAATTGTTAGTGGAGTGGATTTAGTTAAAGAATGTGTTAAAGTTTTGAAAGGTAGTAAGACAAAAGTTCTAGCTGCCAGCATTAGAAATGTGCAACAATTTAGAGAAGCTGCAGATTCCGGAGCACATATTGCTACAGTTCCTCTTTCAGTTATTAAAAAATTATTAATCCATGAAAAGACTAAAGAGGGGATGAAAAAGTTTACTAAAGATGTTATTCCTGAATATGCTAAAATTTTAAGAAAATAGTCATACCAAACATTTTTTAAACTAAATATCATTCTCAAATTTATGCGAGGGTTCCGGAGTGGTCAAACGGGCAGGACTTAAGATCCTGTGGCTTAGTGC
>CAYVEM010000032.1:6279-8739 GCA_964450665.1 Candidatus Woesearchaeota archaeon | reverse complement strand
CCATAGATGTAATTGCAATCGTGATAATATCCATTAAATCCTTTGCAAAGTGCGGCATCAACAGTTCCAATAACCGCTAATAGAAAACCGGCACTTAATATAAACATAAATATTTTTTTATTCATCATTCTTTGGGATATTTTATTTATTTAAAGATTGTTATATTTAACGATAGGTCCAATATATTAGATGATGTTCAGGTCTACTTAGTAATCTTTGATTGCTTTCTTCATGTTTTGAATAACCATAAGGAGTACTGCTTTCTTTGTAGCTATTTTCTGTAACATAACTATAATCAGGATAATGTAAGTTTAATACATAATTTCTATCTCCATATCTAACATTACTATAACCTGGATAATAACTATTATAACTTCTATAATTACTAGTTCCGCTTTTATAGAAAAAATGATTAGCTTTTTTATAGCTTGAGCTTGTTGAAATGATATTTGATTTATAATTATAATTTCTGTAATTATGTCCATAATTATAACTGTTATAATAATTTTCATAGCCATAATTTCCGCCGTAATAACTAGCGCTTACAAGGCTACTTGCAATTATTGAAAATATTAGAAATATTCCAAATATTAAATTAAATTTTTTATTCATATTAACATCCAAAACTGCAACCACCATAACTGTAGCTATAAGAAGGATAATAATTTAACCCATATGCATTGTAACTGTAACCTGGAGAAAATCTGCTTATTCCAATACCAAATCCACTATAGCCTGCGTATCCTCCATATCCACCAAATCCTCCAAATCCTCCAAATCCTCCATAACCACCATAAATCCCAGAACCCCCGCCAAAGTAAGGCCTAAACCCAAACTCAGGATAATCTACAAAATACTGCGTCGGCTTCCAATCACCATTAGCATACATGACCTGCCTATAATTACCATAACTTCCTTTAAATGTTGGCCTTTGTGCCTGATTTATAGTATTATATCTATAATTTCCAGAATTATCATAGTAGCCTCCACCATAATTACTCCTATAATTTGAAGCACTGCTTTTATGAGGATCTCCTTGATATCTATGATTGAAGGGAGCGCTAGCTGAAACAAAACTTAAACTTAATACAAGTAATAATGTTACTATTAAAAACAAATAAACAGTTTTTCTCATAAAATTGTTATTAAAAGGGTATTTTTAAACGTTTCTATTTCCAAGAATAACCCTCAAAATTTCACTTCCTGCATTAACAGTTAGGTTATTTTTATCTAAACTAGGATTAATTTCTACTAGATCACTTCTAATAACCTTACCACTTTTCATAATATTTTTAATAGATTTTTTTAATTGGTCTAAATCAAATCCATCTTTCTCTGGATAGCCTGTACCAACATATTTCTCTCCATCTAAGGAATCAATATCTATTGAAAGATAAACATTATCTAATTTTTGTAAGAATTCGTTGATTTTTTTATTTAGGTTATCATTAATTTCATTCATATATAGATGATTAATTTTTTTATCTTTAAGATATTCTTTTTCGATAGGGTCTACGTTTCTTAGTCCGATGATTAAGATTTTATCTGGACTTATTATCTTTTCTTCAATTAATACTCTGACAAAATCTTCATGGGTTGGAGGGCTAAAATTGTTTACACAATCTGCATGTGCATCAAATATGATTAAACCATCAGCCTTGCTGTTTTTGAATAAAGGGTAGGTTATAGAATGATCTCCTCCAACAAAAATATCTCCTTCTAATTTTTCAATCATTTCAGTTGTCTCACCAAAATCACTATCCGATACTTTCGCAATATCATATGAAATATTTGCCTCACTACAAACTTCAATCCCTCCATCTTCACATCCAACATTCTTGCCCAAACATCCCTGACTTGAGGGGATAACTATTATTTTTTTAGATTTCATTTTCATAGATTATATTCTTAGAATAATTAAGGTATTTTTAAACTTAATTAAAATGCCTAAGCGAGGAAGGAGTGCCTGCAGTTGCTTTGCAAAAGAAAGCTTTTTATATCTTCTTTTGATTATATATGTTAAGATGAAACAAAAAATAATTTTGTCAATTTTCCTAATTTTAGTATTGGGACTTATGATTGCTTTTGTTTATGCACAAGAGAACGGAATAACTTCTAATATGGTAAAAGAACAAGTAAAATGTGTCTTTGAAAATTCTAATGAAATGCAAAAGTGTTATACTGGTGATGGCAAGTTTGGATGTTCTGGGACAGGAACATGTGTTGCTGATGTTAAAGGAGAAAAGGGAACTAAGCAAACATGGAAAAGTTCTTGTAAAGGAGATGCTTATACTATAATTGATGGAGATAATGATTATGCAGAATTTAAATGCTCTAAAACTCTAAAACCTAAGCCTATTGTTAAAGAACAAGTAAAATGTGTCTTTGAAAATTCTAATGAAATACAAAAGTGTTATACTGGTGATGGCAAGTTTGGATGTTCTGGGACAGGAACATGTG
>CAYVEM010000032.1:0-6179 GCA_964450665.1 Candidatus Woesearchaeota archaeon | reverse complement strand
CAAAAGTGTTATACTGGTGATGGCAAGTTTGGATGTTCTGGGACAGGAACATGTGTTGCTGATGTTAAAGGAGAAAAGGGAAATAAGCAAACATGGAAAAGTTCTTGTGGAGGTTATGATTATACTATAATCGATGGAGAAAGTGATTATGCAGAATTTAAATGTATTTCAGAACTAAAGGTTACAGAAAAAATCATTGGTGGAAAAGGTTTTAGATATGCTTATTGGCAATGTTATGATAAAGATGAAGAAAAACAAGGAAGTGAATCATCTTGTAAATTATCTAGAACATGGAAAAAATATGCAACAGAATTTTGTCAAGAAAAATGCAATGAAGACAATAGTAAATGCGGAGTAAATTCTTTTAGTATTATAGGAGAATGTTATCTTGATTTTGGTGAAAAAGAAGTTGTTTTTGTCTCTTCTATCGAGGAAGAAGAAAAGAAACAAGAGAAAAAAATAATAGAAGAAAAAGAAGAAATTTTAATTTGTAAAGATTCTTGTCCTTCTGATGGAAAGTGTTATCCTTTTGGATATAGAAAATCAAAAAAATTTTGTTCTGATACGGGTTCTTTTATTGAGCAATCTAAAGGAAATGCAGTTTGTGAGAATAACTTTGAATGTTCTTCAAACCTTTGTGTTGATAGCCAATGTATTAGTCAAGGATTCTTCAAGAAGATAATGAATTGGTTTAGTAAGTTTTTTGGTTAAAAATTTATTCCACCATTCGATTATTTCATCTTCTTTTTTAGAAATCAAAAAAATTCTGTGAATTTTTAGGGCCTCGAAAATCAAAGATTTTCACGGAAAAGAAACAAAAAACTTTTCATAATCCTAATGTTAACTTAAAAATCTTCAACAACCTCTGTTTCCAACTTTTCTAAACTGCAAAAGTCAGTTGTGTAATTATAGGCTCCAGCATTTAAGAAAGTAATTTCATCTCCAACTTTTGGATTTTTTAATTTGACGCTATGTCTAAAAATATCATCTCTGGTAGGCGTATTTCCTTTTATCTTATAGTATTCTCCTTCTTCATTTTCCTCAACTTCATTTTCAACTAATAATCTTATGTCAGTAATATGTGCATCTAGAACTCCGTTATATATTGAGGTATTAACAATTAGGGTATTTTCTTGAACTTGAATGATTGTGCATTTGAGTTTAACTGCAGGGCCAGCAATAAATCTTCCAGGCTCTGTATAAATATCTCCTGAGAACCATTCTTTAACTTCTTTGATTTTATCAAAGATATAGGGCATTATTTCAGATGTGTAGGTCCTATATCTTATTGGAAGTCCTCCTCCAATGTTAATGATGTTTATTCTTTCTAGGGTTTCTTTAGTTAATGAATCTTCTAATTCATCTTTAATTTCCCATTCGCTAGCATTTTGACTTTTTCTATGGATATGGACTCCAAGTTTGTCAATAAATTTATTATCTTTGATTTTTGAAATTATTTCATTAACTTTGATTGCTGGAAGTCCATAAATGAAATATTTCCCACTTGTAATTCTATGTTCTTGAAATTTCATTCTAATTAATAAATTGATGATAATATTTTTTTCTTCAACTATTTTTAATAGGTTGTTTAGATCTATTTCATTATCAATTACGAATTTTTTAACACCTTCATCTAAGATTTTGTTTAGCTCTTCATTTGAATTGGCTTGTGTGAAGAACCATATTTTATTTTTATCTTTGATGTCTTTGATTTCATTAAATGCATGTAATGAGAATTCAGAATTAGTATCTTCTAAAACTTTTGTAACTTCGTTATTTGTTTTATGGCTGTAACTTATTTTAATTCCAAGTTCTTTCAATTTTTCGTATTGTTCAAGAATTTTTTTCTTATTCAGAATGAATTTTGCTTTTGTCATTTTCTATTAATCCAATTTCTTTTAATTTTTCTAAAGCTCTTATCATCATTAAAGGGAATGTTATTGTTACATCTCCATTTACAGTAACTCCTGCAGCGGTATCTTTTAATTTTCCCCAACTCATAGCTTCTTTTGTTGTAGCTCCACTCATGCTTCCTGAGCTTGCGTGGCTAGTAGTTAGATAGGCTGCGTAATCAAAACCTCCATTTAGTAATCCTGAGAAAATAGCATAATGTTTGCTTATAGAACCTCCTAAACTTATTAGCCCTTTTTTCTCATCGTGATTGCTTGAGAAAATTATATTTTTGAAGTCTCCAATTACATCGATAATGAAATCTTTATGTTTTTCTTGGAATAAATATAAATGGAAACCTATTGCGGAATCTGCAATTCCAGGACAGAAAATTGGAACATTATTTTTAGCAGCTTGATATAGAATAGAATTCTCATCATTTAATAATAGGCCTAATTCTTTCAAAAATAAACTAACATCAATTCTCTTGTGTTTTTGATAGATAGTTTCAAGATATTCTTTCATCTTGTCTTCGAACTTCATGTAACTTTCATTTCTTATCAATAGATTTCCAACTCTGTTTTCTCCTTTTTCTTTCATTGCAATATCATCTGCATTGAAAGTAGTTACTTCAATCTTATCTCCCATAGATTTTATTATGTCTTCTTCGATACTAGCAGAGGTAGTTACAATAACATCTGCCATGCCTAATTTAATCATTTGAGCGAAGAATCCGCGAAGTCCTGTTGTAACCATGTTAGAAGTGAATGTTAAGAAAATTTTACATCCCTCTTGTTTCATTTTACAGACTAAATCACTTGCTTTATTCAATTCTATACTCTGATAGCCTAAACTACCAAAATCATCAACCAACTGCTTAACAGTCATTCCTGGTGTCCATAAAAGGTCTTTAACAGATTTCATCGAATAGATTAAAATTAAATTTTAAGAAGTTTTATACAATAATAATTACAATAGAGGTATTGCTCGTGATTTTTGTAATTTTATTAAATTATTCATAAAAATTAAGGGTGGTTTGGGTTTTTAAATGTGATGATTTTCTTTTTTGGGTTAAGCAAATATCAATATAGATTGATATCCCAAGAATTCATCTATTCCCTTAAATAGTTTATCTATAATATTTTTAGGTTCTACTTTTTTAAGGTTCCACCTGCATGAATTGTCTTCACAACTCCAAACACTTTTTTTATCTAAATTTGCTTTAGTTTTATCAGTACAGTCTTTATCCTTAACACACTCTACACAATATCCACTAAGACTGGTCGGGAGTATATTACAGTGAAAATTATATCTGCCTTCTTTCTTTTTAGGATCCCTATAAACTTTAACTTTATTACAATCTTTATCTTCAAAACATTTCCATCTTTTATCACCTACAGCTAATATCCCATAAACAGGTATCAAATCAGTCAACTCTTTTTCATATTATTAACTAGATTTAAACTTTTTACTATCTAGCACTATCTGCCTGCTTCTCACTTTTTAATAAATAATGAAGCAATAAAATAAATAGCTATTAAAACAACAACAATATTTAGAAAATAACTGATTACTAATTCAGAAAAACTAACCTTGCAACAATGAAATAATGAGTTGAAATCTCCAGTATGAAAACAGTCAACCCTAGGGCATAGATTTCTAAATATCGAGAAAGATCTGTATATTACCCAAGACAAGGTAATCAGGATAGAACTAATAACATTAATTTTTCCAGGTTTAAGATTCATATAATTAAATATGGATTAGGATATATAACCCTGTTTATTAATTTCTACTAAAATAATATTACCCCCCAATATTAAATACTACTGTTTTTTGTGGTAAAAATTTATGCAATATCCAATCATCATCAAACCACCTATAATGTTTTTTTGATTTAAAGACAATAGTCAGAAATTCATAGTCAATATAATTTTCAGGAAGTTCTATTATATTTCCAAAATTAGAAAGAACAAAAGTACCGGATAAATCTAGTTCTTCTATATAATAATCAATAGAATTTGACTCCCATATAAAATTATTTACGTATTCTCCATTCTTAACTGCACGGAATTCAACATTACTAATATCTATCTTCCCTACACCTTTGTCATTAATACTAAAACTAGTATCTAATTCCATGATTAAATCATCAGGTTCCCATTCATATTGGTTTATTTCATATATTCCATCACGATTTAGATCTGCATATCCCATTTCACCCCTACATATTTGTAATCTTGCAAGATCTAACTGCTCACTATTATGAAAACCACCATGAAGACTATCTGCCCATTGTAATTGTGCTCCTGCGGCGGTAACTCCATTATATATATCTGCACAACCAAAATTATGCCCAATCTCATGAACAGTAGTTAGCTTACGAAAGCTCTCTTGCTTAATAGGTCTGCCCGCTCGACCTAGAACTCCAAGATTTAAGCCAATTAAATATAACTCACTATAATCGTCAATATCAATATCACATTTTTCTGAAGCAAGATTAATTTTTTCCAAGTTGTTTAAATTAGACATTTCTTCAGAAGAAAGGGGTATCGGATCGTAATAATCCCATCTAAAATTAATAAAGTTATTATTTTCTTGCATATAAATATTTGCCATTAAATCATAAAAATCTTCAACAAAGTTTGTAATTTCAATTATATCATTTGCTCGATTGTTGCAATCTGGATCAGTGGTACCCTCAATTATCTTAACAACTAGAATTTTCTTATTCCCTTTAGCAGGGTTCTTAATATTAACAGGAAACATCTTTTCTATACATCTTCCATCAACACAAGATCCAATATCACAATCAGAATTAGAACAACACTGAAATCCTGGATAAAACACGTCTCCACAACACATACTTTCATCATATCTGTTACTTACTGCACAGGTACCTGTTGGATGAAAACAAGTCCCAGGAGTATTTTGAGGGGGAAAAATCTTTTCTCCGCAATTAAGTCCTTCTTGAGGATAAGAAAGATAATGTGCCTCTATATTTTCAAATTCAGGCATTTGAAAACGAAAGAAAGGTGGAGAGATTATTGTAGACATATAACTATATTCTAATGGACTCAAAGTAGCAGACAAGGTTTTTGAAGAATGACTTGAAATAGTAACTTCTCGTCCCTTATCTGCAGGTATTTCGCCATTAATTTCATCTAGAGAAACAACTTCAACATTATCTGAAAAATAATAGGTATACTGAATTGTTAATGGACTATCTAAAAGATTTTCAAGTTCCATTGAAAAATCAAAGTTTTCTTTAATGTTAGTTTCAAGAGGATAGTTTAAGGTTACCTTTAACCCATTTTCAAATTCTTTACTAGTGAATTTTTCTATTGGGAGTGATCTATACCCCACATGACAAACTGAATTTACAACAGATCCTGGACATTCATATATTGCATCATTAGCACCATAACCCTCACTCTTCTCACTAACCTCATCAGCACTCAATTCCCTATTCCAAATCTTCAATTCATCTAACTGTCCGGTAAACCCTTTATTTATCCCAATAAATAAATTGTCTCGTACATTCAGTCCTTTGGTACCTGACGGCACTCTTGCTCGTTCCAAGCCATTCACATAAACAACCTTATCCCCTCCCATCTTAGCAGTCACAACAATATAATTCCAGTCGCTAAAATCTCCCTCATAAGTAGCTAAATTTTCACTGCTCCCCAATCCTCCAGCAAACCATTCTAATGTATTTTTATTAAGTTTTAATTGAAAACCAGGTTGCCCAGTTCTCCTTCTTCCAGAAGTTTTTTTCTTAAATAATGTCATATCAGTATCACTACCAGTCTTAACCCAGAATGCTATGCTTAATTCATCCTTAATTGGGGTCCTTCGAAGATGGCTATTTAAAATTCTTAATACATCGTTCTTACCAGTAGATTGGTCCAACCTAACTGCCCTGCCATAATATTCATGAAAACTATCAACAAATTCTACATCTCCCTTCAAACGTTGGAGGATGGGTCTTCCATCTTTATACTTACTTAGAAACCGATCACTTAATGTAGTATCTCTCTCAAAATCATAATATGCAATAAGATTATCATCACCATTACTCTCTAATTTACCACTCAAAAGAACACCCTCCATCCTATCCTCACTATCATAACCAGTAAAATTAATAATCACCAAAAGTAAAATAATCAATATCACGATACCAATAATCAAATTCTTATTAACAGATTTTCTAAAGACTTTAATCTTCACCATCTTTTTACATATTTATACAGAATTAATATTATTTAAAACTATCTCGCACTATCTGC
>CAYVEM010000031.1:4274-9147 GCA_964450665.1 Candidatus Woesearchaeota archaeon | reverse complement strand
AACCAAATAATCACTTGATTGTTTAGTTAGTTTTAAATAATATTAATTCTTTGTAAAATTATGACAGGGGTGTTTTCAAGAAGTTGGCATATAACTAAATTAAGTTTTAGAGTTATAAAGCAAGATAAAGAACTATTATTATTCCCCCTATTGGCTGGAATTTTTTCTATAATTTTTATTTTAGCTATGCTTTTTCCAACTCTTATTGTTGGAATTTTAGGTGCTGCTGGCTTCACTGGATTTACTTTTTTCCATTATGTTATGATTTTTTTAACTTATTTGGGTTTAGCATTTATTGCTACTTTCTTTAATGTTTGTGTTGTTTATACGGCTAAAATAAGATTTTCTGGGAAAAATGCAACTCCTGGTAAAACTTTTAAATTTGCCTTTTCAAAAATTCATTTAATATTCATGTGGAGTCTTTTATCTGCTACTGTTGGTTTATTATTAACCATGTTGGATAAAATTGCTCAAAGATTAGGATTTGTTGGAGAGATTATTTTAACAATAGTTCGCGCAATTCTTGGTGTGATGTGGAGTATAATTACTATCTTTGTTATTCCATCTATGGTTTTTCATGATCTTGGTCCAATAAAAGCTATTAAAAAATCTATTAGTGTATTAAGAAAAACTTGGGGTGAAAGTTTAATTAGAATAATTGGATTAGGAGCTATACAGGGCTTATTTATTTTATTAGGATTAATAGTTTTTATACCTTTGATAGTACTAGTTTCTCCATTAGGAATTATTTCAGTTTTAGTAATGATAGGGTTATTTGTAATGTATATTTTAGGAGTTATCTTGATATTTGGTGTTGCAAATCAAGTATTTAATACCGCATTATATATTTATGCTGAAACTGGAAAGGTGGTTGGAGGTTATGACTCTAAGATTTTGGGTGAAGCTTTCAAGGAAAAAAAGAAGAAAGGTATTATGGGTAGGGTTCATTAAATTTTTTGAATGATTCTTTGATTTTTTATTCTTCATCGACACTATCGGCTTTTTTATCACCTATTAGAATTGTTGCAACTTCTTCTGCTAGATTTGCAATATCTCCTTTTTTGAAAGGTCCTATTTCATTTCCTTCGAGGTCTAGAAGAGGATCTGTGTCTTCTATGAAGACAATCATCTTGTTTTGAGGTTTGGTTTCAATTTCTTTGTCTTTTAAGATTTCATTGATTTTTTTGTCTCCTTTTTCTAAGGATTTCATTATTCCATCAAATTCTTCTTTTTCTAAGGCTAGCATGTTCTCAAAGTCTCTTTTTGATATCCCTGTTTCTGCTGCAATAAAAGCTAATTCTAAGATTTTCTTTTTTCTTCTAAGAATTAGTTCTCTGAAAATTGAGATAGAATTTTCTAATTGTTTCTTTGTTTTTAGAATTGTATCTGAAAAGTTATCATCATCTTTATTAGCAATTTCTTTTTTGTCTTTTAAATATGCAGAGACTTCTTTTATGAAATTTTTAGGTATAGGTTGTAGTTGTTCTGAATATCTTTCTTTACGAAGTGCGTCATATAATTCATTATAAGTTATCATAACCTTGAGAAATAATTTTGATTTATAATGTTTGTTGTGTTGTCATCTATTTAATCCTACTTTTTTCACAAAGTCTTTTCCTAAGAAAGTTTTAAGTGAACCTATTCTAGCTTCAATTTCATTGAATCTATGTGCATGATCAATAATTGGTTCTTTTGGATTATAAACTAAAACTGGAACGGGATGGCTTGAATGGCCTTTTAATTCACAAGGTGTTGAATGATCGCATGTTACAATAACTTTCCATTCATGTTTTATTGCTGCTTTTTTTATGAAACTGAAAAACTTTTTATCAATAAGTTCTATCATTTTCTTTTTTTCTAATGGTTTGTTATCATGTCCTGGAATATCTGTTTCTTTTATTTGAATGTAACATCCTATGAAGTCTTTATGGTTTCTTTTTAGTGTTTTTATTGAATGTTTAATTTTTTTGTTAAGTAGTTTATATAGATGATCATAGATATCTATGGATGATTGTTCTGGAATGTTGCATGGGAAGTTTTTCATTTTAGAAAGTTTAGCTATTCCTACTTCTAGTGGCATTGAATTTATTGACATCCAGCTTTTGTAAGGTTTTATTTTTGGAAGTTCAGAACCAGCTCCTCTGGTTAGAATTATATTTGCAGGAAATAATCCTTTTTTTATTCTAATTTTGTTAATTGGATGATTGTTAAGTATTTGATAAGATTGATGAATGAATTTGTTTATTAAGTTTGAGGAATATTTTGAATCTGGATCATTGTCAAGAGGCTCTGAAAATTTGAATTGATTAGCTTTATCGTTGCCAGCCCATCCAGAATTTACACTAGAGATATTGTCTGAATGGCCTCCTTTTAAAACTAATACTCCTCTATGTTGTATTGTTGATTTGAATTCAAATTTACAGGGAAGCGATATTTCTTTATTTAATGATTCAGCTAATTGATTAGATTCCTTAGTAGTAAGGGTTCTTCCAGCTCTTCTGTCAATTAGTTTTTTTGATTTTAGATTATCAATTGTTGCGAAGTTTGTTCTTAAAGCTAGATCTCCACGTTTTAGATTAAATCCGGCCCCTATTGCTTCATATACTCCTCTTTGGCATTTTTTTGGATCATTTCCAAATAATGCTACTAATGAATTTGCTGAACTTGGAATTGTTTTTTTGTTTAATGGATACATTAATCCTAATTGCCCATTTTTGGCTAAGAAATCTAGATGAGGAGTATTTGCAGCCTCAAAGGGAGTTTTATCTTTTAATATTTTGTTTGGGAGGTCTGCAGCCCCATCAAGTATAATTAATATTTTTTTCATTAGTTTACCTCTTTATTAATAGTAATTGATGGTATAAAAATCTAACTTTGAAGTTTTATATAACCTTATAAATCCGTGGTTCTTCTGAATTTTATGTTTGGAAAATTTAAGGATAAACTTAAAAGTTGGTTTAAAAATTCTAGTGAAAAGATTGAAGAAGAAGCAGAAATAGTTGAAGCTGAAGAAGAAAAAGAGAAGATTAAGCTAGAAAAAGAAATAAAAAAAGCTGAGAAGATTATTGAGGAGTCTAAAGAAGAAAAAGGGCAAAATGTTCCAAGTAAATTTGATGCATATAATAGAAAGACAATTCCCGATTTAGAAAAGATTGAAGAAGAGGCAGAAGGAATTAAGAAACAGATTGATGAAGCTAAGAAAAAACAAAAACAAGTTGAGAAAGAAGAAAAAGAAGTTGAAAAGTTTGATACTGAATTAGAAAGAGTTGATAAGGAGATTGATGAGGAGAAAAAGGAATTGGAATTATCTAAGGATAAGGAAGAGGATGTTTATGAACCTGATTTAGAAGATAGAGGGAAGGGAGAAGTGAAGACTGAAAATTTGTCAGAAGAAAAGAAGAGTTTTTTTTCTAGGATGAAGTCTGGTTTTTCATATAAAATAACTGAAAATGAATTTAATGATATTTTTGATGATTTGGAATTATTATTATTAGATAATAATGTTGCTTTAGATGCTGTTGATGATATTAAGAATAATTTAGAAAAAAAGTTAGTTGGAAGAGAAATAAAAAAAGAAAAACTTGAGGATGAGATTAAGAATGAGTTGAAGGCTGCTATTGAAGATATTTTAATTGAACCTGATAATCCTCTTGAATTTATTAAAATTGCAGATAAACCTTATAAGATTTTATTTTTTGGAATTAATGGGACTGGAAAGACTACTAGTATTGCTAAGATTACTAGTTTTTTGAAGAATGCTGGTTTTAGTGTGGTGTTAGCTGCAGGAGATACTTTTAGGGCTGCTAGTATTGAACAGATAGGTGAACATGCTGATAAATTGAATGTTCCATTGATTAAACAAGATTATGGAGCAGATCCTGCTGCAGTTGGTTATGATGCTATTCAATATGCTAAGAAGAATAAGATTGATGTTGTTTTGATTGATACTGCTGGAAGAATGCATACTAAATCTAATTTGATGGCTGAGATGGAAAAGATTGTTAGAGTTACTGAACCTGATTTGAAAGTATTTGTCGCAGAAAGTGTTGCAGGTAATGATGCCGTTGATCAAGCTAAGGCTTTTCATGAGGCTGTTGATATTGATGGGATTATTTTGAGTAAGGCAGATATAGATGAGAAAGGTGGGACAGTTATTTCAGTTTCGCATGCTACAGGAAAGCCTATTTTTTATTTGGGGACTGGTCAAGGTTATGGTGATTTGGAATTGTTTAATAAACAGAAATTTGTGGATAGTTTGGGGTTGTAGTTAGGTATTTATACTAATAATTTTTAATTTTTATATGATAATCGGAATAGAAACCACTGCACATACATTTGGTGTAGGGATTGTTGATAAGGGAAAGATATTGGCTAATGAGAAAGATGCCTATACTACTGAAAGTGGTGGAATTATTCCAATGGATGCGGCTGCGCATCATAAAGAGGTTTCTGAAAGGATTTGGAATGGGGCGCTTGAGGTTGCTGGGGTGGATGAAGATAAGATTGAAGCTATAGCTATTTCTCAGGCTCCAGGGTTGCCTCCATGTTTGGCGGAGGGAATGAAGTTTGCTAAAAAAAAGGCTAAAGAGTTGGGTGTTCCATTAGTTCCAATTAATCATTGTGTTGCTCATCTTGAAATAGGAAAGATAGTGGGAGCTAAAGATCCAGTTATGTTATATGCTTCTGGAGCTAATACTCAAATAATTGCGTATGCTGAAGGCAAATATAGAGTTTTTGGAGAAACATTAGATGTTGGCATTGGGAATTTTATTGATAATTTTGCAAGGTATTTTGGTTTGGGTTTTCCAGGAGGCCCTAAGGTTGAGAAATTGGCTAAGGGAGGAAAATATATTGAAGTACCTTATACAATTAA
>CAYVEM010000031.1:0-4174 GCA_964450665.1 Candidatus Woesearchaeota archaeon | reverse complement strand
ATGATAGCTTATCTTGGAGAGATAATGTTTAATGCGGGAATTAAGGTGGAGGATGTTGATAATTTAGACATAGATTCTAGACAAAGGACAGATATGGTTGAGGTTAAATGGAAGTGAAAAGATTTAAATAGGCATAATTTATCAATTAAATGTAGCCAATGACTATTGGGAGGCTGAATTCTGATAGTTATTAATTAAATGGAGACAGAAAATGGTTTCAATATATGAATTGATTGAGAAAGCGAGAAAAACTGGAAAGGTTGAGAAAGGTACGAATGAAGTTACCAAAGCAGTAGAGAGAGGAACTGCTAAATTGGTTGCTTATGGTGCTGATGTTGACCCTAAGGAGATTACACAACATATACCTATTTTATGCAAGGAAAAGAATATACCTTGTGTTGAAGTAGATAAGAAAGAGAAGCTAGGTGTTGCAGTTGGTTTGAATGTTGGCTGTGCTAGTGTTGTTGTTATAGATGCTGGAGATGCATCTAGTGATCTTGAAGGTTTTGTTGCTGGTCTTGGCAAAGAAACTAAGAAAGAAGAATAGTTTTGGTAGCTCATAGGATTATAGGCGAAGATTTTCGTTATTAATTTTAGGGTACTGAGGTTATTATTATAATATAATAAAATGGGAAGTAAAACACAAAAAACTAAGGATGGACAAGGAAGTGGCGGTGGAAAAGGAGCGGACGCTTTACTTGGAGATGGTGCTGTTCCAGCAGTTGTTGAATCTATTGTAGGTAGAACTGGAGCTAAAGGAGAAGTTACACAGGTTAAAGCAAGAATTCTTCAAGGATTTGATAAAGGAAAAGTTATGAGAAGAAATGTTAAGGGACCTGTTAGAACCAAAGATGTTTTAATGTTAAGAGAAACACAAATTGAGGCAAGAAGAATTAGATCTAAATATTCTAAAGGGGCTGCATAAGATGCCAGCTTGTAGTTTTTGTAAGAAAAATTATGAAAATCCTAGAGGATTGACTATTTTTACTTTTGATGGAAAGAGTATTTTTTATTGTTCAAGTAAATGTAGAAATAATGCTAAATTAGGAAGAGATCCTAAGAAAACAAATTGGGTTAAGAGTGTTAAGAAGGTTAAAGAAGTAGTTTTGGAAAAACCTAAAAAGGAAGAAAAGAAAGTTGAAGCTAAAGAAGAAAAAGTAGAGGAAAAAAAGACTGAGGCTAAAAAGGAAAAAGTAGAAGAGAAAAAAGAAGTGAAAGAAAAGGTTGAATAATTAAACTTTGTAAATCACATTATTGTTTTTATCATATATAATTTCCCAATTGCAATTTATAGCTTGATTTGTTAACACATATGATACATTATATTTCTGGATTATTTGATTTTTGGTATTGCAGTCTTTTGAAAGGAAGAACTGAAATAATAAATTTCTATCACCATAGAAGAAAGTGGTTGCTAAAGGTTGATGATTTGTTATTGGATAGATAGTTGTCGCAATTAATGCTGGAGCTATTACTTTTGTGTTAAGATTGTTGGGTTGGGTTTTTAAAAATTGTAAGGCTTCATAATTATTTTGGTTTATATTTTGATATAGTTGCATTTTCTCTGGAAGTTTGTAATAAGATTGGAAAGTTAGGAATAGGATGATTATGATTAAGATGAATGTTAATATTTTCTTTTTTTGAGTATTTGGATTTATTTTTTTTATTAGATAATATAATCCTAAGGCACTTAGGAATGGTAGTGAGATTGTAAAATAGTAAAGATTTCTTTGGTAAGGGGATAGATATGAGATCCCTGTTTGTTTAAAGATGAATATGGATATTAGGATTGTTATTGGCCAGATTAGATAGATAAGATATTTTTTTAGATTTTCTTTGTTTGTTATTAGATAGAATACTCCTAGAATTGCTAGAATATAGCCTATTGGGCTGTATAGCTCAAATAGAGAATTATTTGCCTCTAAGACTCCCCATCCATGTTTAAATTGCAGTTGTGATAAGATATCAGTTATTGCAGGTATAAATCCTAGATTCATTATTTGCATATAGAAAATTATTCCAATAATTGGTATTAAGAAAAATATTAAGAAAAATTTATATTCTTTTTTTAAGTAGTTTAGATTTGATAATAAGTAGATAGTTAATAATGGAATTGCAAATAGTACAGATATTGAATGTATTGGAATTAAAAAGATTATTATTGCTAATGAGTAAATAATTAGTTTTTTGTTTTGTTCTTGAATTCCTTTTGAGAATAAGTAAATGTATAGATAGATGAATGGAATTGAGAAAGTTAATGGAGTGAAAAACCAGAGTCCAGTTAGATTGGCATTAGATTTGATGGATGCGAAGAAGATTATTGTTGTAATTGCTATTAAAAAACTAGATTTTAGATGATTTGTTTGATTTTTTATTATATGGAATAAAATTATTGCTGTTAAAATTGCCCATAATGCTGGGAGGAATTTATAGATTAAGATAAGATTTGTTAGAGAGTTTAATGTTAGTAATATGTAGTGGAATCCTGCTTTTGCTGCAGTGATTCCTGAAGGGAGTTGATAATTTAATTTTATTGATTCTGTTATATGATGCCATTCATCTATGTGTGTTGGATAAGGATTATTGATTCTTGGAGATAGAATTAATAGGAAAATAAGTAATAGGATTGTTATTAGGATGTAATTTTTCTTTATTTGCATATTAATAACTAGTAGAGAGTTATATATAATTTTATCTTGTTGTTGATATTATTCTTTTATTTTTTTTATCCAAATTTGATAATCTTTGTACAAGATTTTTATTTTTTCTGCATATATTTCTAAAAAATAATCAATAGCTTTTTTTGGAGGATTTTTACAGGCAATTGCTCCAGGAGATTTTGGCCACCTCATTCCTAGTAGGTAGTCATCTAATGCAATGATCCCTCCTAATTTTAATATCCTGAATGATAGGATGGCATCTTCCAGAACTGTCTCTGCTTCGTGATCTCCATCTATGTATATAAAATCAAAATAACTCTTTGGAAAATTTACTAAATTTTCTTCTGCAGACCCTTTTGTAATTTCTACCTGATTTTGTTTATTTGTTTTGTATATATTAGTTATCAGTGTTTCAAATGAATTCTTTGTCCATGTTTCACCCTTGTCAAAACACCAGAGTCTTGAATCTTTGTGAGTTAGAATGTTTTCTAGCATCCAAATAGCTGACATTCCTTCGAACGATCCAATCTCTAAGAACCTGCAGGGTTTATTTTTATATTGACTTAAAAATTTTTCAAATTGGATAACTACCTTACTTTCACTTTCGTGTGAGAACCAATCTTCAGTGAATTTGTATTTATTTTTATCAATTTTATTTTTAGTTTTATAGAACATAATACCTTTAGAAAATCTTTGTTTAAATGTTTGATTGTGATTTTTTATATTATTTACCTTTAATTATTTTTTGCCAATATAAATATATTATCCTCTCTCTTAATATTTTTAATCTTTAATTTTTCTAATGTATCATCGATTATTTTTATTATATTTTTTTTAGGCACTGAATCCTTCCAAGAATCTATAAATTTTATATTTTCAATTATTAAATTGTTATTTTTTAATAGTCTTTCAAGATCATATATGGAAAGTTCCCTTACATGTGGCTTAAAATTATAAGGATGGCCAGAGTATAGGAGATTAACTATTGATTTATAACTATTAACGTTTGGAGTTGTTATGAAAATCTTTCCATCTTTTTTAAGTAGTTTATTGCATTCTGATAGAAGATTATTAATACCACTTTCATTGAATAGTACTTTGTCTTTTAATTCATCTGATTCTTGATCCTTAATATGTTCTATTACTTCCATGCAAAGTATTATATCATATTTATCTTTTAGTTTATCTGCAAATGGATAGATTAAATCGTTTGGATGAGTTGAATCTATTTGTATTTTTTGATTAAACCTTTTTATTAAATCTGCAAATAATGTTTTTGATCCTATTTCTAATATTTTATAGTCTTCGTTTAATAGATTGTTTTCATTTAGATAGATGTAAGAATTGAGATACCTATAAAAATGCACCTCATAGTATTTTTTATAATCCTGTTTTTTTAACGATTTTATTAATTTTGAGAGATATTCTTCCAAATAAAGATATTTTTTCATCATTTTTAATATCTTGATCAATTTATAAGGATTTATAATAAATTAGGGATTCATAATATATAT
>CAYVEM010000030.1:0-9786 GCA_964450665.1 Candidatus Woesearchaeota archaeon | reverse complement strand
TCCTAGTTCCAGCAATTAACATTGTCCTCGCACCATCAATCAAAAAACTAAACAATCCAGCAGTATAACTTGTAATCATTTTATTTTTAATAAATAAATTTAAGGTCCAAGGTTTTTCACGTGCACGCCTTATAGCATATGCCAAGCCATCTGGCGATAAGGGTTGTTGAATAACTGCAATTCTAGCACTAACCTTCCCTAACTGCAAATCTGTATCTAAAATAGGATTAGCCTCATCCAAAGGTCTCCCACTTATCATCCTGAACTTCGCAGCCCAACTATCTGCATCCTCTCTACTAGGAATAATATTTGTAACACATTCCTCATATTTCCCATGTCTCAAAAAAACAGAATTAGAAGAAATTGGACTATTCAAAACTATATCTTGCAAATTTCTATCTTGCAATAAAACCTCAATCAAACCAAACCCAATAGTATGTCTAACTAAAATTTTAGCTAACATATTAAGATCTTCATAATCCAATTTTATTTGTTTACTTTCAGCTAACTCCCTAAGAAGATCCCTACTTACATTAAAAAAAACTTGCCTAGTTTTTTCAGGGTCTGTAAATTCCTCTGCCTTAGGTTGATGTTCTATCAAAACATTTCTAGCAAGATTTAACAAATCCTGCATATTTTCTTCCAAACCATACTCAGGAGGCATTAAATGATAAATAGGTTTAGCATCCCTTTCCCTCTTCAATATGGTAACTGTAGACTGATCAAAATCATCTCCAATAATATATTGATCTAAAATATCAGCATCCTCGGGTAAACTACTAACCAATCTAGTAAATGTAAAATTAGGAATTATTTCAGGCCTAAAAAAATGATAATAAATATTTCTATCATAATTATAATCCTCCAAATATTTCTCCATTTTTTTCATTAAATCAGTGCCTGCTAATAATTTATGAAAATTCTCTAACAATCTAATATAACTAAGTTGATCTACCTTCATACTCTCCGGAACAACACTCATCTTATTACTCTCTTCCTTAACAAATCTCTTAAGTTCCATAAAACAAGTAACTGGATCTCTTTTCAAATTAACTAATAAATAACCCACATCATTATATCTTTGTCCCAATGAAGGAGAACTCAAAATAGATAATTTACTAGGACTCAATATTTTCTCTTGTTTTGTTAAATAAGTATAAAGGTTTGCAATTTCTTGTAACATAAATGTTTCTTGTGCATTATAGCTATAATTCCTTTGCTGAACCAAAACAACTCTTGAAATTCCAGGACTATCCATCAACAAATCTATAACTTGATTCATAACTTCTGCATTATCTGCAATACTCGGCACAAAATTTGCACCTAAATAATTCACATAAAGAATCTTATTACCTGATTCTCTAGATATCTCATAAGCATACAACGCAGTTCCTGGTTTAAATAACATATGTCACCTCATCGATAAAAAGAACCATTAGTTATTAAAATTATCTGTACCAAGATGCAAAAAAGATTACATCTAAAACAAAAACAATTTTAAACTAAGAATTCCTTAATTACACATAAAAAAGAGAAAATGGCTGAAGAACAAGTACAAAATCCAATAAATTCATTATTAGCTGAATTTGGAACTAGACTAAATGAAATTGAAGAAAAACAAAGACTTGTCAGAGATCGTGCATTATTAATTGGAGAAAATCTAATATCAACAAAAGAAGAATCAGAAAAAAAAGACTTTGATTTAAAAACCTATATTAATGAGATAAACTTAGAAATTAGAAATCTAAAACAATTAGTCCATAGGATAGTTAATGAAATTCCAAACTTCGCAAGAAGGTCAGAAATTGAAATTTTGGAAAGGCAATATAAAATGTTTCAACCCTTAGAATTAACAACTAAAAAAGAAGTAGAATTAATGATTAAAAAGGCAATAAAAAAATCAAAAGGAGAAACAACTAAATAACTTTATTAATAAAAGAGAATTATTAATAAAAATTAACTTTTCATAAAATGGTATTAGATCAAATAAACAGCATGAAACAGCAAGGAATGCAATCAAATCAAATTATACAAAATTTAAAACAGCAAGGAATTTCTCCTAAAGAAATTAATGAAGCTTTATCTCAATCTGAAATAAAATCTGAAATAAATAGCAATCAAAATATTTTCCCAGAATCTCCTGGATCAAATATAAATAATCCCCCTTCAGCAACAGGACAACAACCTCCAATAACTCAACAACCAGCTATGGGACAACAACCTTCAATAACTCAACAACCAGCTATGGGACCATCATCAGTACAACAAACACCTTCAACAGCACAAATGGAACCTTCAATTGGACAACAACCAATGGAACAACCTGCTATGCAACAACCCTCAATGCAAATGTCTTCTGAACCTCAAATGACACAACCAGCAGTACTTCAACCACAAACACAAGACTTTTCTCAATATCAAGAATATGCTCCAGAAGGAGATTATGATTATCCAGAATATCAAGAAGGCGGAGGAGGGGCAGCAGACATCGAAACAATTAATGATATATCTTCTCAACTAATAGATGAAAAAACAAAACATTTCAAAAAAGAAGTTACAGAATTTACAAACTTCAAAAAAGAATCACATAACAAATTAGAAGAATTAGATAAAAGACTAACCAAAATTGAGGATACCTTAGAAGATCTAAAAATGGCAATAATAAGAAAAATAGGTGAATATGGGGAAGATATACAAAATCTATCTAATGAAATGAAAGCAACTCAAAATTCATTTGCAAAAATAATTAATCCATTAACAACCAATGCCAAAGCAATACAAGAAAAAGCAGGAACACAAATCCAACCAACAAATAATAAAACTCCAAAAAAAACTAATACTAAAAAGGCAGACTCTTTTGAAGATTATCTAAGATAAATTCTATTTACTTCTTAACCAAAATCCAACTAACTACTCCTGCAATTACTATAAGCAAAATAGTTCCAAAAATAGTACCATCTGCGCCATACCTAATTTGTTCAATCAAACTAGTCCCTTGACCACTAGTAATAATTAAATCTGGATGAAACACTGGATTAAAAACCTTAATAGCTGAAACTAAGAAAATTATCAATAACATAATGATAGTAACCCATCCAAAATTATTTGTCATTAATTTAGTAACATCTTTAGTTGCCAATCCCCCTAAAAGTAATACTAAAAATACGCATACAAATAATGCAATAAACCAAGGAATAATAGTTCTAACATATAAATCCAACGAAGAAAAACTCATAAAAATAACTGCCATAATTAAACTAACAAATAAATTAACAAAAGAAGCATCTCCTAATAACTTGGTTTTAACTAAGATACTCCACACAATCATAAACACAAAAAGAAAACTAAATACAGGCATAAAAAAGAATATGCCTGATATATCTATGGCCATATTATTATTTATTTCCTCCACCAAAAATAATGAATCCTAAAATTCCTAGAACCAACAAAATAGCTAATAAAGCGGGACCTGCTCCAGCTAAATCATATCCAATTCCACCTAACCAATAAGTATCTCCTAAAGACGCAAATAATACAAATAAGAATATTATTATACCTATTCCTAACCAAATTTTATTATCACTACCACCCCCTCCCATTAACCCCAATAAAATCATAGCTATTAACAAAACTGCTAAACCCATACCTGCATATGGAAAAATACTTGCATAAAATCCACTAACATAATCAAACTGCAAAGCCAGCAATCCAAAAGCCAAAGCTATAGTAGAATTAACTCCCTTATTATCTCCCAAGATTTTTGTTTTAAGTAAAATTCCATAAACTAATGCAAAAATCATTAAAAATGGGAGTACATAAGCAAAAACACCAAGATCTGCCCACCTATTCAATACATCTCCAATTGAATAACCAAAAAATCCTCCTACCTGATAAAATAAAATTGACATTTTAATACGCTCTCTTTCAAATACTAAAAGAATTCCTCTTTATATATATTTCTATTTGCTGCCCCAAAGAACTGCTCCAACCGCAGCAACGATAGCAACTATTAAAACTATATTTGCCCAAACCTGACTAGAATTACTCCCAAAGAAAAAATAATAAACTATATCCCAATAACCAGTTATCATTAGAAAAAAAGTTACCAATGCTAAAAATAAAATTGCCCCAAAAGTTACTTGCCAAGCTTTACCCAAAACAGGATCATCTCCACTTTTTCCAAGTATAAACCCATACAACAACATAAATACTAAAAGTAAAACTGCACTAACTGCCAAGAAAGGCATTAATAAAACAACAATACTCCTTGCAGCAGGAAACGCAATCAACATCAAACCGGCAACCCCTCCAACCAAAGCATCAATTTGCCTTTTATCATCTCCCAATATCTGAGTCTTTTGCAATATTGCAAAAATCAACGTAAAAACTAAAACAAATGGAAGTACAAAGTCCAAAAAATACGGGTGAATTAAAAATGGATCTGGCATATAAATTTCCTCTCTTAACTAATTAACTAACAACTATTTATAAATCTTTTTAGAACCTAAATTACATCACAGACCCTTCAACATGACTCTCCTCATGCATCATTTCATCATCCTCAGACAAATCCACAGTCTCCTGAACTTCAGTATTAGATTCATCTAAAGGTAAACTGGCCCTACTAATTATAATTACATCTCCAATAGCTCTAACAAATTGATGGGGGATAATAACTCCCCTAGCACCACCTAAAAAACTCCCCATACTACTAACAACCTTAATCCTCCAACTCTCTACTTTATTCTCAACTAAATTACTCTCTTCAATCTCTCCAAAATAATCCCCTGTATCAGTATAAACTTTCTTACCAATAACGTCAGTCAACTTTTTTATCTTCAGCATGCACACCAAAATCCAAACATGTTTAAATAGTTTTCCATATTACAACAATATGACTCTACAATAACTTTATTAACTATTTTCTACTGATTAAATTTGTACTAAAAATACACATTGTTTATCAGAAAAGATGGTTCTAAAACTTCAACAAAAAACATTTAAAAAACACAAGATAGATATAGCAGACCCTATATTTTGGGTATTCACAAAAAAAGAAATAATTTGGATGTCAATATTTATAGTAATTGGAAGTTTCATAAGTTTTGTACCTTTAATTCCAAATGATGACCCAACAAAAATTTCACTAACTCTTCTAATCTTTTCAATTATTATAATAACAAACATTGCAACAAAGAAAATTATTGCTCCTCGCTTCGCAATTAAAATAGAGCATTCAGATTGGAAATTAATCCATTGGGGATGGTTTAAAAGAGCTTATTTCAAAAAACCATTACCTTTAGGATTAATATTACCATTTTTCCTAGCAATATTTACAATAGGAAAATTAAAACCATTTACATTCTTTCAATTTGAAGCAAAAAATCTTAAAGAAAAAAGAATACTAAAAAGCCATGGATCAAGACCAAACATAAGAAAAGAACTAATTAATGAAGAAGATTTAGGATACACTGCTGCATCCGGAATGTATGCATTATTAATCTTAGCAATAATAGGAACATTACTAAAACCTTACTTCCCCTCATTTGGTACTGATCTAGCCAAATATTCTATATATTTTGGGATTTGGAACCTTCTACCTATAGGGCAATTAGACGGAACAAAAATATTTTTCGGGACAACAGTATTGTGGTTCTTCCTAGCAATAGTTTATACAATATCAACTTTCATCATTCTAATACCCTAAACAACAATAAACTATTTATACTCATTATCTCTGTTAAAGAAATGAGGAAATTTTCTATCAAAAAAAGTGGATTAATTTTAGAAGACCCAATTATAAAATCTAAAACAAATAAAAATCAAATACAATTAGAAAATCAACAATCTTCACTTAATGAAAAAATTTCACTACATGCTGTTCAAAAACATCTTTCAATTCTAAAATTAGAAGAAGCACTCATAATATTAACTTTAATCACTACTGCAGTTCTAGGAAGAATATTACTACAACCATTACCTAGTGTTGAACCAATAACATTCATAGCACTAATAGCAGGTTCATTATTTGGAATAAGAAAGGGAGCTTTAGTTGGAGCATCTAGTTGGTATCTTTCAAATTTCTTCATGTTTGGAGGCCAAGGCCCTTGGACATTAATTCATATTGGAAGCGGAATAGTAGCTGGAACATTAGGAGGATTAATGTTAAAAAAACCAACAATAATAAAATCAATGATAGCAATAACAATTGCAACAATAATATTTGAACTATCAATGAATATAATGTCTGGATTAATCTTCTTTGGAATACTTACTTCATTCATAACAGCAATACCTTTTGCCCTAACTCATTTAACATCAAATATAATATTCTCAACAATATTACCTAAATCAAGAACAACAATCCTTAAAAAAGGTAAACTAGATGAAATGACTATGTGCAAACAATTTATAAAAAAATTAAAACAAAAAAGAGCAAAAACTAATGAACTATAAACAATTATTAGTATTATTAACCATACTAATAATTCCATTTGTTGCTGCAGATCGTGTAGGAGTTCTAATTGATTTTCCAGATGGATCAATACATGTTCAATGTATAGAGGCAGATAAGGAAACAGATGGCTACGAACTATTAAATCAACTTTCATTATCAACTTTATTTAGTAGTCCCGGATCATTTGGACATCAACTTTGTCAAATAAATAATATTGGGGATTCAGTTTCAGGGACAGGATGCTCTTATTCTGGAAAATATTGGAGATTTTTAAATGGTATAGACAATTTATGGGAATATATGCCCGTAGGATTTGATGCAGGAAATTCTTGTTGGAATGGCAATCTAAACTCTTTTGATGGACACTATTGCGTTAACGAAGGCGATGTAATAGGATTAAGTTACGGAGAATACGATGACCCTAGACCAGCTTTTCATAATTTCAATGATATATGTAATCCTATAACGATAAATAAAATAAAAGTATATGTTGATGATAAAAAAGAATCTGATGCCGATGAATCTGGAGGAGACATCGAAGCAGAACCAGGATCAAAAATAGAATTCAAAATAGAATTAGAAAACACTTTTGAATTTGATGATAATTTAGAAATAGAGGACATAGAGGCAGAAATAACAATAATTGATATTGATGATGGCAGAAATCTAGATGAAGATGTTAAATTCAAAGATCTAGAAGTTGAAGAAGATGACAAAAAAACTATTTCAATAACTCTACCATTAGTTTTAGAAGACGATAATTATGATATAGAATTAAAAATAACAGGAGAAAATTCTAACGGTGTAAATATAGAAAAAATAATAAATTATGATCTTGATATAGATAAAGAAAGTCACAATTTAAAATTTTCAAAATTAAAATTAGATTCAGAAGATTCTTGCCCAAATACAAATAATTTACTTTCAATTGAAATATCAAATCTAGGAGAAAAAGATGAGAATGATGTAAGAATTATTATAAAAAGTCAAGAACTAAACATAGATTTTGCAGATAGATTTGATATAGATGAAGGGAATCCAGATGATATCTATAGAAAAGATATTCCATTTACAATTCCAAACCTCTCTCCAGGAGATTACAAGATAAACATCAATCTAGATTACTCTAAAATCCTAAATGAAGATATAACTCTAACTATTAATGATTGTAATCAGGCTCCAATTACTGGAAACACTATCCAAAAACTTGATAAGATAACATCTCAAGCCACTCCAAACAACAAAGCATTCCAAACTCAAACATTCCTACAAAACTATGCCATTCCAATTCTACTTGGAGTTTTCTTACTTTTCCTAATCATTGCAATAATCTATATTGTTAGTATTTTGTAAAAAAAGAGTCTATTCACCCAAATTCTCAAAAATAATTTAACCCATTAGGAGAAAACAGAAGCTTTAAATACCATTATTTGTCAGTTTTTATATGGAAATGAATGAAAATAATACCTATGAAAATTGTAATTTAGATAAAGGATTATACAAAAATAATAGAATCAAAGCTCTAAAAAATTTAGCAATTGGAACCGGAATCGCTGCAGTTGTTGGATTAGGCTCATTACTTTGGATTAATAGAGATAAATTAAACCTAGACAATCTTGAAAAAATGACGGTGGGTAAAATATCTTTAACATTCGAAGAAACAGGACATGCTTGGATGTTAACAGTAAATCCTAAATTTCAGTATAGTAAAGGGAAAAATAAAGGTGAACCAAATTACAGATTGATTACAAAAGAAATAAATAATCAATATTGGAATGGAGATAATGTCAGAACAGCATTTACATTAGAATCATATGTAAAAAAATCTTATGGAAATTCTAAACCTAGTAAAGAAAAATTGGAAGCCTTTAAATCTTATAAACCTTATCCTGTTGATGTAATCGATTGGTAGATCACCCAACTTCCACTTGTTTATCACATACACATTTACCGCCACCTCTTATAGTATCTCTACATACTTTAGTCCAACCCTTATATTCATCAGTAATTCGCCCCCTTAAAACTGCACAACTCTCATCCTCTATTCCATAATTATTACATGCCCCAGCAATTCCTGGATAACCACACTTTTTTTCACACGCTTTTACGGGGGGATTTTTTGGTTTATTATTCTTAGCTGTATTACAATCTTCAACATGCCAATAATCAAAAAACCCAAACCCTACTGATGGAACTGGCCCTACCATATCATCTCCACCACCTCCAGGCATTCCAGGCATTCCAGGACTAGCCTGCCCCAACCCCTCTTCATCATAAGAATCAGGTTTTTCTAAATTCCAAAAAAATATTACAGCAAGTAACACTACTAAAACCACTACTATAATAATTAAATTTTTATTATTTGAACTATTCCTAGAAACACCTTTCTTTTTCTTCACACCTTTTTTCATCTTCTAATAAATACAAACCAGCTTATAAATCTTTTTATAACAGCATATCTTTCAACACTCATGCCACATGAAACCCTTTCAAAAATCAAACCAAGAAAATATCAAGAACAAATATTCAATTCTTGCAAAGAAAAAAATTGTTTAGTAGTCTTGCCAACAGGAATTGGAAAAACACTCATAGCACTTATGCTTTCTATCTATACTCAAAAAAAATTCCCTGCAACTAAAACCCTATTCTTAGCACCCACCAAACCCTTGGCAGAACAACATTTAGCATATTTCCAAAAACATCTTCCAGAACTATTCGCAGAACTAACACTTTTTACAGGAAAAACTCCGGCAAAAGAAAGAAAGAAAATATGGGAAACCGCAGATATAATATTCTCAACACCTCAATGTATTTCCAACGATCTAAAAAATGAATTATATTCCTTAGATGACGTATCACTATTAATAGAAGATGAATGTCATCGTTGTCTAAAAAACTACGCATACACTTATATCTCTGAAAAATATAAAGAACAAGCCAAAAATCCAAAACTATTAGGATTAACAGCCAGTCCAGGAACTGAAACTGAAAAGATAAAACAAATAGCAATAAACTTAGGCATTCAAACTAATGAACTTAGAACCAGAGATTCAGAAGATGTTAAAGAATATTTACAAGAACTAGAATTTAATACAATAAGATTAGAATTTCCAGATGAATTTAAAGAAATTGATAAAACAATAAAATCCCTATATGATAGGAAAGTCCAAGAATTAAAAAATCGGCGTTTATTATTTGGCCCTCCAACAAAAACCAATATCATAAAACTCCAAGGACAATTAATGGCAACAATGAATTTTGGAAAAAAAGATTTCAATAAACTTGTAGGAGTCAGTGTAGCTGCACAAGCAATAAAGATAGCACACCTA
>CAYVEM010000029.1:0-10700 GCA_964450665.1 Candidatus Woesearchaeota archaeon | reverse complement strand
TCTTTTTTTTATATTTAATCTTTAATATTTGGATAAATAAAATTTATGTAACTTATAGTATTATGTTTTATAATCCTCTTTTGGGGGTACCTCTAGTTTTATTAATGATTCTTGTTGCAGGTTTTGTAGCATTAAATATTAATCTTATAATAATAAAATTTAGAGATATTAAGAAAATTAGTGGGAAAGAAGGAGGTATTACTACATTAGGAATATTTTTAGGAATAATTGGAGGAGCTTGTCCAGGATGTATTGTTGGATTGTTTCCAGTAGTTTTAGGAATTTTTGGTAGTGCTGCAGCCGGTTTAGATATTTTACCCTTTAATGGATTAGAATTACAAGCTGCAAGTTTAATATTATTAATAATCGGTGCTAAATTGTTAAGTAAGCCAAGTGTTTGTAAGATTGATTAAGATGAATTTAACAATAGTTAAATAGAATGATAAGATTTAAATAAAGAGATAAGAATATAAGAAGATGAGCGAGTTTAGATGTAATGAATGCGATAGAGATTTTAGTGGTCAACAAGCCCTAGATGATCATAATAGATCTAAACATTATATTACTCCTAAGAAATCATTAGGTAAAAAAGTTAAGAATAGATATATTTGGATATTGTTAATTATTGCAATAGTTGTAGGATATTTGTATTTTGTTCCGTCTGTTGAAATAGAACCTGGAAAGTATGATGATTTTACACAATGTGTAACAGATAGTGGAGCTAAGATGTATGGGGCCTATTGGTGTGATCATTGTAACCAACAAAAAGAATCCTTTGGAGATAGTTTTTATAAAATTAATTATATTGAGTGTTCATTGCCTAATAATGGTGGACAGACTGAAATTTGTAAGGATGAAGGTGTTGAATCTTATCCTACATGGGAATTTGGAGATGATATTAGAATGAGTGGTTTTGTACCTTTAGAAAAATTAGCTGAAAGGACTGGGTGTGAGTTGCCTGAATAAAATGGCAAAAGAAAGTATTGTTCAATTTATAGAATTATTAACCTTAATCAGCAGTTTGTTTATTGGATTGTTAGTATTATTATTTGTATTGAAATTTGTCTTAAAAAAGGATACAAAATTATATCAGTGGATTGTTCACTTTTTACAAGATCATTATTTATTCTTAGGATTTTTAGTTAGTTTAATTGCTACATTGGGAAGTTTATTTTATTCGGATGTAATGTTATATCCTCCATGTAAGCTGTGTTGGTTTCAAAGAATTTTTATGTATCCTCAACCAATATTATTTTTAATTGCTATGAAGGTTAAGAGAAACACTGGAATTATATTGAATAGTTTGGTTCTATCTTTAATTGGAGGATTGATTGCAGGTTATCATTATTTGATGCAGATAGGAATAGTTAGTGAAGGTGGGTGTGATATTGTTGGAATGACTGCTAAATGTTCAGAATATTTTGGGGTGAGTTATGGCTTTATTACAATACCAATGATGGCTCTTGTTGCATTTGTTTTATTGGTTTTTATGGCGTATGGAAAGTTGAGAGCTTGTAAAGAGAGAGATATTTATAATAAGTAAAATGGTTGAAAAAGATCCAGTATGTGGGATGGATGTAAATCTTGAAGATGCGAAGAAGAAAGGGTTAGTTAGTTCTAAAAAAGGCAGGAAGTATTATTTTTGTAATGTTAGTTGTAAGAAGAAGTTTGAAGGTAAGAATGAAAAAAAGTCTAATGAGCCCTGGTATAAGTCAGAAAGTTTTGGGAAGATATTTCCCTGGGTTCTCGCTGTTATTTTAATTGGGGGAGCCGTTTGGTCTTATTATGGAAATTTTATGATTAAATATATGGGGGGTTTTTTTATTATATTTTCATTAATGAAAATGCTTGATTGGGGTGGTTTTGTTAAAGCTTTTTCTCAATATGATTTGATAGCCAAAAATATTAAGATTTATGGTTGGATTTATCCAGCGATAGAATTTATGTTGGGAGTTTTATATTTGACAGGTAATTGGATAAATATTGCGGCTTGGGTTACTATTGTTGTTATGGGAATTGGTGCTATTGGGGTTGGAAAAAATATGTTATCAAAAAATAGGATTCAATGTGCTTGTTTGGGTACTAAAATAAATGTTCCTTTGACTAAAGTTACTTTATTAGAAGATGTAATTATGGTTGTAATGGCTGTTAGTTTGATTATTTAGCCTTCTTAAACTCATCTTTATATTTATCTAAATCTTTTTGGATATTAGATATTGCATCACTTAGAGCCTTCTTAGCAGTTTTTCCTTCAGTTTTTACCTTTAAAATTAAAGGTTTAGAATAATGTTCTTTTTTCCAAGCAGCTAGTTTTACGCTTGAATCTTTGTTTAGATATGATCTAACTATTTCTACAACTGTCTGATTATCTACAGATGCTTCTAAATCATTCTTTTCATCTTTTAGAATTTGTATTTCCATGTGATACTGAGAAAATTAGGGTTTTTAAAAGTTCCTATGAAACTTTTAATTTTTGAAAATTATAAATATAATCTAAATTAATTCTTCATCAAACTCCTCAATAGAGTTATCTTCATTAAATTCTTTGTTATTGTTATTTAATAATTCTGATCCCCCTAGATAATTATAGATATCTTTGGATTCTTTTTCTCTTAATGTTTGTACTTCTCGTTTTCTTTGTTCTATTAATAATTGTCTTTCTTGTTCAGCTTTTTCTTTTTCGAGAACTTCTCTTTGTTTTTCTAATTCAATTCTCTGCCTATCCCTTTCTCTTGATTCTCTTAATAATCTTTGTCTTTCTTCAATGATTCTTTGTTCTTCTAATTGTTCTTGTTTAATTGTTACTGATTTCTTTTCATGTAATTTTTGTAAATCCCCAATTGTAACCTCTTCTTTGTTTATTCTATTTAAATCTAAATCTTTATCTTCTGGTAGATAAGGTATTTTTTCAGTAGTTTTGGGAATTTTTATGCCAAGCGCATTCTCTGCATGTTCTAATGAAATTTCTTCAGCACTTTTTTCATGGATATCGGGTGTTGGTTCATCTTCTATAAAAATCATCTCTTCGTCTTCTGGAACAAAATCAATTTTTTCTCCTTCTCCATCAACTAAGATTGGTTGAATATCTTGTTGTATTCTTGGTTTTTCTTTTCTTAAACTAATTTGAAAAACTTGTTCCAGTTTATTGATTATTCTTTTGGAATTCTCTGGAAGTTTAGCTTTTTCTATCATCTTAATAGCTATTTCTGATTCTCCTAATGATTCTGATAACTGTGTTTGAGATAATCCCCTTCTACGTCTTTGTTTTGTAACCTCCCAATGAAAATTATCGTTTAGATTTAGATTTTCTTTCTCAGGTAATTCTAAATTTGGATTATTGTCTAATTCTCTTAGTCTATCTTCCTTAAAGAATGTGTCAGATTTATCAGGCTCTCTAATTCCTGATAAGTCCCTCATCCTTTCTGAAACCTTAATTGTTTCAGATTCCTTTAATTGTTCAGAATTTGGTTTTTTAATTATAGGTATGTTCTCTATTATAGAACAACGTTCACATAAGCTAGACATTCTTAAATCATAGATTGCATCAAATATTCTTACCTCCGTGCTGGTAATTCCACATATATCACAACTTTGCATGAAAAACTATGATTTATTTGCTTTTTATTCTTAGTGGTAGTTGGAAATATAGGTTTATAAATTTGTTATTTATTCTTCAATAAGAATTATATTCTTTTCAATATCTTCTAATTGTATATTGCCTGATATTTTCTTGTTGTTGTTAATTATAATTGTGGGAGATTCTTCTATTTTGTATAATTTTTTTAAATTTTGTATTATTTCAGAATCTAGATTTATGTCAAATGAGTATATTATTAAATTTTTATTTTTTCTTCCAACAAAATCTAACAATTTTCCAGCCTTTTCACTTTTATCTATATCTCTTCCCTCATTAGAGTAAAAGAATAATATTGTTAAAAAATCCTTTTCACATTTTTTATTAATTTCATTAATAAATTCAAAATGTTCTAATTCAACTAAACTATAAAAAATTTTTCTAAATTGTACTTTTTTGTTATTTTTCCCAAATTTTTCTTCTAAATCTGTAATTGATTTTCCTTGGTATCCTAATGCTTGTGAGATTTTATTAAAATTATCTATCTCACAGATATCTATATCAAATAATCTATAATTTAGCTTATCTTCAAAAATTGCAAAAGATGTTTGATCTTGAAATTGGGATATTCTATTAAATTGTATTGATAAAATAATATTTGTTACTGCAAACCCATTTATGAATATTAATGTTCCAATTAGAAAAGCTAGTAAATATCTCCTTTTACTTTGTATTTTTCCCATTTAAAACCTTATTTAAATTCATTAATATAGATTATGCAGATTAGATATAGATATTATTTCCAACTTACTTTTCTATTAAAAACTACATAAATTATTGAAACTACCCACCATATTCCAAATAGAACTGCAAATAAAGCCATAAAAAGAAATACATTTAAGTAAAGAGATTCAGTTTTGCCTATCTTTTTTGTTGCATATCTTAAATAGAAAAAAATCATTATTAGGAATATTAGAATGAACCATATCGCTGTATTTGTAGATATTTGAAAGAATATACGTTCTAATAAATAGGCGTTGAAATCAATTTGATTAAATATATCAAAATTGATGCTATTATAGAATAAGGTTTCATTTACTAGATCGCTAGTGATTTTTACTGTGTAATATATTGTTAAAAATACTGCAAAGAATATTCCTATCCATGCTATAGGTAATACAAACATGCCCATGTCTCCATATTCCTTTCCAAAAAGCTTTTTGTAATTCCATGTGTTTTTTATTAGTCCTGTGTACCATCTCCTTCTTTGTTTTAATAGACTATTAAAGTCTGCGGGGGGAATGGTATATGCTGGAGCTTCTGGAGCATTTTCAATTTTATATTTATGATATTGTATCCTTAATGCAATTTCTAAATCTTCAGTTATGTTGTCTTCATCATATCCTCCATGTTTTTCAAAAAATGATTTTCTGTATGCTGAGAATGCTCCAGGAGTTATATGAATAGCATTTAGTGCTGCAAAAGTTTTTCTTAGAAATAATCCTGTAAGATATTCTACACTTTGTACCCTTTGTATGATGGTTTTGGTTTCTCTAGTTACCATTGCAGGTGTAACTGACACTACCTCTGGATTTTTGAAATATCTGGTCATTATTTTAAGGCTTTTTTTATCAACTGTTGTATCTGCGTCCATTGTGAAGATAAAATCTCCTTTTGATTCTTTTATCCCTTTATTAAGTGCTTTTCCTTTTCCCCCATTAACTTCTTGTTTGAAAATTCGGACTCCTTTATCTTTGTATTTCAATGCTTTCTCATAAGTTTTATCTGAACTTCCATCATCTACCACTAGAATATCTAATTTATTTTTAGGATAATCTGATTTTAATATTGAATCTATGGTTAATTGAATAGTTTTTTCTTCATTGTAAGCAGGTATGATAACTGAGACTTTTGGAAGTTCATTATCTGTGAAGAATTCTCTTTCTTTTTTGATATCTGCAAGGAATGTTAAGATGTAAAATGTTGTTGTAACCAACCCTATATAAATTGAGGTGTAAATTACTACTGTTATAAATTCCATTAATTTTTCATAGAATTGTTTGTTTATTAGTATTATTGTTAATTGTTACCTTGTTCAGACTCTTCTGGTCTATGCAAGATTCCATCTCCAGAATTTTGCAAGTGAAAATAATCAAAAAAATCATCACTTAATTTTAACTCCTTAGTATGCCCTATTTTTTTTGCATGAACTAATCCTATAGATATGAAATTTTTTATATGATCATAGGCTTTGTTTCCCCTTATCTTAATTATTATAGATTGTTTTACAGGTTGTTTATATGCTATTACTGCTAGAGTTTCTTGTTCTGCTTTTGTAAATTCTGAAGATCCGGTTGCTAACTTATTCACCATATGAATATATTCTTGTCTGACATCCATCTTCCACATGTTTTCTTTAGTAACAATTTCAATGGAAGACTCTTCATTATTGTATCTTTGGATTAGTTTTTCAATAAGTTCTTTTAGCATTAGAGGGTTTATATCTGTAAGTAGAACTAATTCTTTTATAGATAAATATCTTGCAGATAAAAATAATGCGGCCTCTATCTTTTTTATATTTTCAAGCTCTTTATTTTCATCAAGCTCTCTTATTGTTTCTGAAGAAATTTTTGTTTCCATATTAAGATGTATTATTAAGAGAATTTAAAGGTTTTTATGCAACAATCTTTATAAACTAACTAGATTTTTTGGTAGCACAAAAGATGGTAGAGACTAGAATTAAAGTGATTATATTTGATTTGGATAATACATTGCATGATGCTGAATTTCTCACAAATAGAGTTGTTAAAAAAACTGTTGAAATTATGATTGCTAAAGGTATGAAATGTAATTTGGAGGAAGGAATTGGGAAATTTAATCAATTATTAGAAAAAGAGCCTAATAATGATAAAATTAGAAAATTAGCTGCCTTTTTTGATTCTGAGGATGAAGAAATTGTTGATGCAGGATGGGATTGTTATCAAAATCCTGAATTTAATGAATTATTAATCTACTCAGATACAAATGAGGTTTTAGGAAAATTAAAAGGAAATTATAAATTAATATTAGTAAGTCAAGGTTCTAAAGATAGTCAAAATAAAAGAATTGATGCTTTAGGAATCCGAGATTATTTTGATGAAATTTATTTATCTGAAAGAGGGAAAAAGCGAGAAATTTTTAATCAAATCCTTGATAATTTGAGATTGGATGCAAATCAAATTCTTGTTGTAGGAGATAGAATTGATGGAGAATTAAAAATTGCAAATGAATTGGGAATGCAAACTTGTAGAATTACAAAAGGAAAATATAAAATTTTAGAACCAAGATTTAAGAATGAAGAACCAGATTTTACAATAAATACCCTTAGAGGATTATATGGAGTTTTGAATTTAAAGAATGATAAATTGAAAGTTGTTCTGATTGGAGGCGGGACAGGAACCTCATCTATACTTGAAGGTATTAAAAAATATACAGATAATATAACTGTTGTTGTTAATGTAACTGATTCTGGGAGAAGTTCTGGGTTAATTAGAAAGGATTTTAATATGTTGGCTCCAGGTGATGCTAGAAATTGTTTAATAGCATTATCTAATTCTGAGCAATTGCTTTGTGATCTTTTTCAGTATAGGTTTAAGAATGCGGGTTTGGAAGGTCATAGTTTTGGTAATTTATTTATTGCTGCATTAGCAGACTTAACTGGAAGTTTTGAGAATGCAATTGAAGAAGTTAGTAAAATCTTGAAGTTAAAGGGGAGAGTATTTCCAAGTACTTTTGACAATATTAATATTTGTGCTGAGTTAGAAGATGGAACCTTATTAAAAGAAGAGAATGTAATAATAGATAGAGATAATGATGAAGTTTACAATCGTAGTCCTATAAAGAAAGTTTTTCATAATCCCATTGCTAAAGCAAATGAAAAAGCCTTAAAAGCTATTGAGGAAGCAGATTTAATTGTTTTGAGTCCAGGAAGTTTGTATACAAGTATAATTTCTAATTTATTAGTTGAAGGAATTCCTGAATCTATTGCTAGAAGTAATGGTAAAAAAGTTTATGTTTGTAATATTATGAGTCAAGTTTCTCAAACTTATGGATATAAAGCTAGTGATCATGTTAATAAAATTAAGGAATATTTGAAATGTGATTTGGATTTTGTCATCTTAAATAATAAAAGTCCAAATGAGGACCTGATAGAATCTTATAAAATGGAAAATGCACATCTAATTGAAAATGATATTGATAAAATTGAAAATTCTGGAATTAGTGTTATTGCAGAAGATTTATTAGATGATGTTAAAGAGAAAAGAATATTGTGGGAAAAAAAGAATTTATTGAGGCATGATCCTGATAAAATCTCTGAGGTTTTGGTGGGGTTGATCTAATTTTTTTCAATGTCTTCTTTGTTTTCTGGTTTAGAATATCTTTCCAAGAAAACAGGTAAGTCTCTTTGTAGAGCATAGTCTATTGCAAATCCTACACCCTTGCTCTCTCCTACTTGAAATGCGTGTAGTTCTGTAGAATTTTCTACTTGCTGCATTATTCTTTTAAAATAGTTAAATCTTCCAATTTCCTCCTTAGCGTCTGGTAAAAATACAAATACATCTGGATGATCTATATGTAATTCATATAATTGTTTTGGGATAGCAGTAGCTTGTTCATGAGTTATCTCACCACCCTCATATTTATCTCCATAATGTGAAAGATAGTCACCCATTGTTTGTGCAGGTATATAGATTTCTAAAAAATCTTCTATCTTTTCCCATGAATCTAACCCGTTTAACAGGACCTTCGTTGCGATTAAATCTGCCTCTAAGGCTCCTCCTACAATCAATTTTCTTCCCTTGTTGAGTGATTCTTCTCTAACGGTTCTTGCAACATCGCGCCTTAATTCTGGTATTTTATATCTCCAGGATCCAGTGACACAATATGGCCCTGATTCTCGCACCATATAAAATTTAATTTATAATTCTTTTTAAGTCTTTTGTTTAGTTTTTTAATAGAAAGTAAGATAATGATTTTTATTGAATTTTAAATCTCAGGATGGCTCCAACTCCTCCTAAGTTTAAGAATTGGATGCCTTCTTCAGTTTCATTTGAAATTAATTCAACTTTAACCGCAGTTTGTTTTGCTACTTTTTCAAGTTCATTTTGATCAGTTTTTTTAAGTTTTTTTGATATAAATAAGGTATCTACCGCTCCTAATTCTAGGGCTTTTTTTACATCGGTAATTTTGTATGCTGTTTTATCTTTATCTTTGCCTAATTTATCAAAAAAGTTTTCCATAAGCTTTTTCTCTTTTGTAATTTCTTGTTCTGATAAAATATCTTTAGAAGTCTCTACTAGAAGTTCTAATCCATGTTCATCTGCATAACCAATATCTTTTACTCCTATTACTTTTTCTTTTAATGATGTAACTAATTGCCCTTCCTTAAGGAAATCTTCTTTTGTTGGACCTGGACCTCCTACTAAAATCCCTGTAAGGTTTTTTAGATCAAAAAATTCTGTTTTAACTACTTCTGCTATTTTTCTAAAAAATTCTTTTGCCATATTGTCTCTAATTCTTGCGTAACGTGCAGCTGACTGTCCTCCTTTGTTTGTTTTTCCTGGAATGAATGATTCAAACTTTTGGAGAACTTTAATTTTTTTTCCTACTAATAATCCTATTGTTGCCTCATTTCTTTCAATTACAATAAGCCCATATAATTCTTTTATTTCTAGGATTTCATCTAAAGGGTCTATTACAAAAGTTTGATCACATCGATATAATCTAACTCCTAATTCCTCAGGAGGTTCAAAGGCTTCTGTTATGAAATTATCTTGCCCCTCAGTTTGTGATACATTTCCTGCAAATAATGCCACACCGTTCTTTGGAGCCTTTTTCATCCCTTTTGTTATTCTAATTAGAGATTCTAAAGCTTCTTGAACATTTTTTCTTGTTCCAGTTGATTTTATATTTGTAGCTGTGGATTTTTCAGATTCTAGTTGTTTAGTGATAAGATTTATATCAAATCCTGCAGGGACTAAAACTGTTATAAGTTCAGTGTGTCTTGCCCTATAACTCTTCATTCTTTCAATGAATTCTTCTAATTCAGATTTTTCTTTTTCATCTAATGCCATATAATGAAGTGTTTAGAAGTGTTTTTAATGTTTTTGTTTATTAATTGATTATAAAAATTTTATCTTAAATTTTCCTTCGATTATATTTTGAGCATTTGTTACATCCATTAGATCTTGTAATAAGGGTTTCAATTTTTGTTTGTTTTCTTTTGAGATGGTAAGAACAACCTCTGAGTTCATTGATTTTTTTGCATTTGATTTTGCTTGTCTTACTTTTGTTAAAATTTTAATTAATAAGTCAAAATTTTTGCTGTCTTTTGGTTTTTCATCTTTTGGCCATCTTTCCAGATGAATAGATGATTGTTTTTCATTTTTCTTATAATATGTTTGATAGATTTCTTCAGTCACAAAAGGCATTATTGGTGCTATTAGTTTTAGAATTGTTAGAAGTGAATGATATAATGTATATTGGGCAGATAGCTTCTTATTTCCAGATCCTTTGTAAACTCTTTTTTTTACAATTTCTAAGTAGTTTGCTGTGAAAGTATTCCAGAAAAATTTCTCAACTTCTATCTTAGCTTTAGAGTATTCATATTTCTCAAATGCATTTGTACATGTGATTACTAAGTTATTTAATTTGTTTAGGAAAAGTTGATCTATTGGTTCTAGTTTTGTTGGCTTTTGTTTTTTATAATTTTCTAAGTTCATGAAAACAAAGTTAGTTGCATTCCATAGTTTTGTGATTGTTTTTTTACCAGTTAGTAAATCTTTTTCTTGATAATCAAAATCTTCACCTAATTTTGATCCTGCTGCCCAGAATCTTAGTGCATCTGCACCATATTCTTGAGTAACCTTATCTGGAGATATTCCTATTTCCTTGCTTTTGCTCATTTTTTCTCCTTTAAGTGTTACAAATCCTGAAATCATTATATTTTTCCAAGGAGTTTTGTTTTTATGGTATAATGATTTTACAATTGTGTAGAATGCCCAGGTTCTGATTATGTCATGTGCTTGGGGCCTTAAGGAAAAGGGGATTGTTATCTTATTGTTTATTAGATTTGATGTAATTTGAG
>CAYVEM010000028.1:7809-10846 GCA_964450665.1 Candidatus Woesearchaeota archaeon | reverse complement strand
ATAGGGGTTGATTATTTAATCTCTTACCCTCGATGTTTGAAGAATTCAATTTGTCTAAATCTTTTCATGACTTTTGTATAAGAACCTTTGTCTGCTAAGATTTTCTTTTTATCCTCGCTTAATAATCTGAAATCGTATCTGCCTACAGGATGTTTTAGTTTATCCTTTCCAGGATATTTCTTCCATCTTGTTTCGGATTTTAGTTTATATTGAAGAACCATTATCTTTTTCTTTTCCAACGTGCTGCTATAGCCTTTAGAATATTTCTCTTTTGAGCTTTTTTCATTGAGGGGGTGGGTTTGGATTTTTCGGAGATATTTTTTATTGGGCCGGCTTCGAAAAGATCTCCTTTAACTTTTTTTGGTTTCCTTCTTAGTTTTGAGATAAGTTCTTTTGAATGTTTTGACTTGCCAACTAAAACTCCATTTTTTACTGAAGCATCTGATTTTTCAATAAGCCAAGCCTGTGTTGCCCAACTTCCATTTTTTCTTTTTCCAGCAATTCTTTCTAAATGTCCTTTTTTACCAATGTCATGGTTTCTAAATGTAACAAAATCTTCTTTAGGCCTTACAACAATTCTATAGAATTTTCCAGAACCTCCTGTCCCAGGTTTTTTTCTGGCAGCTCTTTTTTGTTTTAAACTCATCTTCTCTTTTTTTACTTATTTTTATTAATAAAAATTATGATAATCCTAAATAGGACATTAATAAATTAATTGTAAAACCTAAAACTCCCACTAACCCTAATCCAATTGCTGAAACCTTAGAAATTGTGATAAACTCCTCCCTAGAGGGTTTCTTAAGTAGTTTCCATACTCTTGTGCTTTGTCTAAAAAATGATTTTAAGTTAAACATTGTAAAAACAAATGGTATATTGGGTTTAAAAAGTTTTAGAATTAGATTAATGCTTTATTTCTGTATATGAAAAGACTTCTTACAAACCAATACATAGAATAAAGTTCAAATGCAAAGGGAAAATATCCTAAATATCCTAGAATAGGCATTTCAAATATCTTGAAAAACCCTACAAAAGGAACATTATATACCCATTTTATTGTGGCCCAATAATTCCAAAATTCCCATAAAAATCCCAAGATTATTCCTGCAAATAATAATGATAAAGGAATTTTTAGATTCCTATTTTTAATATGTCCTATAATACTTGGTTGATTGTTAATATAATTTATTGGATCCAAAATAAGAAAAAAACTTAGCCATATTAATGGAAATGTGAATTTTGGAAAGAATATTGGAAGAAAAAAGGAGATGATTCCTAAGAATATCATTAAGAAAAGAAAATTTTTACTTAATTTATATTTTTTTCTTAATTTAACTTTATCAAAAAGATGTATTGATTTTATTAAAGAAGTTGTTTCAAATAATGCAGGGAGAACTGTTGAGAATGAAATTAATTTGAAAATATATTTTATACTTCCTAAATTATCTGCACCAATGTAATTCCAGTTTTGAGTGAATAGGTTTAATATTTCAAAGATATGCCAAAATAAAGCAGATAATATGAATAAGCCAATAAAATGAAAGAAATGATTATTTACTAGTGATTTTTTATTTATATTGTATATCACTGCGTCTATAGTTAAAATATATCCTATCCATATAATAGGAAAATACCAATCTGCAAAAGGTTGTATCTTTAAGAAAAAATTTATCTGAGATAATATAATTAATATTATTCCGATAACACCCCATTTCTTGAACATAATATTCTTAATCAATAATTGTATTTAAAATTATTCATTCCAAAAATTCTATTCCAAGTTCATCTTCCATTTCAACTTGTTTTTGTAAGTCTTTTGGCAATTCACTGCCCATAATCTGAGAAGATTTAACTCCAGTGATTATTATCATAACTCTTATTGATTTTTCCATTTCAGGAGATATTTGAGCTCCCCAAATCATTCTTGCTTCAGTCCCTAATTTTTGTCCTACTGAAGAGATTATTGCACGAGCTTCATCTAATGACATATCATTGCCACCAATTATATTGACTAATGCTCCTGTTGAACCTGAAAGATCTACATCTAGTAATGGATTGGTAAGAGCTTTTTCTACTGCTTCTTGTGCTCGGTTAGCTGAGTCTGATTCCCCCATCCCCATTAATGAAACTCCTCCATCAGACATTACTGCCTTAACATCTGCAAAATCTAAATTTACAAGCCCTGATTTTGTTACAAGTTCAGTTGTTCCTTTTACAGCATTTGTTAGTATTTCATCTGCTACCTTGAAAGCAGTTTGTAATGGTAATTCTGGGGCTATTTCTAATAACTTATCATTTGGAATTACAATTAAAGTATCTACTGAAGATTCTAATCTTTCAAGGCCATATTCTGCGTTTTCTATTCTTTTTCTGCCCTCAATAGTAAATGGCATTGTTACGACGCCTATTGTTAGAGCGCCTTGTTTTTTAGCAATATTTGCTACAACGGGTGCCGCTCCTGAACCAGTACCTCCACCAAGACCACAAGTTATGAAAACCATGTCTGCTCCAGATAATTTCTTTTTTATATCTTGTTCTGACTCATGGGCTGCTTCTTCACCAATTTTAGGATTGCTACCAGCACCAAGTCCCATTGTAAGTTCTCTTCCAATTAGAATTTTATGATCTGAATTTGCATATAATAAATCTTGAGCATCTGTGTTTAAGGCAATAAATTCTCCTCCTTTAATGCCTATTTCTTTCATTCTGCTAATAGTATTTCCTCCTCCTCCTCCAAGTCCGAATACTTTAACTTTAGCATGTTGTTTTTGTAGAAGTTCTTCTAGTTCTTTATCAATAGCTGCAAGCTCCTCATTTTTATCTAAACGTAATTGAGGTGATTGAAATCCTTTTTGATTTGATTCTTCAGAAGAATGAAATTTGGCAGGTTCTTGTGTTCTAAATCTATCTGGATTTGATTCTTGATTAAATGATTGCGTAGAGGTTGGAGGTTCCTCTCTTTGATGATAGTCCTCTTCCATCATTGGAGAAAATAAAAATCTTATATAAAGATTATTGGTATATGTTGGGTGTTTTGGGG
>CAYVEM010000028.1:6510-7709 GCA_964450665.1 Candidatus Woesearchaeota archaeon | reverse complement strand
TACTTCTTTTCTTCTTTCTTAGGCTCTTTTTTCGTTTCTTTCTTGGCTTCTGCAGTAAATTCTAGTCCTGTAATTTCAGAAAATTTTGGTCCAATCATATCAATGAATTGTTTTATTTTATCATCCTTGAAAATAACCTTTTTATCTTTTAATTGAAATTCAAAACGTTGTTTGAAGAAGAAATCTTGTAAAGCATTAATTTTTTCCTTGTTTTCAGTAATTATTTTATTTATTTTATATTTATAGTCAACTTCTTTTCCTGCTATTGGATTATTGAAGTCCATAGTTACTCTTCCACCAGAAACTGATAATACTTTAGCAACAGTGTTATCTAATTGCAATGCCATTCCAGGATAAGGGTTGATGTTTTGTTTTGTGAAATGTGAAAGTCCATAGGTTTTTATCATAGAAGGGTCTCTTTTTCCAAAAGCTTTTTCAGGCAGAATATGAATAGAATATTCTTTACCAGTTTCTTTGCCTTCAAGATCTTCATCTAATCCTTGTAAGATCATTTGATTCCCAACAGATATAGTTAGAGGTTTTATGTTCTTTGGTTCAATACCCATCTTTTCTGCATCTTTCTTGTTTGTAGTATCAAAAATTTCCCCATTGGCTAATCCAGTGAATTCTATTTCAATGAAATCGTTTTTCTTGATCTTTGTCATGTTCAAAATTGGGATAATGAGTTTATAAGATTATTGGATTTTCTAAGAGAAGACCCAGAAATTAAAAATTTTTGATACTTCCTGATTAATATCAGTAAGTTTTATAAACACTTTCTTTTACTAACTATTATGGTTAAATTAATTAGTGGTACAGAAGCGAGAAGCGGTACTACTATAATGGTTGATGGAGTTGCCTGCGCGGTAAGAAGTAATGACATTTCTAAGACGGGGAAGCATGGACATGCTAAATGTAGGATAGAGGCTATTGGAGTTATTGATGGTAAGAAAAGAGTTTTTGTAACGGGAGGGCATGAGAGATTGGAAGTGCCAAATATTAATAAGAATAAAGCTCAGGTCTTGAATTTGGTTGAAGATGATAAAGCTAGTATAATGGATTTGGAAAGTTATGAGACTATTGAAGTGCCTATGATGGGGGATTTAAAGGGGCAGTTAGCTGGAGAGGATCAAGTAGAGTATTGGGATATTGAAGGAATTAAAATAATTAAGAGGAAGTTATAATATATAATATGGCAA
>CAYVEM010000028.1:0-6410 GCA_964450665.1 Candidatus Woesearchaeota archaeon | reverse complement strand
ATGGCAACAAAATTACCAGCTGCTCAAGCAAGATTGTATAAGAATATGTTTGTTTGTAAACAATGTAAATCTAAATTAAGAGCTGATCCTAGAAAGATTCTTGAAAAAAAAGTTAGATGTAGAAAATGTTTGAAGAAAGCATTTAGACCTGTGAGGAAAAAATAATTTTAAAATGGTATCGATTTATATTTATGATATCGGGTTTTTGATTCTATTTAGTCTTTTTGTTTTCTTGTTTTTACATAAGAGAAGAAAGAACTTAAAGAAAGAAGGTATCATGTATCTTTATAGGACGAGAGTTGGTATAAAATTTATTGATTATATAGGTACTAAATATAAAAAGTTTTTGACAGTTTATGCGTTTTTAGGAGTTGTGTTTGGTTATTTGTTGATGGCTAGTATGATTTGGTTTTTGTATAAATTATTGGAAGTTTATTTATTTAATCCAGATATAGTGAGAGCAATTAAAATCCCTCCATTGATGCCATTAATCCCCTATTTACCAGAAGCATTTAGTGTTAGTTTCTTACCTCCATTTTATTTTACATATTGGATTATTAGTATAGCAGTTATTGCATTATTTCATGAATTTGCTCATGGTATAATTGCTAGAAGATATAATATTAGAATATTAACTACAGGTTTTGGATTTTTAGGACCTTTCTTGGCTGCTTTTGTTGAACCTGATGAGAAAGAGATGGAAGATAAACCAAAATATCAACAACTAGCAGTATTATCTGCAGGAGTTTTTACTAATTTGATATTGGCAGTATTGTTTTTCTTGTTATTATCTGTATTTTTCTTGTATGCTTATGTTCCTGCAGGAGCAATATTCAATACATATACTCCAGGAGTTGTGGATATAGCTGGAATAGGGATGATTGGAGGAAAGATGGTTAATAATAATAGTGTGGAGGGAATCTTAAAATTGATTGAAGATAATAATTTAGAAGATAGTTTGATTTTGGGAGATTCAAGTAATGATTTAAAACTTACTGAAGTAATTGTGAATGGTGAGAAATATTATACTAATATTGATAATTTGGAATTTCAATTAGAGAATCCTGTTGTTGAAGGAAAGATTGCACTTTTCGGAGATTTCCCTGCAATAAATGCAGGATTGAGGGGCGCAATAATAGGTATTGATGATAAAAAGGTTAGTGATATGAAAGATCTTGGAAATATTTTAAATGATTATAGGGTTGGAGATGAAGTTACAATAACTACTAAGGAAGGAAATGATATATTAGAATTTGATTTAGTTTTGAGTGAATATCCTAATGATCCTGAAAGAGCAATTATAGGAATCAATTTAGCAACTCAAAGTAATGAAAGAATCTTAGGAAAGATAACAGAATTTTTTAATTTCTTTAAGGAAGAAGGTACTAAATATGAGGCCAGATTTAACCCTGAATTAATTTTATTCATTTATAATTTAATATGGTGGTTGGCTTTAATTAATCTTAGTGTAGCTTTAGTTAATATGTGGCCTGTTGCAATCTTTGATGGTGGAAGATTTTTCATGTTAACAGTTTGGGCAATTACTGGTAGTGAGAAGTTTGCAATGAGAGCTTTTAAGCTTGTAACTTATTTGATTCTTGCATCATTGGCATTGTTGATGGTGGGATGGTTTTTAGCTATTTTTTAGAATTAATTACATAAATACTAAGCCATCTTTTGTTAGAACTGTGAACTTTATTCCTACTGGTAAAGATAAAAGGGCTGAGATTAGGGCCATGTGTTGTTTTCCGTCTCCACTAGCAATTGAAAGAGCTACTTCTATGCCTTTAATTTTGTTCTTTATTTTCTTTGAAATTTCATCTTTGAGATCTATGATTGAGCCATCTTTAATTTCTATGAATTCAAAATCTTTTTTGTTAGTAAATTGTTTTGCAGAGCTATCTCCTAAAAGAATTATGTTATCCCAATCTCCATGATTAATGACCCCAGTTATTTGTCCCCAAGTTCCTTCTCCCTTCCCTAACAATGCTACTAATTCCATGATATAGAAATTGCGGATAAATTTATAAGGTTTTATATGTTTGAGTGGTTAAAGGTGTTTTATGAAAGATATTCCATTATCAGAAATTACATTGAGAAAATATGAGAAGCCAAGTGGATTGGAAAAAAGAGAATTAGTTAGGAAAATTTGTTTAAGTTTAGGACTATTGCAATTAGGAGATTCTAGAGATGTTATTGTGGATATATTGATGGTTTTGATTGATGCGAATAATGGTAGAGAAAGATTGACTAGTAATGAAATTGGGAAAAGAGTTGAGATTATTAGAAAAAAATATAGTTTAGAAACTAAAGGGTTAGCAGAGAGTAATATTAGAAGACAATTGAAAAGATTAAGAGATGGGATGTTGGTTGATAAGCAAGGAAATGATTATTATTTGCATGAGAATGAATCTTTGAGTAATATATTTGAGAATAATATAGAAAAATTTGTTGTACCTCAAATCATGGAAAGAGTTAAGGATTATTTATTAGAATTAGATAAGGAAGATTAATATAAATTTAAAAAATAAAAAAGGAGTTTATCTTCGCTTCTTTTTAGCTTTTTTCTTTGCTGCCGCAGCTTTTTTCTTTTCAGTAGCTACTGCTTTCTTCCAGCTAGCTTCAAGCTTTTTTAAGGCTTTTTTTGTTGAAGCAACCTTAGCAGCTATTTGTTTTGATGTTGCCATTGATTATTACCTCCTTATATCATTAATAAAATATATTTCAATGTATATTTTACCAAATAATATATTTAAAATTCTATTTAAATGTTTCTTTGATTAGAAAAAATAGTCCTTATTTATTTAGATATTTTTGAATAGTTAGATTTATATACCCTAAACAAATAAAATTATTAGACTACATCGTATAGCTCTAATCTTCTAAGAGTTTATGCGCATAGGTAGTACATAACAATATGGCAAACGAAACTAAGTTTCTCGCGGCTGTTAAGAAGCTTCGTGAAGAAAATAAGAAAGAAAGAAAGTTTGATCAAACTGTAGACATAATTGTAAATCTAAAGGAGTTTGATGTTCGGAAAAATAGTTTTAATGTTTTTGCAAATGTTCCAAATAAGATTAAAGATAAAAAGATTGCAGGATTTTTTGAAAAAGATAGTAAAATAGTTGATAGTATTAAGAAAGATAATTTTGTTAAATATAAAGAAAAGAAGGATGCTAAGAAATTGATTAAGAATTATGATTTCTTTATTGCTAATGCTAAATTAATGCCAGCAGTTGCTACAAGTTTTGGTAGAATTTTAGGGCCTGTTGGAAAAATGCCAAGTCCTCAATTAGGTATCTTGCCTAATGAAGAAGAAGCTGTTGTAAAGGCTATTGTTGAAAGAGTAAATAAAAGTATAAGAATTGTTGTTAAAGAGCCTAGCATCAAAGTAGGAGTTGCAAGAATAAGTTTGGATGATGATAAGATTGTTGAGAATTTAGTTGCTGTTTATGGGAAGATTTTGGAAAGTTTACCTAAAGGAATTGATAATATTCGAAATGTTAAAATTAAATTAACGATGAGTAAGCCAGTTGGAGTTGATTTGAAGTAAGATGAATGCAAGTACAGATTCAATAGGATTGAAAGAGAAGGATGTTAATAATTTGGCAGATAGTATAAAAAAATCTAAGACCTTGATGGTAGCTTCGATAAAAGGATTACCTTCTAAACAATTTCAAAATATTAAAAAATCTATTAGAGAGTATGCAGAAGTTAAGGTTGCTAAGAAAAATATTATGATGCGAGCTTTAAAGACTGCTGATGTTTCTGGATTGGATGAATATGTTGGAGCAGATTGTGCATTTGTTATTTCTGATTTGGATGCCTATGAATTAGCAGGTATTTTAGCTAAGAAAAAAACTCCAGTTTTTGCTAAAGCTGGACAAGTTGCAGAAGATGATATTGAAGTTAAAGATGGTCCAACAGATATGGTTCCAGGTCCGGCTATTAGTGAGTTAGGTGCTTTAGGTTTACAGGTTGCTGTTGAGGACGGTAAGATTGCAATTAAGGCTCCAAAAGTAGTTATTACAAAAGGGCAGACAATTAATGAAAATGCTGCAAGTATCTTTCAGAAATTGAATATCATGCCATTTAATGTTGGATTAAATATTAATGTTGCCTATGATGTGGCAAGTAAAAAGATATTTACAGAATTGAAGATTGATCCTGAAGGTTATACTGAAGATTTGAAGCAGGCTGCTGGAAAGGCTCTTGGATTTGCACAAAAGATTGTTTATATTTGTAAGGAAACAATTGGATACTTTTTGGCTAAAGGGAATGCTCATGGAAATGCTTTGGCAAAATTTGATGTTGAAGAAAAGAAGGATGAAGTTAAAGATGAAAATACTGAAAACGATAAAGATGATAAGGCAGGCGAAGTTGATAGCGAGGAGAATGTGGAAGATGCTGAAGAAAATAAGACGGAAAGTGAAGAAGCTCCTGCAGAAAAAGAGAAAAAGGAAGAGGAAAAATCTGAGGAAGCTGTTGAAGAGAAAGATGATGCTCAATTAAATAAACCGGAGGAAAGCGCATAATGGAAGCAATATATGCTGCTTTACTTTTGCATAAGGCTGGACAGCCTGTTGATGAAGAACATATGAATAAAGTTCTTCAAGCTGCAGATAGTAAGGTAGATGAAAGCAAGGTAAAAAGTCTTGTTGCAAGTTTGAAGGATGTCGATATCGATTCTGAATTAGAGAATGCTGTTGTAGCTAGTGCTGCTCCTGCTGCTGGTGGAGAATCAGCTGGCGGAGATGAAGCAAAAGCAGAAGAAGCACCTAAAGAAGAAAAGGCAGAAGCTTCAGCTGAAGGACTTAGTGCTCTATTCGGTTAATTTTTCTTAAAAAGAAAATAGAGTAGAGCAAAGCTAGTTGTAGCTTTGAATAGTTATAGTTAGCTAAATAATTTATTAAAGAAACCTTTTTTAGTAGTTGAATCTATAATTTTATGAGAGTTATTTTCTAGACCCTTTGTTTCTTCATTTTCAGTAACTACCTTATAGATTATTTCGGGACGTTCTTTTATCTGAGGTATTTCTTTTGCCATTTGTTTATTGGCAAGATCTATTGCGTTTTCAACAGATATTTTGGAGTAGCCTTGGCTAATTAATGAGTATCTTAATGAGTCTAAAGTATAACCTTTTTTTAGATTTTTTTTAATATAATCTGCAATATCTTGAGTTGACATAGTAATATTAGGTTAGATTTGTTTTTAAAAATTATTGCCCTTAAGAAATCTTTTTATAGTTAATTTATCTCTTATTAGAAGAAAGATGGTGATGTTTAGTTTCCTACAGAGTTTCATGGGCAATTTGCCGCATGATTTAGTAATAGTTACTGAAATAGGTTTCTTGATAATAATTGCGACTGTTTTGGGATTTTTTGTTAGATTAAGTAAACAACCATTAATTCCTGCATATATTTTAACAGGGATTATAATAGGCCCTCTAGTATTGGGATTGGTTAAGGATCCTGAATTAATAAGTAATTTATCCCAAATAGGTGTTGCTTTCTTGATTTTTACAGCAGGTATTGAAATCAAATTAAAGAAATTGAAAGAGGTTGGGAAAGTGGCCAGTGTTGGAGGAACATTACAAGTTTTAGTTATGTTCTTTTTGGCATTCATGGTTGCAATGGGATTAGGATTTTTAGGGAAAGCTCCCGCATATGTGGGATTGGTTGTTGCATTTAGTAGTACTATGGTTGTGATAACATTGTTAGCTCAAAAGAAGGAGATTAATAGTTTGCATGGAAGGATTATTATAGGATTTTTATTGATTCAAGATATTGCAGCGGTCTTGGCTTTGGCTGTTTTGGGAAGTGATCTTAGTTTTAATAGTATTACATTTGTTTTATTAAAGGCTGTAGGGTTTGGGATTTTTGCGATAGTGATAAGTAAATTATCAAATCCTTTTTTTAGGAAGTCTGCAGATAATCATGAAATGTTGTTATTGATGTCTATATCTTTCTTGTTTTTATTTATTATTGGCTCTGCAGTAGCAGGATTATCATTAGTTATTGGAGCTTTCTTTGCAGGAGTAGCCTTAGCTAATTCAGATTATAAAACTGAGATTCAAGGAAATATAACTAGTTTAAGAGAATTCTTTGCAGTGATATTTTTTGTAGCATTAGGAATGCAATTACGGTTAATCTCTGGAAATTTAGTTACTTTATTTTTTATATTATTAGTATTGGTTATAATAATTAAACCATTATTGATTATGTATGTGGTAAGAATTTCGGGATATAAAAAGAGAACTGCTTTTTTTACTGGAAATGCATTAGCTCAAACAAGTGAATTTTCATTGATAATTGTTACAATAGGGTTAGCTGCAGGACACATAGATCAAGGACTATTTAGTACATTAGTCTTATTGACGGTATTAACAATGTCTCTTACTACCTATTTCA
>CAYVEM010000027.1:0-11427 GCA_964450665.1 Candidatus Woesearchaeota archaeon | reverse complement strand
CGTAGCTCAGTTGGATTAGAGCACGTCCCTCCTAAGGACGGGGTCGCAGGTTCGAGTCCTGTCGGGGGCATTTACTCTTTAGACCCTACAAAAATTTTCTTTGTAAAGGTCATCTGGACCTCATCTTCAGAATCTTTAAAATTTAGTGCTTTTTTTGCATCTTCCGGCAAGATATTTCTAACATATGAATTAAATTCCTTAATCTTCTCGGGGTCTCTTTTCAAATCTACAAGATATAAAGGATTAATAGGCAAATCTCCAGAGTAGATACTATGAACTTGTGATAGTCCTGTCTGACCCATTAGATTAACAATTTCTGATTCATTTGGAAAATATCTATTCCCTGCCATCTGATGGAATCCTGCTAATTCATCTTTTTTATGTGCAATTCTATTAAAATGTTCATTTAATTTTGGAGTGCTCCCAAATGATTCCCAAACATATAGTCTCCCACCTCCTTTTAGAGAATCTACCATGTTGGTCAAAACTTTTCTTTGATCTTCAAAAGGTACCTCATGTAGCCCCATCTTTATTATGACAATATCAAAAATTGAGCTGTCAAATCTATATGTTCTTGCATCGCCTAAGATAGGAGTTATTCTACTACTATTAAGATATCTTCCTGAATTTTCAACAAAGCTTCCTAGTTGAATTTTAGAGGAGTCAAGTAAATACAAATCTATACCTGCTTTCTTTCTTCTGCTTTCTCCTAGTAAGTTAATACTTATCTCTCCATATCCACACATAATATCTGCTATTTTCTGGCCCTCACATAGATCCACAGAGTCCAATAATCTTTGATAAGCCTCGCTGCTACTCCCATGAATTTTACTGAAATCTACAATTCTTCTATCCCAATCATTTGATTCTCTTTCACTCATAAATTGGCACTATGAAGTGCCAATATAAACTATAGGTGTCTAAAAATAGACAACTTTATAAAAATGAAAATATATGGGATAATATGGATTTGACACAATTAGAAAAATTAGGTTTGACAAAGGCCGAGGCAATAATTTATAAAACAGTTCTAAAATTAGGAACTTCGACAGTTAAAGAAATATCAAAGAACTCCGGATTTCATAGAACAAATATTTATGATATATTGGAGCAACTTAAAGAGAAGGGGCTTATAACATATCTTAGGGAAGGTAAGATTGCTAGGTATAAAGCTTCAGATCCGGAGAATTTTTATGGAATAATTAGAGAGAAAAAGAAACTATTGGATGATATCTTTCCAGAACTTGAAGAATTGTATAAAGTTTCTGGAGAAGAAATACAAGTTGAAATTTATAAGGGCAAAGAAGGTATGAAATCTGCTTGGAGGGACATGACAAAAGAGAATAAAACACTTTACGGTTTTGGTGTTAAAGGCCAGTTAAGAGAAAAATTACCTATCTTTACAGAACAGTGGTTAAGAGATGTTAAAAATAAGAAGATAAAATATTATGGGATATATACTGAAAGAGGAAATCCTCCATCTTATTACACTGAAATAAGATATGTCTCTAGTGAGTTAAGTGGCCCTGTTGCAACCTTTATTTATGGTGATAAAATTAATATAAACATCTGGAATCCTGATCTTGTTGCAATTGTTATAAAATCGAAGTTAGTTGCATCTATGTATAAAAAGCACTTTAATCTTCTATGGAAAATTGCTAGAAAATGATAATAAAGCTTAAAGATAATTATAAAAACTCATTTCTCCTTAGTCTTTTATGGAGAGTATGTTTGTCAAGCAAATAGACAACTTGAAAGATTTTTAAATCCAGGGGTCCGCGATTATTTAGGAAGTGCAAGAAAGGGGGGGCTAGATAGGTCTGGAAAAGGAGAGCTTATTGGAACAATATTCTATAATCCTAATGGTTCAAGGAAAATTGAATATGCAAATCAAAAAGCAGGGGATTGATTAAAGAAATAAATCCTAATTGGATCATATTATTTGTTTTACTTTTATTGATGGGCAGATACATTCTATCAGTAATCGTAGGAGGGGTTTAGAGACATTATAATTTATATCTAGAAATGTAATCACATAATCTACATTTGATTATCTTTAGTGGTTTTTTGATTCTAGTTTCATGATTTTTAGAATTAAAAAAAGTTAAGCATTTCTTACAAAATTTCTTCTTATAATTAGTTAATTTGATGTTTTTTGATGATGCCAGTATTTTAGCTTTTTTGATTTGTTTAGGGGAGGGATTGTTAGAGAAGATTTCTTGGATTTTATTTTGTATTTCTTGTTTTGAAAGTTTTGACTTCATGATTGATAATACTTGAATAGTGTTATAAAATCTTTTAGAAATTGTTATAACTTTTTAGAAGTAACTTATAGAAAGATTTATAAGAGGTTTCTAGATGATAAATATATGAATAAACTAATCAAAACAACCTTGGCAATATTATTGCTTGGATTAATGCTTTTTAGCACTATTAGTTTTGCTTTAATTAATAGTGTTAGTGCGCTTACAATAGATTCTGTGGCGCTTGCAGATGAGATTCAGCCTGGAAAAACTACTAAAATTATAATTGGGTTGGATAATGATTCTGATGAAGACATTAAAGATGTTAGTGTTACATTAAATTTAAGTGATGTGCCTTTTGCTCCATTTGATTCTGCTTCAGAAGATAGTATTGATGAAATTGAAGAAGATGATGTTGAATATGTTGAGTTTGAGATAATTGCATTAAATAATGCTCAGGCGGGCATTTATAAAATTCCAGTTACAATAAATTATGTTCAAAATGAGACTGAAAAAAGTAAGGATTCTTTGATTAGTATTATTGTTAATTCAAAGCCTAAAATTGATGTTAATGTTGGAAATGATTTATTGTTAAAAGGACAAGATAATGAATTTTTTGTTAAAATTACAAATAAAGGATTAAGTGATGCTAAATTTCTTGAAGTTGAAATTGGTAGTGGACAGTATGATTTGTTAGTTGGGAATAAACAGTATATTGGAGATATTGATAGTGATGATTTTGATTCAATTAAGATAAATGCATTTTTTAATAACAATGTAGGAGATAATGTTAATCTACCTGTTACAGTTATTTATAGAGATGATTTGAATAATGAGTATAGAGATGTATTCAATGTTAATCTTAACCTATATACTAGAGGTAGAGCAGTTGAATTAGGGTTAGTAGAAAAGAATGTTAATAAGAGTTATATAATTGGGATAGTTTTGATTATTGTTTTTTATTTAATTTATAGAAAGTTGAAAAAAAGAATTATTAAGTGATTTTTGATATAAATGTTTATATAGTAAATTGAATGAATTATTTGAGAAGAGGGGAATATGAAAAAGTGTATTTATTGTAAGTGTGATCTTGATGATAGGAACATAATTGATTTTTGTCAGAGGTGCGGAGTAGGTGCTTTTGGTGAGAAGATGTTTGCAGCAATTATCCAAAATATGAAGGAGGCTAGTGGGAGAGGGGATTTGGATCAGGGGAAATTCTGATTGAGAAAGCTTTAAAAACGTGTTATTCTAGGAAAAAGTAGATGAGTGTGATAGATTATAGGTATAAATATGTTAAAAAGAAAATCTGTACGAGAAAAAGGAAAAATTAGTCTTAGTCAATACTTTCAGGAATTTAAGAAAGGAGATAGGGTTGCAGTTAAGCGTGAATTGTCATTAAGACCTAAATTTCCAAAACAATTACAAGGAAGATCAGGCGTTATAGAGAGTACTAGAGGTAGTTCTTATATGGTTAAGATAAATGATATGAATAAGGAGAAAACTTATATAATCCATCCTGTTCATTTAAAGAAGCTAAAATGATATTAGATAGAACTCCAATAAATATGAATGAAGTTAATGAAATTGTTAATGATATTGAAGACAGTCCTCGAAAGGAAGAGATAGAATTATATTTAAAGAAATTTATGAAAACTAAACCTGATCATGCTAAGAAGATCAAGGAAGAAATAGAAGCTTTAGACTCTATAAAGATAAAAAGAGATCATATAGTTAAAATTGTTGACTTGCTACCTGCTGACTCTAGTGATTTGAATAAGATATTCACTGATGTTAGTTTAAATGAAGAAGAGATTAATAAAATTCTTGAGATTATTAAAAACTCTAAGTAGGTTCTAAAATGGAAAAAGAAGAATATGCTTTAGTACTAGATTATTTGCCCTATGGATATCCCTTGGACAAGAAAATGATGCCTTTAGCTCAAGCTATAGGTATTAAGAATTTTACGTTACTGCAATTGATTCCTAGAAGAGGAATTAAGTTAGAAATTGGAGAGCAAGTTTATATTGGAGAAGGTAAAAGGGATAAAATTTATTATATTCAAGGAAGAATGCCTGAGAATAAATTAACAGAAACTACAAAACAACAATTACAAGAATTTATTGAGAAAAAAATTAATGAAGATGAAAAAAAGTTTGTTGAATTTTTTAATATAGCTGAAGCTATTAATACTAGATTGCATCAATTTGAGTTGTTGCCTGGTTTTGGTAAGAAGCATACAGAATCAATATTAGAAGAAAGAAACAAAAAACTTTTTGATTCCATGGAAGATTTAAAGAATAGAGTTGCTAATTTACCTGATCCGAAGAAAGCTATTGAAAAAAGAATGGTGGAAGAGATAACGGGGAGGGAGAAATACCATTTATTTTTGGGAAAATAAATATTTTCGAAAGGTTTAAAAGACTATTTATTCAAGAATAATTATATGATTACAAAAAATGCCTGAACAAAAAGTAGATAATGCAGGTGCTTCGCCTGAAACTGGTGAGGCTCGCAGAGAACCGAAAAAGGAGCTTGCAAGCATAGTGAGAATTGTGCAGACTGATATTCCTGGGCATAAAAATATTTTAACAGGTTTAACATATATTAAAGGTATTTCTTGGAGTATAAGTAATGCTATTTGTAAAATATTAAAAATAGATAATCAAAGAAAAATTTCTGATTTGAAAGAGGATGAAATTAATAGGATTACTGAATTTTTAAAAAATCCTGAACTTCCTAATTATTTGAAGAATCGAAGAAATGATTTTGAAAGTGGGGAAGATTCTCATTTAATTTCAACAGATTTAGATATGAAGAAGGAATTTGATATTAGAAGATTGAAGAAAATTAGATCTTATAGGGGATTGAGACATGCATTTAAACATCCAACTAGGGGTCAGAGAACTAGAAGTAATTTTAGAGGAAAAGGTAAGAAGAAAGCTGTGGGGGTAAAAAGTAAGAAGTAAAATGATTAAACAATGTAAATCAAAGATTTCCAAGCCTAGCCATTTGCTTGGAGGAGAGAGCAAATGATTAGACAAAAAAAGAAATACTCAAGACCGCAGAGACCTTTTGATAAGGTAAGAATAGATGAAGAGAATATTCTTAGAGAAAAATATGGTTTGAAGAATAAGAAAGAAATTTGGAAAGCTGATGCATCTATTGGAAGAATTAGAAATCTAGCTAAACAATTAATTACTGCTAGTGAAGAAGATAAGAATGCTTTTATTGAGAGAATGAAGGCTAGAGGGTTTGAAGTGGAGAATATTGCAGAAGTTCTTGCATTAGATAAAGAAGATTGGTTGAAAAGAAGATTACAAACTATTTTACTTACTAAGGGATTAACAACAACACCTAAACAAGCTAGACAATTAATTGCACATAAGCATGTTTCTATTGGAAATCAAATAGTTAATGTTCCTTCTTATATGGTTACATTGGATGAAGAAAATTTGGTTAAATTGAATATTGTTTTGAAGGTTAATCAGAAAACCTCTAAGGAAGAAGAAATTAAAAAGGAAATTTTAGATAAAGAGCAAACTGATGAGGAGTTTGCTGAAGAAAGTAAAGAGGATGATAAGGTTAGTGAGGAAAATTCAGAAGAAGCTAGTGAAAGTGAAGAAGTTGTAGATAATGAGGATGCAGATAGCCCTAATGAAGAGAATGTAGAGCAATCAAGTGAGGATATAAAAGAAGAATCTCCTGTAGAGGATGTAGAAGATAATAAAACTAAAGAAAAAAATGAAGAGGTTAAAGAATAAAAATGGCAGAAGAAATTAAGGAAGAAAAAACACAAGCTGAAGAAATAGAAGAAACTGAAAAGAAAAAAGCTGAAGAAAATTCAAAAGATAATGAGAAGGAAGATTCTAATAAAGATGAAAAAGTTGAAACAAAGGTTGTAAAGAAAAAGGAGAAGGTGGAGAGAATTGGAGTTTTGAATATTTATACTACATTTAATAATACTATAATGAATCTTACAGATTTATCTGGTAAAAGTTTGGCTAAATTTACTGGAGGTCAATCTACAAAACAAGATAGATTGAAGGCAAATCCAACTATTGCTATGTTTATATCTCAAAGAATTGCTGAAGAGGCTAGAGATAATGGTATAACAAGTTTTTATGTAAAAGTTAGAGCTAAGACTGGTCAAACTAATCCTGGCCCTGGAACTCATGCTGCTATTAAATCATTGACAAGAGCAGGATTTAAGATTTTAAGTATAATGGATACTACCAAAGTGCCAAGGGGCGGTCCAAAGAAGAAAGGTGGTAGAAGAGGTAGAAGAGTGTAAGGTTTAAAAACCTACAAAAATCAATAATAAGATGATAAAAACAATAAATTATGATAAAGATAAGCAGAAGATTAATTTTACAAGCGATATGCAAATTAATTTAGCTAATGCTATTAGGAGAAGTGTTCTTGAAATTCCAATAATGGCTATTGATGAGGTTGAAATAACTAAGAATGATAGTGCATTGTATGATGAAATTTTAGCACATAGAATTGGTCTTATCCCAATTAAAACAGGTGCTAATAAGGAAATTAAGTTCAAATTACAAGTAAAAGGTCCAAAAATGGTTGTTTCGGGAGATTTTAAGCCTAGTACTGATGCAGAAGATAATTTGCCAATAGTTCTTTTAGATAAAGATCAAGAGGTAGAAGTTGTTGGAGAAGCTAGACTTGGAAAAGGAATTGATCATATTAAACATTCTCCAGGTTTAATGTATTATAAACATAGTTTAGATGAGGAATTATTAGATTATTTGCATATTGGTGAGGATGGTAAGGCAAGTTATGATGATGAAGAAATGAAAAATAAAGGTTTGTCTGAAGATAAAATTAGTAAGATTAAGTCTTTTAAAGATGCTCTTGAATTAGAATTGGGTATAGAATCTTGGGGACAAATTGAAGTTAAGGATATTTTTATTAAAGCAGTTGATGTTTTAAGTGATAATTTGAAACAGTTAGATAAAGCTGTTAAGTAATTCATAAGGTTTTTATATAGTTAATTGATGTGTTAGTTGTAACTATTTGCTGCGGGAATGCCAGCTGAAAGAATTTTATATTCTTAGTGCTGTCATCCCACTATGTGCGGGAATGCCAGAGCGGTCAAATGGGCTTGGTTAAGGTCCAAGTGGCTTAGTGCCTTCGAGGGTTCGAATCCTTCTTCCCGCATATGATCTAAAGATCATAGAGAAAGAAGATCTCACCATTCGACATCGGAGATGTCTCAGGCTCTAAAATTGAAAATTTTGAAGTCTTCGAATCCTTCTTCCCGCATTTAGTGCATTGTTGCGTTGTCGGGACTTAGATTAAGTAAAAAAATTATTTCTTCTTTCTTGGTGGCTTATCCCATCTAGAAGATTTACATTTAGGACAGATTAATGGTTTTTCTTTCTTTGAACGAGGTAACCATTCATTACCACAATTATTACATTTATATCCTTTAACTTTGATTTCTATTTCTGGCATAAAGTTATTTATTATCTATATTATATAAATATTACTATTTATAGTATTACTTTGTTAGTAGTTACTTTACTACCGAAAGGTTTATATAGAAGTATTACTTTACATAGTCATACTAATTAAAGTAAGAGGGTTCCGAAGAACCCTCAGATTCCAAACGTCGCTAAACAAATGAAATCTAAAGAAATAATAGAACAGAAGTATAAAAAAGTTTCCTGTATTTTTTGTAGTTCTAACAAGATAATTAAGAGGGGTATTAGAAGAACTGAACATAGAGGTAAAGTTCAGAGATTTGGTTGTAAAGGCTGTGGCAAGAGGTTTTCTATTGATGATGGTTTTTGGAAGATGAAAAACCACGAAAAGAAGATAACTCTTTGTATGGATTTATATTATAACGGGATGTCTTTTAGAAAAATCCAAGAACACCTAAAAGCATTCTATCCTAAGAATTGCCATTATTCAACAGCTTATCGTTGGATTGTCAAATATTCCATGATGATAAGTAAACTTACAGACAACTTGCAAATTAAATCTGGAGTTGAATTACAAAGTGATGAGATGGAATATCACAGAAGAATAAGCAAATATGAGGGAGGAATAGAACAAAATTGGTTTGTTGATGTGATGGACACAACAACTCGTTTTATGGTTTCTTCTGGATATATGAAAAGCAGAACAATAGATAGCATGGTTAAAGTTTTGAAAAGAGGAAAGTTTGCGACACAAGAGCAAGTTAAAATTGTTACAACAGATGGATTAAGAGGTTATCCAAGAATGTTAAAAAAGAGTTTTGGATTAAAAACACATTGGAACCATAAAAGTCCAATAGTTCATAATGTCGTTATCGCTTCTGAAAGAGGTTTCAACCATTATATTGAGAGACTACACAATAGCATAAGAGAAAGAACAAAGGTTATGCGTGGGTTTCATGGTTGTATGGAATCTGCTTCTGCAATTATGAAAGGTTACGAGATTTATTACAATTTCATAAGGAAACATCAAGGAATAGGTTGTTGTCCTTATGAGTTAGCTATTCCTGAATTAGAATTAGGAAAGAATAGGTGGTTGGATTTGATTAAGATGAGTAAAATTTAAATAACTTAATCGTATTCATGTGAAACATCTACAATAAATGATTTAATCTCCGAATTCTTTTGATTTTCAAAGAAATTCTTAGCATTTTTATAATCAAGAACACGCCCTCTTTTCAAAAATAAGACTTTATCAGAGATAGATTTAGCAAAAGAAATATGATGAGTGACAACTAACATAGTATATCCTTCCTTTGCCAATTCTCGAATTAAATCCAGAACACTTTTGGTAAGTTCTGGATCAAGTGATGAAGTGACCTCATCAAGAAGTAATATATCGGGCTTAACCATCAATGAACGAATTAAAGCAACTCTTTGTTTTTGTCCTCCTGATAGCTCATGAGGATATGTTTCTATATATTTTTTCAATTCAAATTTTTTAAGCAATTTTATAGCTTCTTTCTTTATAGCAGTTTTGCCAGTAGGATTTTTTAATATTGGGGCTAGTGTTAAATTTTCTAAAACATTTAAATGAGGCCATAAAGTATATTCCTGAGAAACATAACCTACTTTCGTTTCATCCCCAAACGAGTAAGAACCACTATCTTGTTTTTTTAACCCTGCAAGCAATTTTAATAATGTTGATTTGCCAGAACCGCTTGGACCTATAATGGCGACTACTTCTCCCTTTTTCACTTCAAAGGATGCGTCTATTACTCCCTCTTCAGAGTTTTCAAAATTGGAGTATCTTTTTGTTAAATGATTTACTTTAATCATATTCAATCACGCTCCTTTTCTTATACCAAGTAATAAATAAATGAAGTGGGGTAAGAATTATTACAAAGAATAAAACTAAAAGAGAATATACAGCAACAGGGTCATATACCATGGCATTTATAGATTGAGCAACCCTAAATAATTCTGGCACGGAGATTAAACTAGCAAAAAGAGTATACTCCAACATTGTTGCTTGATTTAATGAGATATTTGGTAAAACTCTTTTCATTAAAATTGGTAATTCTATGTGCTTAACAACCTGGCCTTTACTCATTCCCAAAGTCCTACCTGCTTCACTATATGTAACAGGAAGTAATTTTAATTCTGATTGAATAATAAACGCCACAGCAATAAGGTTTACAAAACCAAGAGCAATTATGGTAGTCCAAAATGGATTAATAACTACTCCAAGAAGTGCTTGAAATGGATAATGCAACCAAAATAAAAGAACAAGCACTGGGATAACTTTTGTTATAAATTTTAAACTGGAAACAAACTTATTAACAGCTTTAGAGTATCTTCCTCCAATCACACCAAGAAGAATTCCAAAGGGAACACCGACAAGAATTATTAAAGCCCATAATTTGATTGTTGTCAAAAAACCAGCAAGAAATAAATGCTTATACTGGATTAAGACCTCAAACATATTAATTTACCTCATAATAATTTTCAACTCCATGCTTCTCCAATATTTTTTGGATTTCACCTTCGTCAATTAGTTCTTGAATCGCCTTATTCCATTTTTCTCTCAATTCCACATCTTCTTTATTGAAAGCGAAGCTGTTTCCAAAAGACCTGACTGGTTCACCACTAACTCTATCTAAAGTATTAGGATGAGTTTTTAGAAAATCCTCTACTGCAGAGGGTTCATTAAATGATATGTCTGCCTTATCTTGAACAATATTAAGAAATACTTCTGCATAAGAAGATAATTGTGGAAGAGCCACAAGTTGTGCATTTGGATAATCCTCTTGGGCTATAAACATAGCCATCTCTCCATCAAGAGAAGTTATTTTATATTCGTTTGAATTAAGCACAGACAAATCATCATTAAATCTAGTATCTCCTTGTTTAACATACCCATATATCACACTATCCATTGGAGCAGTTGAAAATGAGGCAACTTTCTTCCGTTCTTCATTAGGCCACATTTGTGTCCCTAGAATATTATACCTGTTTGTTTTCAATCCTTCTAAAGAAGTTCCCCAACCAACTTCTTCTGTCCATTTAGTTTCAAACCCTATCTTTTCAGCAACAGCCTCAACGATATCATAAGAAATTCCTTGAAATTGTCCAGTAGCAGGATCCTTTTCCAAGAGAGGAGGATAAATTATATAACCAATATGAAGAGTATTATCTTCTAATAAATTGTCGTTTTTGTTTATTGAAAATAATCCAATTGCCACAATTAGAATTGCAACAATTCCTATTGTTAGATAAATTTTATTTTGTTTTTTCATCATATGCACCTCATCTTATTTATAGATGAATAATTAGTTTATTAAAGTTGCGTTTACTTTTTGGCAAACAATACTGCTTCCATTTTTTCTCTGAAAGTGATTTTTATATTCTTAAATCCTATTGATTCCATCTCTCCAATAGATTCAGATTGTATCATTAATTGTTTAGGATTTTCATCTTCTCCCATATGAACAATCCAATCATAACACAAATCATCCCTATTGTTTTGTGGATAAATATCTAAATATCTTTGAATTGACCAATTAAACGCTTTGTGTCTTTCTTTCAAGTCATCCAAAGCATATTTATCTCCATTTACAAATTGTCCTCCTGATTTTAAAACTCTGAAAATTTCAGAGAGGAATTCTTTTCTAAATGATTTGTCAAAATTATGAAGGGTAAATCCTGAAAAGAAAACATCAATTGAATCTGAATCCAGAGAT
>CAYVEM010000026.1:0-11724 GCA_964450665.1 Candidatus Woesearchaeota archaeon | reverse complement strand
AGGCGGTCAAGTTTTGATTGTTAAGGATTCAGAAATGAGTTCTGTATCAGGAAAGAACTTGGTTGTTGTTGGTGGAAGTTGTATTAATACAGCTGCTGCTAAGATTCTAGATAGTGATTCTCCATTATGTGGTTCAGCTTTTACTGACGTTACTGGCGTCGGATCTAATCAATATATCATTAAGACTGTTACTTCGCCTTGGGCGAATGACAAAGTTGCAATGTTAGTTGCTGGTTATGAAGCTGCTGATACAGCTAATGCTGTAAGAAAGGCTATGGAAGGAGCAACATCTGATGTTGATACTCAACAAGTATATCCAATTGTGAGTGCTTAAATCTTAATTTTATTTTTTTTCTTTTTTTTTATTTTTTTTAACTTCTACTGGGAGTTATTTTTAGTTGCATAATATATTTAAAGAATGATTCTTAGAAATAATCATGAAGAGAATCATTAGTAATGAAGATAGAGAAAGAGTTAATAAAAGGAATCAATTGATTGTAGGTATTATTCTTATATTATTGATGTTATTTAGTACGGTGGGTTTTGCATTTAGTTTTGGTATAAGTGGAAGTGCTGTTGAAGAAATTGAATATAATGGAATTGAATTTTCTAGAGATGTTAATACTGGATATTGGAATTTTAATATAGATAATAATGATTTTTTTACAGTATATAATCCTGAAGAGGTTCAAGATATTAAATTTGTTAATCATAAAACAATACAAAATTATGCTGGGAAACCATTATATTTTATTGGTGAAGCTGGAGATGGTTTTGCGGAATTATATAGGGCAATATCTAATTTTGCATTGAGAATTGGAGGAGCTTGTTTAGATGAAGAATGTGAGGAAGATTATCCTATTAAAGATTGTGGAATAGATAATGTAATTATTATTGAAGAAATTATTAATATTGACAATGTAGAAAGTAATATTGAAGAAGGGATAACTACTGATGTTAATTGTGTTTATATAAGAGCTAAACCAGAAAATTTGGTTAAATATACTGATGCCTATTTGTTTAATCTTCTAGATATAAAATAGTATATAATATAACTTAAATAAGCTTAAAAAGTGGTTTAATTTTGTTTTAGAATGGATGAAAAAAGAGAAGATATTGAAGAAAATAATTCTGAAAAATTAGAATCTAATTTGGAAGAAAATAAATCTAATGAGATAGAAAATACTGAAAAGTTAAATGATCATTCTGAGAATAAAAAAGAGCAAGATATTGAAGGACCTAGTGGAGAGCAAGATAGTTTGTTTAGTGAGAAGAAAGAGGATAGTCCTCAGGATAACAAAGATATTGAAGCTATGCAGAATAAACAACTTAAATGGGCAGTATTTTTGATGACTAGTATAATATTAATAATTGTTATTGTTCCTTTTATTAATACTAATTTTATTAATAAATTTGATTATCATGGATTGACATTTCAGAAGACTCAATTGGGTCAGATAGAATTTTATTCTACTAAATTTCCTGTAGTTACAGGTACTGGACAAGTTACAGGGGAATATGCTGTAAATTTAAGAAATGATCCTAGAGAGATAGAAGATATTGAGGTAAGAGTGAGTTTTGATGATATTGATTTTAGATATTATAAGAATAAAGATGGAAGTATTGGATATTATCCTGTATATATCTCATTAGATCCTTTCATGGAGGTTTGTGAAGATAGTAGCTTAGCATTGCTTACTCTTTCAGGGTTTTTGAAAGATTCTGGATTAGAGGTAGGTAGTGCGAGCATGGATAAAGAATATGCTGCAGCAAATGATGTATTATATAAAAGGTGCGAGGATGAAAGTACGGTCATACTTGTGACTCAGGGTAATGAGAATAAGATTACTGAAATAGGAGATACTTGTTATGAGATTAGGTTTAAAGATTGTGATATATTGAAAGTTAGTGAGAGATTTGTTTTGAATATTTTAGAACAATATGGTAAGAGGTTTCAGGGTCAGTAGTTTTATAAATTATTATTAAGTTTTATGGTTATGGATAATAAATTTATTTTGTTTTTTAAGGGAATGTTAATGGGAATTTGTGATTTAATTCCGGGCATTTCTGGAGGGACTATAGCTTTCATAACTGGAATTTATGAAAGATTGATAAATGCTGTAAAAGGTTTTTCTCCAGAGCTATTAAGCAGTTTGGTTAGTTTAGATAAAAAAAGGATAAATAATAATATCAAAAAATTGGATTTGGGTTTTCTTTTTGTTCTTTTTTCGGGAATTATCTTCTCAATATTATTAGGATCCAGGATTATAGAGCGATTATTAGAAAATCATTATGCAGAGACAATTAGTTTTTTTGTTGGATTAATATTAGCCTCTAGTTTTATTATATATGAAAATATTAGTCGGCATAATTTTAAAAATTATGTTTATTGTTTTATAGGATTTATTATAGGTATTGGATTGATATTTCTAAGGCCTGCAGAAGTATCTATTAGCAATAGTTATTTGTTTTTAGGAGGATTCTTTGCTATAAGTGCTATGTTTCTTCCAGGCATCTCTGGTTCTTTTATATTGCTTATTATGGGATTATATGAGCCAATTATAGGCATGTTACATGACATTATCATCAATATACGCTATCTTGTAATATTTATTCTAGGAATGGTGTTTGGGGCTTTTTTTATAAGTAGATTGATTAGTTATCTGTTTAAGAAAGATAAATGTAAAACTCTTTATTTTCTATTAGGTCTTGTTTTAGGGACCTTGGGAATACCTGTTGTTAAGATTTATGAGGTAGCTAGTTTTAGTGGTAGTGATATATTTATGTTGCCACTATTGTTTTTTATAGGCGCCTTATTAGTTTTATTGGTTGGAAGATATGTTAAAAATTAGTTAAGGTTTTATAATCTGAATAGAAAGGTATTCTTTTGATCTTAAACTTTCTAACTGTTTCAAACCAGATAGCTATTACAAATATTGTACTTAGTCCATACCAGAATAATGCATGAGTGAAATCAAAATAAGCCACTTCATGATGGTATAAGGCTGCTAAAATAGCAATTCTTATTACATTTAATATGAATAGTAGGGTGAATGAATAAAGTATAGATTTTATTCTTAAATTTGTTTTCATCCTTATTGTTAGATTTAGAATTAATAACAATAAATATGCAGAACCTGCTACGCATGCATTTATTATAGATATTAAGGTTGTTGTGTTGATAATTATCATATCTTTATTTATTGTAATCTCATAGAAAATATCTAAAATTAAGGCTGTAAAATTTATGGTTAATGGAGTAAATATTGCATAGATTAATGGTAAGCCTAAAGCAACAATAATTAATAATATTAAGTATCTAAATAAAATTGAATAAATAGTTTTAGAACTCTTTGACTTATTCTTTTTCATATAAGGTATAATAATTGTTGGCTTATATAATTAAGGGTATTAATTAGAATAAAATAATTGAATTTATAGAAGAAATTAAACTAAAAATTAAAGAGGTCTTGGTGAAACCATGCTTTTTATTACTAATATTATAGCTATGATTAATACTAAGTTAACTAAGATTATTAAATAGATAAACCAGTTGTCTCTTAAGTGATTTACAAAAGGTCCAAGATCAGCTGGAGCCATTTTTCCATCACCAATAGTTAAAACAATCCTTTGATCAGTTGTCTTTCCGTCGTAATTAGCCCTTATTGTTAACTCCTTATCGCCAGTTGCATCTTCGTTAATTGTTAGAGCAATACTAACATCTCTTGATTCACCAGGTAATAGATTAACAATCTTAGGTTCTATTGAAGATACTGAAGACCATTCAGAGTTTCCTGAAACTGAAACTGTGTATGATGTTGCAACATCTCCTGTGTTTCTTAATTTTGAATTGATTATTACTTGTTTACCAGGAACAGCTTCAGGTGTTTCTGAATCCAAGTTTGCTGTGATAGCTACATTAGTATTTTGTATATTACAATTTCCTGCAATCCTTATTGAAGTTGTGAATTTTTCATCTGAAACTTCATCATATGAATCGTCATCGTCATCGTAATCGTAGAATGTTCTGAATTCTATTGTGTATAGTTTCTCTTCAGTTGTAGCTGGAACATCAAATTCAAAGTCAACTAGTTCTGAATCTCCTTGATCGAAATCTTCTCTAATTGTTTTTTCAGTGTTAATTCCTAAACCTTCACTGAACATTGTAACTCTTACTTGATCTTCGTAATCTTCATCTCCAATATTGAATAATTCACCTGTTATTTGAATCTTTTCACTACATTGAGCAGGATTTGGAGAAACTTTTATATTATCAAAAATTATATGTTTTTCTTCATCTTCTTCTCTTTCACCTTCTATTGTTTCGAATAAATCATCGCTAAGATCATTTGATTCTGAACTACATTCTACATCTTGACCTAAATCATCGCTGTATGTTTTAATAACTAATTTATAATTGTCATCCTCAAAATCTGCAGGTACTGTGAATGTGAACATAGCAGTATCTTCGTCATCATCATCTATAGATCCTAAATCGATTTCTTCATCATCTAGGTCTTCCATATCTTTAATTATATTTTTACCAGTTGAATCAAATAATCCGATTTCTACAAAAACATCTTTAATCTTATCATTATTATTGTTGTTAGTAACTTCAACCTCAACTTCAATTTTATCTCTTGGACTCCACTCATCATCATCTCCATCTTTATTATCAATCTTAACATCTGTAATTTCTAAGTCTGAACCTGCATCTCCTACTGAACAAAAAGTACTAACAAATTCTACAGGGATTGTTACTGTGTCTGTACCAGGTGATTGTTCTGTTAATACTATATTATCAGTGTAAGCAGTACCAATATCAATCTTATCAAAATCTACTGTTGCAGCAACTGTAATTGTTGAAGTTGTGCCAGAAGTTGTAAGAACCGTACCAGCAACCTCAGATCCAGTAACAGTAAATGTTATTGGAACATTATCAGCTTGATTAATAGTTGGAGTAGTAATGTCATAATTAACTCCAGTAACAAGTGCGCTTAATGCTGCATTTAATGAAGTAGTAGGTTCAGTGAAAGTTAAAGTTGTAGGGTTTGAAGTACCTGCAAGAACTAAAGTTACAGCCAAAATTGCTGTCATTAAAAACATATTAAATATTTTTGTTTTTGTCATGTTATAATTTTGGAGTTACAACACCTTTATAAACTTTATGGTTTTGTAAACTGTATAATTTTTGGTATATTTTTAAAGTTTTTTATTTTTTATCGACGAGGAATTAGTATTTAAATATTTATATTATGAGAATGTGTTATTATTCATCTAAGATAAATAATAAAATTTTTGTAAATTATTTTAAAAAAATAGTGAAATTTTTGAGAATTGAATAAAGTATTATATGTAATAGGAGAAATGATTAAGCATTATCTGAAGAACTATTACCAGTCTTATGAATATCTGCAAATTGAGGAGTTACTATTATTATATTTTCACCAAAACCTGCAATGCTTCCTTCTAAAGCATCAGCAGTTTTCTTTATTTTAGAAATAGCTCTCTTTAGTTCGATGATATCTTTAGATCTTAGAGGTTTGATATCAATGACTGCTATAGTATATCCTTCTCTTAATGAATTTAAAATAGTATTAATATCTTCAAAACTTTTTAGAACAAAGGGTCGTACCATTACCTTAGATTTTTTCATCTCTCTTCCAAGATCAATCTCAATGTATTCATGTTCAGTTTCACCGTCTGAACCAAATGCCCTTTTTATATTATCAAACATATTGAAGATTATCTTGAGAAGTATATAAATATTACTGTGTTTGTTAAATTGTTATAGAATAATTATTTCTTTTTCTTTTCTGGATGAGGAATAGGCTTAGGATTTTTGTTTTTTAATAGGAAGAATATTCCAATTAGGCTTGCTATTAATAATAGGAGTCCAACACTCAAATCTACCGGAATATTTCCTGAACCAATTACATTTCCAGTAAATTTATGAGATAGTAAATCTATACCAAAAATGAAGGATGCTACTAGTGTTATGCTTAAAATTGTTTGTTCTAGATTGCCTCCCTTAGGTATTTGTTCCTCAAGTTGTTCATTCTTAGACCTATAATTACTATTTAGCTTTTTTAGAGAATTATTTTTAGGGTCCATTTTTAATGCCTCCTTAATTGGGTCTATAGCCATCAGAAAATAATCTGCAGCATCTTCTATAAATCCTTCAGATTCAGCAAGTTCTGCAGCCTTAGCATAATCTTTTGCAGAACTGATAAATTTATTTAAGGTAGATTTTTTTAGACCTCTCATTCTATTAGGATCTTCATTATTAAGTTTTCCAACACGTTCAAGAGCTAAATAATAGGAATCTTCTGCACTAGATATATAATCATCAATCCTCTTCTTTGCCATGCATTATAATAGTGAAACTAGTTTAAAAAGTTTGTTAGAATCAGCCTTGGATTTTGGCCATCACTTCTTTCTTTAAGGCCTCTGCGTTATCTGTTAGACTCTTTTCTTCAGAATCTATTGATTTAAGTCTTAAAGATAATAGGTCTTTTTTCTTAGTAAGATCGTCTTCAGTCTTTTTCTTATCTGCTTTTATCATTATGTTTCCAACAAGTTTGAAAACATCATCTTTAGACTTAGAAATTTCGCTAAGAGCGTTTTCTGTTTCTGTTAATTCCATTTGGAAGGCCTGTTTTTGCATAACTAAATTATTAAGATTCTGCTCCATACCTTGAAGTTCTTGAATTTTTTGTTGTGTTTCTTGATCCATTTCCATTTTAGAATTATAAATAACGGTTATTTAAATTTATTGGTTTTATACTGCTTTAATTTTTACCACATGTTTCCTTGGTTTGTAGAATATTTTGTATCTACAATTAGGACATAGAAATCTTTTTTCTAAAGCTGCTGCAGTTATTTTTTTACCGCATTTGAAGCATTTGTATGTTGCCATGTTTTAATTTATTATTTTTTGTATTTAACTCTTTCTATTCTTCTTTCTTGGTGAAATATGTATGACTTGCGAATTTTTTATCGCATTTCTTACATTCCCAAATTCCTTTAGAAAGTCTTTTTGCAGTTCCATTACAGAATATGCAAGATTGTTTTTTTCTTTGAATTAATTCTATACTTGCAGTTTTCTTTCTAACTTTAGCACCATATCTTGCACCAAATCTTCCTGCAGCCTTTACTTTTTTTGTTCTCATTTTATAAACTTATATTAATGGGTTTTAAATGTTTCTATTTAATTGTTCTAGGGGGTAGCCAGGTTCTGAGATTTTTTCAATCTCAGACTCATTCAACTTCAGAGAAGTTGAAGAATTTGAACCTTTCAAATCCTATTATCCATATGGGGTAGCCAGGATTTGAACCTGGGCCGGGAAGTCCCAAACCTCCAATCCTAACCAAGCTGGACCACTACCCCGTTAATAAATGTAGAATTGAATGCTTTATAAAGTTGTTGTTAGAATTATTTCTTTTCTTCTGTAGGAGTTGTTTCTGTTGGTGCTGCTTCTGCCGGAGTTGTTTCTGTTGGTGCTGCTTCTTCACCAGTCTCTGCTTCAGCTTCCTCAGCCTTCTTTGCTTCAGCTTCCTCAGCTTCTTTAGCTGCTGCTGCAGCCTTAGCCTCTTGCTCTGACTTAACTTCTGTAAAGAATTGGTTAAGTTTTTCTCTTTTCTCAGGAGAGGTTTCAGTTTTTCCTTCATTAATTTCTGTATCAAACTTTCCTTCGTTAACTACTTTAATTAAATCATTAGGATTTTCATTTTCAACAAGAATCCCAACACTTGCAGAGGTTCCTAATACTGATTTTACTGCAGCTTTCATATCTCTATCTAACATGTTGGGAAGTTTAATCTTTGCAATTTTTATCATGTCTTCTATTGAAGCATTTCCAACTTTTATTTCTGCATGTTTATCAGAACCTTTTTCAAGGCCAAGTTCATTCTTTAATAATTCAGAAGTTGGAGGTGAAGAGGTATGAATTGTGAAATCCTTTGTTTTTTCATCAACATCTAATTCAACAGGGACTTTCATACCCTTAAATTCTTTTGTTGCTTCATTGACATCTGAGATTACTTTTCCCATGTTGACACCCATTGGACCTAATTGTTGAGCTACTGCTGGACCGGGTTTCATATTTCCTCCATCAATTAATAGATTAATTTTTACCATGTTTTTTTTAGAATTTGAAGATTATTTAAAGTTATCTAATAATCGTCAGGTATAAGTCCTCCACTTTGTTCACCAAAATCATCTCCTCCCAGACTAATATCTGGAGCATCACCTAGTGGAGTGTCTTCAACTATTTTTTCTTCAGACTTTTTAGATTTTTTATCTTCTTCAGTAGCTTCTTGATCTTCATCTTCAGAAGTTTCATCCTTATCTCTTCGAACAACCTTAACATTGTCTAATTTAACTGTTACAGGAATTGGTACTACTGCGGCTAATAATGTAACTACTGCATCTCCTTTAGATTTATCAACTCGAACAACTTTTGCTTTTTCCTTTTTGAAAGGCTCTCCAATAATTTCTACTATGTCTCCCTTTTCAATATTTATTTCTTCAAGAACAGGTTCAATCATATTTTTGATTTCTTCATAACTAACAGTCTTTCCTATAATTCCTTTTACATAAGGTAAGTTATAGGCTGCTTCTTCTGCAGAGTCTCTATCAGTAGCTTCTAAAAAAATATATCCTCGAAGTCCATGAGGTCTAGCAAGAGAATGTATATTTAATCCTTTTTTATGAACTTTATCTGAGATTAATTCTAATGCTCTATCTTCTTTATTAGTTGTAACTTTAATTATAAAGATATGACTACTAGTCGATCCCTCATCAGTTTCAGTAGGTTCATTATTTGTTTTTATCTCTTCCATTTGATAATTAGGCTCCAGCTAAGTGATAAACACTTAGAAACCTTAATGTTATTTAAAAGTTATAGTTTATAAAGTTTATGATTAATCTTTTTTATAATAATTCTCAATGAAAAAGATATTTAAGGGTAATTGATTATATATTTTTATGAATGCTTGGCATGCAAAAGAGGTAAGAAATATTTTTTCTGAATTGAATAGTTCTGAAAAGGGATTGGCTAAAAGAGAGGCTGTTAAAAGATTAGCAAAATATGGTAAAAATGAGTTTGAAAGGAAAAAGAAAACCTCTGGTATTTTAAAATTTTTAAAGCAATTAAATAATCCTTTGGCTTACATTCTTTTTGTAGCAATGGCTATTTCTTTTGCTTTTGATCACATAATTGATGCTTATGTTATTTTTGCAATAGTTCTTATTAATGCTAGTGTTGGCTTTATTCAGGAAAGGAAAGCGGAAAGGGCTATTGAGGCCTTAAAAAGAATGGTTATTTCCTATGCAAAAGTCTATAGAGATGGTGAGATTATTAAAATTCCTGCTTCTCAAATTGTTTTAGGAGATGTTATTTTTCTAGAAGAAGGAGATAGGATTCCTGCAGATGCTCGTTTGTTTGATGTTAAAAATTTTAGGACACAGGAATCTTCTTTAACAGGAGAGTCATTTCCTGAAGAAAAAGATTTGAAGATTCTTAGTACAAAGACATCATTAGGAGATAGGCAGAATATGGTGTTTATGGGAACATTAGTTGTTTCTGGAGATGCAAAGGCCATAGTTGTTGCTACTGGAAATGAAACTCAGATAGGGTCCGTAGCAAAATCTATTCAGGAGGTTGTTAGGCCTAAGATGCATTTTAATGAGAAAGTTAATCAACTTGCCTATCAAATGGGAGCATTTGCAATTATTGGTGCAATGTTAACTTTTATTATTGGTTATTTTATTAGAGGTTTGGAATTTTTTGATATTTTTCTATTTACAGTAGCTTCATTAGTTTCAGGAATTCCAGAAGGTTTGCCGGCGGCTTTAATTGTTGTTTTAGCAATTGGTGCAAGAAGAATGGCTAAAAGAAATGCTATTATTAGGCATCTTCCAGCTGTTGAAACTCTAGGGGTTGCAACAGTTATTGCTACAGATAAGACTGGGACTCTTACTTCAAATTCAATGGTTGTTGAAGAAATTGTAACAGCAGATGGAAATTTTTCTGTTTCTGGAAATGGATGGGACCCTCAGGGGAAATTTTATGATTGGCCCTCAAAAAATCCAATAGATCCAAATAAATTTTATTCCTTGAAAAAAATGTTTGATATTTCTATATTATGTAATAAAGCTAATTTGTTTAAAAAAAATAAAGGTTATGAGATTGTGGGAGATCCTACAGAGGCGGCATTATTGGTTTTAGGGAAAAAATCAGGATTAATAAAAAAAGATTTAGACAAAAGAGTTTTAGATGATTTTTCATTTAATTCTGAATTGAAATTTAGAGGCAGTTTGATTAATAATCTAAAAAATAAGGAAATTTTTGTTGTGGGTGCTTTTGAAGAAATCTTGGACAAATCCTCAAATGTTTTGAAAAATGGAAAGATAATTAGTCTTAATAATAAAATTAAAAAAGAATTTTTATCTAATGCTGAATCTATGGCCAATAAGGGGTTTAGAGTATTAGCTTTGGGATATAAAGAGGTTTCAAAAGATGCTAATTCCTTTTCTGAAAAACTTGTTAGTAAGATTGTTTTTGTAGGTTTTGTGGGGATGAAGGATCCTCCAAGAAAGACTATTAAAGAATCTATACAGAAAGCTAGAAATGCTGGAATTAGAATTATAATGAAGACGGGGGACCATAAGGCTACTGCGCTTGCTATTGCAAAAGAAATTGGTTTGGTTGAAGAAAAAGGCGTGGTGCTTACAGAAAGTGATTTGGAGAAACTTTCTAAGAGGCAATTTAATAAAATTGTAAGAGAGGTTGATATTTTTGCGAGAGTTAGTCCAAAAATGAAAATGAGAATTGTTCAAAGTTTGCAAGAGCAAGGAGAAATTGTTGCAATGACTGGAGATGGAGTTAATGATGCTCCTGCATTGAAGAGATCAGATATTGGCATTGCCATGGGCATTATTGGAACTGATGTTGCTAGAGAATCTTCTGAAATGATTTTGGCAGATGATAATTTCTCATCAATCGTTAATGCAATTGAAGAAGGTAGAACTGTTTTTAGGAATGTTAGGAGGACTAGTTTTTACCTAATTAATACAAATGTTGCAGAAGATATCACCATTATCGGAGGTTTAGCTCTGGGATTGCCATTACCGTTATTGCCTATCCAGTTGCTTTATTTGAATCTTGTTACGGATGGTATAAATGCCCTCCCTCTTGCGATGGAACCCTCTCATTCAGATATTTTGAATAGAAAACCTAGAGATAGGAAAGAAAAGATTCTAAATAAAAGCTTAATTCCCTTCTTATTGATAATTGCGGGATTAATGGCTTTTTCCACAATACCTATCTTTAATTATTTTCTTCCAGGAGGGTTAGATAAGGCTAGAACTGCTGCATTTGTTTCAATGTCGATGTTTCAGTTGTTTAATGTTTTTAATATGAGATCTTTAAAATATTCCTTATTTAAGGTAGGATTATTTTCAAATAAATGGGTTCTTTATGCTATTACAATTTCCCTTTTACTTATGATTGGAATTGTTTATCTTCCATGGATTTCAGAGATATTTCAGTTTGTTCCATTGAGTTTTAAGGAATTTTTTGCAATCTCATTAATATCCTCATCAGTTTTTGTTGTAGGAGAAATTTATAAAAAAGTTAGATATAGGTGAGAGGGTTATAGAGAGTAAGAATATTTTTAGGTAAATAATCACTTGATTGTTTAGTTAGTTTTAAATACCCT
>CAYVEM010000025.1:0-11825 GCA_964450665.1 Candidatus Woesearchaeota archaeon | reverse complement strand
TCCACCACCACCAGTACCAGATATATTTGTTTCATTAGCAGAATATCCCGATCCTCCGGCAGTTATAACAAAATCTGAGTTTGCAAGAGAACCACGATTCACTACGTTTTCAACTGTAATAAGATTTAATCTTGATAAATCTACAGCAGGAGAAACCTTAGAATCGTTTGAAGTGAAAGTTGATCTCAAGAAGTAGTTATTGGCCGCAAATGTATTTGGCCCTGTCGTTCCTCTGGATGCGACAAACTTCTTTTGTCCAGATAATGTATAATTCATATTTGGACTAAATTCTGTAAACATTTCATTCTCAAGAGATGAAAATTTAGACAACGATGAAATGCTAGAAAAAATTCAAAATATAGAAAACGTTAGTTCTGCAGAAATAACTGATTTTAGACGAGCATTCGGATAAAATCAGCATACAATAACTATAAAAAATACATTTCATTAATTCTTATATGGCATTCACATCAGAAGAATCAGCAGAAGTCAAAAAACAGATAATTGCTCAAGTTGAAAAAATGCCTGGAGAAAACAATAAGGCATTAGTTGAACAAATTAATCAACTAGATAATCCAGGATTAGAGGCCTTTCTAAAACAAAATAATATAGACTACAAAGATGGACAATTACAACAATCCGGCCAACCAACAGAAGGAATGCCAGACAAACCAATATTTGAATCAATAATCTCTGGTGAACTACCTTGTTACAAAATAGCAGAAAATCCAAAAGCCATAGCAATACTAGAATTAAACCCATTATCAAAAGGGCATTCATTAGTAATACCAAAACAAAAAACTCCTGCAGAAAAAATACCTAAATCAGCATTAACCTTAGCTCAAAAGATAGGAAAAAGAATAAAATCAAAACTAAAACCTGATGACATCAAAATAGAAACATTTTCATTTCAAGATTATCCTGCAATTAACATCATTCCAATTTGGAAAGATAAACAACTAGAAAAAACTAAGGCAGAAGAATCTGAATTAAAAAAACTTCAAAAAAAGTTAGAAACAAAAACTAGAGCAAAAAGACAACCCAAACCAAAAAATACAAAAATCAAAAGCAATCTACCAGAAATTAAAGAGTTATTGCCATACTAAAACCATCCTTTATTTGCCAACCATAATACAAACAAAAAACCAATCAAAAAACTAGGAGTAAAAGGCACCCCATACTTAACCATAACCTTTCGATGATATTTCTTTCTAATCAATTTAAGATCTTTCTCTGAAAGTCCTTCCCAATTTTTCTTGATCTTTCTACTACCAACATATAAATCTTCATACAACCAATCTCCAACAGTCAATTTATCAACACTAACTGCCTTAATCATACAAACTTCTTCAACAGCTCTGGCAAAGATAAATAAAACAGGAAACAGCAAAAACACTAAACTACTCAAAAACAAATCACTTTCCATAAAATATAATAAACCACCAAATATCAAAGCAAATAATAAACTCAAATTAAAATAATGTTTATACATTTTAGCCTGTTTCTTATACTCTTTAATAAAAGAATTAAAATTAATAAAAACTAAAACTAGTGACCATGCAAAAACATACAAACTACCTCCAACTAAAAACCCTCCAATAAAAATTCCAAAAATCTGCATATTAACTAACCAACTATAACTCAAAGGCAATATTGGACCTAAAGCTATCACCAATTTAGCATCTCCTCCAGCAAACAATCTACTATAATAAAATAAATTACCTAAAAATAAAAATATACCAAACCCAATTAAACCATTTAAGAAAAACCAATAATTTCCAGTAAATCCACTAACCGCCAACCTATAAGCCAACGCAAATCCAATCAAACTAAAGTTCCATATATTATCTACTTCTCTACGATGTAAGTCCTGTAATATCGCCCCTACAAGCCATACAACAGCCAACACAATCAAAAATATATTCTCACCACTCAATATTAACATCTATCTATTAATAAAAAATAATTTATAAACTATTCTTTTTTCTTCTCATCCGCCCTTCCACCACTCCTTCTTCCCCCACCTTTTTTATATCGACTATATCTAGACTTTTCTTTTTTATCATTCTTACTCTTCCGCTTTCCAGGTGTTTCATAATCCATTCTAATAATAAATAATTATAATTTAAAAAACTATTTGAAAACTATTAAGTTTATTTTTATTCTGCTGCTGGATTTAAAGGAGCACCTTCCACAAAATCAGCTAATCTCTTAGTTCTAGTTTCGTCACATGAAACCTCATTTATTCCAGTACATTTATCCAAAGCAACACCCGCATTCTCCAAACCTTTACAAGTATAAAGTAGTTTCGCTCCACCTTTCTCAAACACAACTTCTTTAGCAACACCACAATAATCAACAGTAGATTGAGTTATACATTTCTGCTGACAACCAGAAACAACTTGCTGAACATTAACTTTACCACCCCCATAAGTATCTATCCCTCCAAACAAAGGATTAGTACCAGTCGCAAGTGCATAAATAAATATTGCTAAAACCGCTAGCGCTAAAATAACACCAATAATCTTCCACGGAATTTGACCTCTTTTATTTGTCATAGATTATATAATTAATTAATCTTTATAAAGCTTTTGTAAAAAAAATTTAACATCTTTCCTCACTAGCAACACATTTTTGAGTTATTTTAGTACACTGAGTCCTACCACATCTACAAGGTACTATCTCAACATTAGCACTCCCATCATCAGGACTACATGCAGGAATACTTCCTACATTAAATTTAATTAAATTAGATCCGGAACTAAAGGTTTTATCATAATTATACTTAATAAGCAATCGATTAACCATATCATCATTAACCTTAAAATCAAAATTCAATTTAAAACTAATCTCATCAGATATATCCACATAATCTATAATATCGTTTTTCAAGACTCTAAGTTCCACTCTTGCCAATGCATTCACAGGATACAGCCCATTTTCATCTTTATAATCCCTTAACTCTTTCTTAAAAGCTTCAATAAAACCCGCCTTCCCTTTATTCCTATCAAACCTCTTCGAGGCTTTATTAAAAATATCTTGCAAATAAAAATCCAAGACCAATTTTTCATAATGGGCCTTATCTATCTCCTTAGAAATATCAAATATTTCTTGCATATCAGTTTGCTTAACCAAAAAGAATCCTATACTAAGAAGACTTAATGCAACAGTACAAAATGCCAAAATCATTATTGGAATAGAAGCAGCTCTTTTATTCATCTTTCTAATTTTCATAAACATCCGTCCCTACTAAAAAATTTAATATCAAATGTTTCTCCCCTATGGGTAGTTCTAAATTTAACCCTTTTTCCATAAATAGGACTTCTTTCATAAGGAGAATATTTTAAAGGAAACTCCCTTTCCTTATGCAATGTCCCTTGAGGTATTTCTAAGGTATATCTACCATATTTATCTAATTTGCAATAAATATCCAACTGCTCTGTAATTTTCTTAAACCTCTCAGTATTTTCAAATCCTGAACTTATACGCATAACATTATTAGATTGAGCTCCACTAAATCCTACTTTTCTCATTTTATTAGGAAGACCATAAGTAATCTCTGCACTCTTCAATTCTCCGAATTCCACATTCAAATCAGTTGTATCAAAAAAATAAAAAAAATTCTTACCCTCCTTATTTTTTATCTCAAAATAAGGATCTAAAGAGAATCTTATTGCATCAACCACCCTTTCCTTTTTGCCATCTACAACAATCTCAGAATTCAAAAAATTCAAAAAATTCCTATTATCATTAATATCAATACGGGATTCTTTCAAACCTATATTGCTCCTCTTCCCAATTTCAGTCACACCAAAAATAGATACTGTTAAAATCACATGAGATACTAATATTAAAGCTATAATAAACATGGCAGGAATCCAAGTAAGTCCACTTCCAATAGAACCTTTATTATTTCTCATATATTCCTCCCAAAACTATTAGATCCTGCAATAATAAAAACCCCATATCCTCCAACAATAATCTTACCATCATAACATTTAGGTAATTTTGGCCCAGGCAAATCACAACTTATCTTAAATTCCCTATTTCCCTCAAATATTTGTCTCTTACTAACTCCATTTTTCTTAATATCAATCTCAAAATAAAAATCTCCATTATTAATAACACTTTTATCAATATTAGCATTAGCATAAATATCAAAACTATTAATATCAGTTAAACCATCTTCAATTATACCTTCAAGAACATTTCCATATAAAATCTTAGCCTCCTGAGCCCTAATATCAACCTGAGTTGCATAAAATAAATGAATACTAATTCCAATTGTAAGTGCAACTACTGAAAAAGTAATTACAAAAAATATTGTATCTGAAACATCTGTATATCCTTTCTTATTAAACATTTTAAGATTCTCTAATATCTAATATTAACACCCCTTTATCCCTAATTCTTGCATCAACATGAACATCATTAAAAAAATTATAACTATATCCTCTTCCACTAGTTAATTTAACAGTAATCAAATTATTCACATTATCTATCAAAACAATATTTCCTTCAAACCTATTTTTCCTAGCAATATTATAAATATCAAAGATATCCATCTCAAACACCATACCAGGTTTTGCTTTATTTATTGCTAAAGAAATCTGTTTAGCATATATTTGTTCATACAACGGAGCCTGACTACCAGCTCTTGTAACAAAAAAGAATAATCCGACAACCACAACTAATACGAACAACAAATAAGTTACATTTCCTATAATAAGATTCTCTTCAGCTTTTTTATTCATTTTATGGAGCTATTTCAAAACTAGAAATACCTAATTTTTTTAATTGATCTAAATCAAAAGGATATATTGCTGGAGGAGAATAAGCATACTCACCTGAAAATCCTCCAGAATAATAAAATACTGCACTACCAGCAGATCCTGCAAGCAATGCTACCCCTAATGGAGAACCTATTCCTGTCGCTAACAACCCAACCCCTACGACCGCAGTAATTCCTGCACCTGCAGACAATTGTTTACCATAACTTGTCGTAACAATACTTGCAATTATTGCATAACCAAACTTTTGCTCAGGATTAATTCCCCATTCCTTATAAGATTCAATCCTGCGGGGGATAAATTTATTATCATTAACATCTTTTATAGTCTCTCTCTGCTCTAAATTCTCCTCAGATTGTGATTGTGTATATATATCTAAAAAGTCTCTAGCACTTCTAACACCAGGATATAAATAATTCAATGCAGATTTATCCCCAACAGGCCTACTTTCTAAATATTTATAAAATTCTCCATAAGAGATAGTTTTCATTCCTTTTGCCTCTCTATCAAAAACAATTCTTGCACAAATCAAGCCATACTTTTTATTATTCCAATCACTCTTCTTAGGAAGAAAATTTAAATTACCTTCTCCAACCATAGAATGACATCTTATCATAACATCTGCAAATACTTCCATAATTTGTTTTCTTGTTTCATGGCAAACACCAACATATTCTTCAGAACTCTCAGCTTTTACAACTAAAGAACCTTCCTTATTCAACACAAATTTTGGAGGATTATCTACATCATAGGGAACATTCTCATATTTTTTTCCAGATATTGTAACATCTTTATTTCCATCACTTCTTCCAACAATCTGAATATAATTGTTATAATTAAAATTTCCTTTTTTAAATATTACATAAGTGTAAACTCTCTTTCCATTATTTTCATTAGGAGTTTCAATTTCTATCCTATCTTTAGTAATAATCCTAACATTTCTCGTTTTGAATATCGCTGGACCTACTATTTCAACATAACCACTTTTCCCATTTAAAGGTTCAAAAGTTCTATCTCCTATTTTTGTAGTTTTAGTAATTTGGCTCCCTTTCCATTTTTCATCATAAGTACCCTTTTCTCTCTCAATTGGATCAATTGAAGGAGGATCTAAATCAGGAATAATCTTTCTACGTTCACTACCAGCAGTAGCACATGACTTCAATCTCACTTTACGAACAGGATTATCTTTAGTACTAGATAATTCTTCACAATCCTCTCCAGACATTGATAAACAAATTTTTTGAGTTTTACATTTCAAAGGAAGAGCTTCAGTTGCTCCAATAAGTTTTGCAGTAGCTCGATTCCTAATTGAAAATGAACATTCTTCTTTCTGAGTATCCTCTAATCCTCCACTCCAAAGCAAATAAATAACAAATAACAAAATAACAAATGCCGCTATAATAAACAAAGTCTTAACTAACTTACTTGTTAATATTTCTCCTTTTTTATTTTTCATTTTATGCAGCAACATTTCTCAATATATAATAAATAACAGTAGACATGATCAATATAAAAAAAGCAATCCAAACTATTACATTTACTAAACTCTCCTCCATTCCTTTTTTATTCATTTTCATATTAAGGCTTAAGGCAATCCTTCCATACCCTAAATTTAATTTCCATATCTGCTCCTTTATAATTTATTTCATGAATAGTTGGAGTTGAATAAAAATCCTTAAGGGTTAGTGCATTAAAAAGAGTTATATCTCCTCCCTTCAATCCTCCATCAGTTATAACTCCCCAAGGAGTTTCTATAATATATCTATCATTTCTATCAATATTACAAATTTTATCTGCTGCTTCAATAACTTGCTTAACTCCTTCTCCATCTTTAAAATTAAAATATATCTTTAAAAATTCATCATAATTTTCATCACCCCATCCAAAAGTTATCATCTTATCTTTCAAAGTAGTATGACTTTCTCTTAATGAATTTAAACCAAATCTCTCAACAAAATTTTTCCCATAATCAGGAGAACTCTGAGCTTTATTTTTTATTTCAAAAAGAGGATCAAAAGAATTAGTTATTGCATTAACCAATTTTTCTTGTTCATCTACTTCTGGATCCAAGAACTCTTCAATTTTTTCTTGTCTCTTCTCAAATTCTATTTGTCTTTCTCTTACCATCCTTATTGCCTCCCTAGTACCCACCTGCATTATACTTACTATTTCCTCAGACTCTATTCCTTCCTTAGCAATTTCAAATTGATATAAGGAATCACTTAAATAAATACTTGGACCAGAACTCAACAATGCAACCTCAGAGGAAGGGTAGAGTTCAAAAACTGCAACTTTAAAATCAAACCATCTACAATCAAATTTATTCTTACAATCAAACAGATCACAAACACATAAACAACTCTCTGCCCGTTTATCAACACAAGCTCCAATAGGAACATCAAGATCTGGAAAAGTCTTCAAATACCATCCCTTAATGGGAAAAAAATCTATTGTAGATAATTTACCACTCTGATGAACTTTTTTTATAATTTCCTCTAATTTATCCATCTGTTTCTTTATTTTTTGAAGTTCATTCTCTGCAACAAAAATATAATAAACAGCAATCAGCAATCCAATTAACATAACTAAGACTAATACAGAAATTATCAACCTAACAGAAGACCCTAATATCAAATCACCTTTCTTATTATTCATTTTAAATAACTTTTCGTCCGTTGATTAATTCTAATTATAAGACCATTCATTTCATTTAATTGTCCCTTATGACGAGATTCTCCAAGGTCATATTCAAATGAACCAAAGTCTATACCACCACTTCCATATCTAGCAAAACCAATCTTAAATTCTATATCCCACCACCAATTACCCTCATCATTCTTAACTACCCTTTTAAGTATATGCTCTAATCCCTGTTCAGCATTCTTTCCTTTTAATCCATTTAGGAAATCTACATTTTTATCAGCAATAGAGCGCTCTTTAGCACGAGACCTCCAAACACTTTTATGATACTGAAAAAGCACAGCTCTCCTATTAGAAGCATCCACATAATGCCAATTTTTATATGTTGTAAATCTAGTATTCTCATTTTTAAATTTCCATCTTTTAGAATTTACATCATAATGTAACAACATGCCTCCATGAGATCCCGTAAACAAATAATAAACCAATTCAGGACGCAACAACTTCTCCCTACCATCATATTGAACAACATTCTCATCTAAAATATAATCAGGAAATATTCCCAAAGGATCTGATGAATAATAACTGGCAATTAAATAATATGCAACAAATACCACTGCTATCATCAATATTAATGCAACAATTTTTCCCGAAATACCTGTATCTTCTTCAGCTTTTTTATTCATATTTACCCCCACTTAAATAAATTTTTAATATATTCCAATGCTCCAATATTTTTTGGAACTAATACTTTATACATAAAAAATCCTATTACTAAAGCCCCCAAAGCCAACAAAATATAACCTATATAACTAATTGTAATTCCCTTTTTATTAACTTTAAAAAAATAAAACCCCATCAACAGTTCACCTTTTCACAATTTAATACATCAACTCCACCAAACCTTTCATTAACCTCTAAACAATTAAATTTACCCTTTGTTTCCAATTCATCCTCCAGATATTTGACATCTTTCTTTTCACAACAATAACCATATTCCGCTTCAGTATCAGCATAAAAATTACAATTATCAACTACAATATCCACATTAGAATAACTACTATGCCCTTTTACTTTTCCTAAGAATTCTCCTCCTGCATCAGTAAAAAACAAAAACATAAAAAGAAGAACTGCTATAGCTAAAACCATAGTTACAATAGTATTTATAGCCATCTCCAAACCTTTTTTGTTCATCACCTTTCTTTTCATCATACTACCAACAATTTTTCATTTATATTACTTGCTATCCAACTCCCCTTAAAGCTATACTTGCCAATAATGCTAATGCCACAACTGAAATAAATGCCATTATCAAATACAACATACTGCCCCTCATCAAACTTCTTCCAATCTCATGAGTGTTCCTCAATTTATCTTCTCCAGCATCAATAGTTACTAATGCTCCAGTTAAAATAAAAATAATTTCTATAATATAAATTCCAATAGCTATTTGCATTTGATAAGGTGGAATCATATTTTCTACATTAAACAATTGAGTTATTGTACCTATATTCCCTAACCCAGCTACAGCACCTTCACCCCCCACATCAGTTAAACTTTTCAATTGACCCAAAATCCCGGTTATCATAGCAGTTAATCCAACAACTATTCCCGCCAATAATGGGGCCAAGAAAGTCATATTACTTCTCATATCACTAACTACATCTGCTAACAAATCTCTTAATCTCTCATTAATTTTCTGGATATTTCTAACATATTCTGAAATGCTCATCAAACTTTGAGCAGCAACCTTCAAACCTTTTTTTACACTTTCAATCAAAATTCTCATACTAGTTCCAATTAAATTACTAGGATAAAATATCAAAGCACCCCTCCTAGGATCAAAAATAGCAGTTTCAATACTCATTCCCATAGACTGAATATTTGTATTAACAATTCTAAAAAAATCGCTTGTCTTCTGACCTTTAGTTGATTGAGCAACTTTAGCAAAAGCAACTTCCGCAGGAGTACCATCTCCCAATCTGTTACCTAAAGTAAACAAACTACTATTAAATTCTTTTTCAAGATCTCTAGTATCATTTCTAGATTTAATCAAATTTTTAGTCCTCATTCTAAAACTAATTATAAAAAATAAACTAATTGAAAATGGAACTAAAAACCCTAATAAAAGTGCAAAAGCACTAAAAGGTCCAACATTTTCTCCAGCAACATCAATAAAACCAAAAGCATTAGTAGCTAAAGTACTCATAAAAGCAGGTAATTGAAAATCGGTTGGCCATCCAAACCATTGGGGTATTGGAGTATATCCAAATATCAAAGGAGTTATACCAATCAAAAACAAAGGCACACAAATAAAACTTGCAATCCAATAAGGTCTCTTAGAAGTATAATCACCATAATTTGGATTCTTCTGCAAAATATCGGATTGACCATATCCTCCAGGCCTCTTAAGTAAAACCTGACTAACTAAATAAAAAACAAAAAAAGGAATTATTATATTAAATCCAACAAAAACATGATAGGTCTTAATTGCCCCTCCCAACAACGTAGAAGCTAAAGGCAACAATGCCAATCCTAATGTAGGCAACACAATTCCCAACATATATAGATTTGTCAATGGAGATTTTATTGAATGTGTATATTTCAACATTCTTTCATAAACTCCATCTAAAATAACCTTCAAACTTCTCTCTAAAATCTGAACTCTTCTCGCCTCATTTGGTTCATACAAACTGCTCTCTATTAAATGAAAACTTTCAACAAATTCTATATTGGTATCTTTCCAAAAATCTAAATAATTATCTAAACTATCTTTAATACTTGAAAATCTCCCAGTCTGCACATCCCATAATATTTTCTTAAAATCCAAAGCCAATGGGGCCTCAATATGTTGGCTAACAAAACTAATAGCTCTTTCCAAATTACTAGTATGTTTCATATAAATTACAGTATACAAAACTGCAGGAACCATCTGACTACTAGCTTTTAACTTCCATTTTAATGCCAATCTAGTAGGCATTGTATAAAAATAATAAAAAACAAACATACTCATTACCAATATTAAAAATAAAAAGAAAACAGGGTATTCTAATAATGTTGTTCCTTCAATAAACCAAATTCCTGTAGCCAATAAAGTTCCCAAAAACATCAATATAACAAAACTCATAACTGCAAATCCGACTACTTCTCCTGGTTCAACATCAAGATGAGCTGTCTGAAGTTTGCCTCTAATTATCTTATCATCTTTAGCAGAAACTTTTAATTTAATTATCTTCCCAAAAGTTTTCACCCATCTTTCATATCTACTAAACTCCGGCAATAATTCTTGTTTAAATTTCTGATAATCTCTACTAACGCCACTAACATCTTGTTTATTCTCACTATTCATCTCATTTCCAATCTTCTTAGAATATTTCGCCAACACGTCTTTTACATCCATTCACATCACACTCTTACTAATTCATAGAACTTACAATAATTAAAGGTTTTCTTTTAGAATTTTCGTCAAAATTTCTTACCCTTTATCTCCTTCATCAACCATTTCTGCCACTTAGGAAAAACCACATCACTAGTTGGCAGACCAATATCTTGCTGAACTTCTTGAGAAAATTGATGAAACATATTATTGCTTAATGAATTAAATTCTGATTCTAAAATATCTGGCCTATTCAACTTATCTGCAACATCTACAATTTCTTGTTTTATCATGCCCCTCAAATTAATATTATCATTAACCGCATCCCAATTACCAGCCCATCCCTTAACATTACTCGCTATATCCTTAATTATCTCAGAATCTCCATTAATCAATTCTTCAGTAGGTTCCAAAATATCTTTATCGACATTATATCTTAAAAGATCTACAAACCCTCCTTCTGCCTGAGGATCTTCATTCCAATGTTTCCTAACTTCTGCCATTTGCACCATTCTCTTCTTACTTTTTAATCCATCAGTACTTTTAACAGGATTAGCAACAACAACAATATCTGTAGCCTTAAAACTAGTCACCGGAACTCCCAAATCATTAACAACTCTATCAAAAACCCCGTAAGGACTTGCACCATGAATAGTTCCTGCAACAACATTTGCCAAGGCACCAATCCTCATAGCCTCATACAATGCCTTAGCCTCTAATGACCTTACCTCTCCAACTATCAAACTACTATCTCCCAATCTTAAACTTGTTCTAATTCCCTCATCTGCTCCAATTTCCGCACTCTCCTTCAATAAACTACTCCTAACCTTCATTCTTTGAATGTCATAATTCAACTTCCTAATAGCATTGACTGGCAATTCTAAAGTATCCTCAATAACAATAATTCTATACTTAGGCATAATCTCCAACAACAAGCTTCCCAACAAACTAGTCTTTCCAGAACTCCTAGTTCCAGCAATTAACATTGTCCTCGCACCATCAATCAAAAAACTAAACAA
>CAYVEM010000024.1:0-12041 GCA_964450665.1 Candidatus Woesearchaeota archaeon | reverse complement strand
AATTTCTTGCTCCAACAGATTTCATAATTCCTATCTCCCTAATTCTTTCTACAACTGAAGTATACATTGTATTTGTAATCCCAATACCTCCAACCAACAAAGATATCGCAGCGATTCCTGCAATAACTAAATTAATTGTATCCAGAATAGTGTTAATTGTTTGAATACCTTGTTGAGGTGTCTGAATTGAGAAATCATCTTCACCCTCATCTAAATCTCTATCTCTCCTTATCTTTTTCTCTAAAATATCCTTTACATCAGATAATTTATTCATGTCCTTTACCTGTACAACCAAAATATCAAACTCATCTCCAATATCCAATACATCCCTAAGATCTTCATCAGGCATTATTATAATACCATTCAAGGTAAAAGTACTTGCCTTTTTTAAAAATCCTATAACCTCAAATTCTTTTCCTTGAATTATTACTTTTTTACCAACTCGCAAAGGTTTTCCAAAATCATCAGACATATAATCATGACCCAAAATTACCTTCCCCCTATCATTTTCATCTAATAATCTTCCTTTTTCTAATTCTAAATTCAAGGCATCATAAACAACTTCGATTGCTTCCTTTTCTTGAGGAATATTTGCAACAAATTTAAAATCAGTTTTATCATTATATTCAAAAGAAACACTTCTTATCAATCTTTGAACCACTATATCTACTCCGTTAACAGATTCTATTAATTCTTTATCATGCTCATTTAATTTTTTTACAGCAGTTGAACCTGGAGGTCCAAACAATGTATCAACATTAGTTACTATTAACTTATCAGGATCCAATGCAGCAAACTGTCCCGTTACTGCAGCCTGAAGTCCTTGCCCCATAGAAATAAGTGCAACTACTGCCGCTATTCCAATGAAGATTCCTATCATCGTCAACCATGAACGAATCCCACGATTTTGAATATTTTTTAATGCAAGAACGATTAATCTTGGTTTCATATTACCCCTTAGTTATTTTTTCGATTTTACCATCTTTTAGCCAATAAATTTTATTAGCATGCTCTTTTGCTAAATCTGCATCATGAGTTACCATAATTACAGTTTTTCCTTGTTTGTTTAATTTTTTTAAAAAGTCTATTACCATCTCACCAGTTTTTGTATCCAAATTTCCAGTAGGCTCATCTGCAAGAATTACTTCAGGATCATTAGCAAGAGCTCTCGCAATTGCAACTCTTTGTTGTTGCCCTCCTGATAATTCATTAGTATAATGTTGCATTCTATCTCCAAGATCTACCATTCTCAAAAGCTCTTCAGCCTTAAGTTCACTTTCATTCCTAGACTGAGATTGAAAAGTCATTGGAATCATGACATTTTCCTTAGCAGTTAAATTAGGTATCAAATTAAAACTTTGAAAAATAAACCCTACCTTTTTACCCCTTATCTGAGCCAATCTCGATTCTGTCAATAAAGAAATATCAACTCCATCTAGAAAAATTTTTCCAGATGTAGGAATATCTAAACTACCAACCAAATGCATAGCAGTACTTTTCCCAGATCCAGAAGGACCCATTATTGCTATAAATTCTTTTTCTTTAACTTCTAAAGTAATCCCATCAACAGCCTTAACAACATTATCTCCCATGAAATAATGTTTCTTAACATTTTTTAATTCTATCAAAGTTCTTTGATTAGACTTAGTTACCATAATAAATATAATTCATATGAGTTTAAAATGCTTATCATTCCCAGTTACTAGAAGTTAAATCTAAAATAGTATCTTCACTAGAAGTTATCTTAAGAGATTTATAATTTGTATTCTCTTCCTCATTTAATTTTCTATGAGTATCATCGCAAATAGGCATTATCTTACTTTTTCCACAAGTACAAATCTTACATCTCTCACCCTTTTTTACAATTAATTTATGTTCCATTTTAAATAAATTTAAAACGCCACCACCAGGAATCGAACCTGGGAGCCCCGAAGGGCACGCGTTAGCAACGCGTTGCAATACCATTATGCGATGGTGGCATATAAAACTATAGAAAATTAGGGGTTTTAAAGATTTTGATTGATAAATATTAACTTAAAAAATAAAAAAAAAATAAGATTTACAAAAAGTTAAAATTAATTATTAATTTTACTTCTTAACATTAACTGCTTTTGGCCCCTTGTCTCCTTCTTCAACATCAAATGTAACTTCATCATTTTCATCAATAGGTCCTTCTGTTACTCCAGACTCATGAACAAAATACTCTTTGTTGTCTTCTCCAGCTATGAATCCAAATCTTTTTTCTCTATTGAAAAATTTTACTGTTCCTTTCATTTTAATCCTCCTGCAAATTTAATTTTGATATACCATATTTCTGCAATAGGTGTATAAATATGATAGAAAAATGAAGGTTTTAAAGGTTTTGTATATGCTTTTTCACATGAGGCCAACTTAATTTTGTCCAAGTTTCAACCTCACTATTAGGATCCTCAAAAAGTTGCTCTATTTCCTCAATACTATAAAAAGATCCAGATTTTATCCCATCATCAGTTGGTTGAACGTCCTCATGAGTTTCTGCCAATCCCACAACTGCAAAATGCACTTTATTATATATATCAGAATCATCATTGATATATCCAATAAATTTCGCATCAGGATATTCATTCATTATTAATTCTTCCTTCAATTCTCTATTCATTGCATTAACTATTGGATCTCCATCATGCTCTTCTTCATCCACATGACCTCCAACCCCTCCAGAATATTTATTTATATGCCTAGTCTCCTGATAATCTTTTCCTAAGGATCTTTGATAAATAAATACTTTTTTTAATAATGGGTTAATTATCCAAACATAGGGGATTATTTGAGTATGCTCAGGATTATTTTCTAAATCTTCATTTCTCTCCTCATAATAATGATTATTTAAAATATAATCAATATAATCTTTTTCATCAATAGACCTGAATCCTTCAAAATGATGATCTTTAAATAAATCTTCAGTCTTTACAACAAGTATTTTTACCATCTCATAATTTAACATTTTTAGTATATAAGATTAATTATAATAGTAGTTAGAAAGCTTTAAAAGTAGTTTAGATTAACAATTAGTATAGCGGGGTGGAGAAGTCTGGAGTTCTCGCCGGGCCCATAACCCGGAGGTCGGTGGTTCAAATCCACCTCCCGCTATTTATATATATTTTCAGTTAGAGCTATTTCCAATACACTTAAATAATATTTACTCTATAAGGTGTTATGAAAAGAGGGATAATTGTAATTTTAGGTGTTTTAGTTTTGATGGGTTTAGTAGGATTTGTTATTGCAAGTATTGAAAAGAGCATGAATTTTCCCGGAACAACTCTATCTGCAGATTTTATTGAAGTAAGAGTTGATTTATTTGCAGGTAGTTGGAATCTTATTTATGGGTTTCCTAATCCTGAATGGATAAGTGGTGGAGATGTTATGCCAAAGCATATCAAAGCAATTTATGCTTTTAATCCAATAGATCAAGAATATATTAGATTTTATCCAAGTCCTGAAACAAATAAAATTGCAAATAGTAACTTTGCTTGGAGTGAATATATGAAAATAACTGCCTTCTTTGTACTCACTGATTATAGTGCCCGGAATACTGGAGAAATGAAATATTGGGCATTGGAACCTTCTCAACTGAATAATATTTTTTTATTATCTGGTTGGAACCTTATTGGAGTCACTTCTAATTTTGAAGGAAAATCAATAAATCAAATAAAAGGTGATTGTGATATTCTGAGAATATATACTTTTCAAAATAATAAATGGGTTAATTTAGAAGATTCTAAAGATGAGTCTTCTCTTCTTTATGCATTTGATGGAACCAAGAATATTGGACTAGCAATAAAAGTTGCAAGGGATTGTAATTTGGAAAGTTCTGGAAGTGTTGTGGGTCCTCCTGAGTTGCCTGGAGGAAATGAAATTACAGGCGTGTATGATATAGATTGTGTTGATACTGATGGAGGTTTAGATTATTTCAATAAAGGGATAGCAACATATGGAGAATTTGATTATGAAGATAGCTGTGGAAGACCTGGAACAGTAAATGTAGGAACTCCTGAAGAATATACAATTGTAGAAGGAGATGTAATTGAATATGCATGTTATGGTTCTGATGGAGACAAAAGATGTTCAACTTACTCATGTAGATTTATTCAATATAATTGTCCTAACGGCTGCCAAGATGGAGCTTGTATTCAATAAATAAAAAAAAGGTTAAAATGATAAATAAAAAAGGGATGAGTGCATGGATTTGGATTTTAATAATCCTAATTTTAATTGTAGTAGGAGTTATTATATATGCTGTTGTTAGTGGTGGCGGAGAAGCTGGAGGATTGTTTGGTGGGGGAGGATCAATACCAACACCACCTCCATTACCTGAATAGTCAAAAAACATATCCACCTCCCGCTATTAATATATATTTTTAAACTTAGATTATTATCTCTAAAAATGAAAGTACTAGGAATAGACGAAGCAGGCAGAGGGCCAGTAATTGGTGCAATGATCATGGCAGGAGTCATGATTAATGAAGGAGAAGAACATTTATTAGAAGGCAGCAAGGATAGTAAAATGTTAGCACACCCAATTAGACTAGAATTAGATAAAAAAATTAAAGAATCAACTGAATACAAGATAATTGAAGTTTCTCCAGAAGAGATCGATGATGCATTAGCCAATCCTGACATGAACCTCAATTGGCTAGAAGCACATAAACAAGCCGAATTAATAAATGCATTAAAACCAGACAAAGCAATCATAGACTGTCCTAGCCCCAATCTCGCAGCATTTGAAGCCTATGTTAGAAACCTATTAGATAATAAAAAAACAGAACTCATAGTTGAACACAAGGCAGATGAAAAATACATAACAAGCTCAGCCGCTTCAATCTTAGCAAAAGTAAGAAGAGAAGAAATTGTTTCAGAAATTAAAGAAAAATATGGAAATATTGGTTCTGGTTATCCTTCAGATCCTAACACAAAAAAGTTTATTGCAGAAAATTGGGATAAACATCCCGAAATTTTCCGAAAGAGTTGGAGCACTTATAAAAAAGTTGTTAAAGATAAAGATCAGAAGAAATTATTTTAATCAAACAAACCTTAAAAAACCTTTATTCTTATTATTAGTAGATGACCTACATAAAAAAATTAGTGATGAAAGGTTTCAAGAGTTTCGCTCGTGAAACTGTTTTACATTTTGATAGACATACTGTTGTAGTTGTTGGACCAAATGGTTCTGGAAAAAGCAATATAACAGATGCATTATGTTTTGTTCTAGGACGTTTATCCATCAAATCTATTAGAGCTGCAAAAGCGGCCCATCTTATCTTTTCTGGAAATAAAGATTTCAAGCCTGCAACTCATGCCTATGTAGAAATTACTTTAGACAATGAGGATGGAACTTTTGCTATTGAAGGCAAAGAAGTAGTAATTAAAAGAGAAGTTAAAAAAAATGGGCAAGGAATTTATAGAATAAATCATCAAACTAAAACTAGGCAGGAAGTAATAGAATTATTGAGTCAAGCAGGAATTGATCCCCATGGATTTAATATTGTCTTACAAGGAGAAATTGAGAAGTTTGTTAAAATGCATGCAGATGAAAGAAGAAAAGTTATTGAAGAAGTTTCTGGAATTAGTGTTTATGAAATGAGAAAAGAAAAATCATTGAAGGAATTAGATAAAACTAATGAGAAATTGAAACAAATTAATGCCGTTTTAAGAGAACGTACAAATTATCTTAGAAATTTAGAAAATGAAAGAGAGCAAGCACTTAAATTTAAGAAATTAGAAAAAACAGTTGAAAGATGCAAATTTTCTATTATCAAGAGAAACATATTAGAAAGAGATAAACAATTGGAAAACATTCTTAAAAATATCGGAGATAAAGATAATGATATCAATAAAGTTCAAGATAAAATTGATAAAATTCAAGATGAAATAAAAGATTTTAATGCTAAAATTGAAGTTATCAATAAAACTGTACAAAAAGGGGCAGGAGTAGAACAAGATAGTTTAATAGAAGAAATAAGTGAATTGAGGCAAGAAATAGCAGGATTAACAGCCAGAAAAGAAAATTTTGAAAATCAATTAGGAGAATTAGATCGAAGAAAAGAAAGCTTAAAAAATAGTGTTAAGACTGCTGAAGAAGATATTTCTATAATGACTAAAGAAAAAGGGAAAAATAAAAAACAAGATCTAGAGAAAAAGAAAACACAGTTAGATAACTTTGAAGAAAATAAAAGAAAGTACTATTTAGTCAAATCTAATCTCTCTGGAGTCAATAGCCAATTAGCAGATAAAGTCCATCAGTTACAAAATTTAAGAAATGAGGCACATATTATTTTAGGAAAAATTGAAGATTTAGAAAGAGAAATCAAAATCAAAGAAAGTAGTGAAGAACAAAAAATTGAGGCCGATAAATTAAAAATTAATTTAGAAAAAAATAGAAAATTAATTATTGAAAAACAGGATTTATTACTAGAAAAAGAAAAAATTGAAGCCATTGAATCTGGAAAGATAGATGAAGCAAATAAGCTAAAAAAAGAAGTTGGAAAATTAGATATTTGCCCATTATGTAAAACAGATATTAGTGAAGAACATATAAAAGAAGTCATTAATCATTCAAATAAAAATATTAACAAAGCTAGTAAATTAATTGAAGAAGCTAAAACAGATATTGATAAATTAAAAGAGACTATTGAGAAATTAAGAAATAAAATTTCTAACCAAGAAAATGAAATTGCAGATAGAGAAGTAAGTATTGTCAAAATTCAAACAATTAATGATAAAAAAGAACAACTAAGAAGAAACAATGGACAAATTAAATTAATAGAAAAAGAGATTGAATCTCTAAGTAAGAAAAAAGAAAGTTTTGATAAGATGATTGAAATGACTAAAATTAGTGAAGAAGATTATGAAAGATTAAGATTAGAAGTTAATGAATTAATGAGAAGTGAAGAAAGAAATTTAGGAATTGAAATCACTAGTAGACAAAGAGAATTAGACAGAATTAAATTAGCAATAAAACAAAATATTAGAGATAAAGGAGATATTACAGAAGAATTAGCTGAATTAAAGGAAAATTTAGAAGAAAAAGGAGAGATTGTTAATGAAAAAGAAGGCAAGGCAGAAGAGTTAAAGAAAAAATATCAAAAGATGTTTGAAGAAAAAAATAAATTACAAGATAAAGTTAGAGTTTTTGAAAGTCAATTAATAAAAGAGCAAAATGAAAAAAGAAACGAAGAAAGTAATGTAAATAATATGAATATTGAAAAAGCTCAGATTAATGCAAGATTAGATACTTTAAATGAAGAACTAATTGAATTTAAAAAAGATATTGAATTTGTAAACATTCCCGTAGATAAATTAAGAGACAAATTACATAATGCAGAGAGCATTTTAAGTCGAATTGGGAGTGTTAATCTTAGGGCCTTAGAAGTTTATGACGACATTAAAGCAGAATATGACAAAATAAGAGAAAAAGTCGAACAATTAGACAAGGAACAAGAAGGAATATTAAGGGTAATAAATCAAATTGATAGAAAAAAGAAAAAAACATTTATGGAAACTTTAAATGATATTAATATATTATTCAGTAGAAATTTTTCTAGTCTAAGTACAAAAGGAGAAGTTAGCATTGTTCCAATGGATAAAAAAGAAATTTTTAATGCCGGTTTAGAGATTTTAGTTAAAGTTGGTCCTGGAAAATATTTTGATGTTACCTCCCTTTCAGGAGGAGAACAAACCCTCGTTTCATTAGCATTAATTTTTGCAATACAAGAACTACATCCCTATTCATTTTATATTTTTGATGAAATAGATGCAGCATTAGATAGAAGAAATTCCGAAAGATTATCTTATTTATTAAAAAAACACATGAAAAAAGGACAATACCTAATAATCACCCATAATGATAGCATAATTAGTGAAAGTTCTAATATACTTTATGGAGTTAGTATGCAAGAAGGAGTTAGTAAAATTTTGAGTCTTGAAATCTAAATTATTCATTCCGTTAAATTTATATATTGATTTTTTAATGAATTTTTATGGTTTTAGAGAAAGAAATAATATTTCAAGAATATCAGATGGAATATAGCCATCAAAATAAAAGTGAAATAATCTACGAAAATTTTGATAGTGGGGAGAGAATCTCCTACGATGGAATTAGATATACCTTTGCAGGAACATTGCCAAAACCGAATAATCACCAAGATTATGAATTTGAAATAAGAGGGGACAAATTATTTAAGGATAATGGATTTAGCTGGATAGAATATGATCGTGGAAATAGAATCAAAATAGTAATCTCTAAAGAAAGTTTAAAAGAACTCAAGAAAGCAACCAACCCAATTTAATTACAATAATACTTTTAATGTCTATTATTTTATATTTTAAATGGTCCATCATAGCCAAGAAGATAGAAAAAATAATCCCGGTAATAAATCTAAAGGGGGAGGAAGAAAGGGGCCTAAAAAAGAAAAGAGAATTGCAGTGGATAAATATTCCTCTAAAAAAGATAAGGTTAAATTTGATGAGTCAAAAATCAAAGAACATCATATTTATCTAATTTACAATGAAATTAAATTTATTGATAAAAATAAATCTGAAGGAGGTTTTGAAATCAATCAACTAGATTTATTGTACTCTCAAGTTGAATCTGCTGCTAATTTTTGCAAGATTAATTCTCAAGAAAGATATCAAATGATAAGAGGAGGGGTTGAAAGTTTCTATGTTTATATTGCTAATAAAGGAATAGTTAGTATGCCTATAAATGACTCTGGAAATGTTACTAAAACAAATCGTTTAGAATATTTATTATCTAATGTTAAAGAGTATGATCCTTTAGTTGATAATTAATCTCCAATATCAACACTTAAAACCTTATTCAATCCTTCTAATAATCTTTTTTCAAAAGTAACATTTGTTTCAGCTTCTTGTTTCTCCAAATTTAAAGAATCCATTAATTGGAATATAATGTGATTAAATTCTGAAGGATTTTCTTTATCATACTTTTTTATTAAAATTTCTTCAACTTTCTCTACTTCCTTAGATTGCAAATCAATCTTTAATTCTTCCGTCTTTTCTTGCTCAAGTTTTGAAGTATTCTTCAAAAATGAATAAACTCCCTTTGTTTCTAAAAATTTCTCAACTTCTTGAAAATTAATATCTGAATTTCTTCCCTTTTTTACAGTCCCATAAATCTTAAGGAGAATAATTTTATCTTCTAGATTATAATTATCTAAATGTTGGATTATTTTCTGAGTAGCAGACAAAGTATCTTCTATTTCTAGTTCAATATAAATAGTTTCCTTATGTTTAATTTCTTTTTTAGTAACTTTAGTATAACCTTCAACATCAATTATATAAAAACAACCCCCTTTTAATTCTTGAAGTTCTTTAAAATTATTTGGAAAAGTTGGTCCTCCATAAATTACAGGTTTGCCTTCATGTTCATATTCAAAATCTATATGTATGTGACCTAGAGCATAATAATCGGCTTTAGGAAGCTCTTCTAAAGTTATTGAATCAATAGGTAAATTTTCTATTACATTTTTTATTGTTGTATGCAACATTAAAATCCTAAATCCATCCTTATAATCTTCTAAAATTCTCAATTTTTTTAATGAGGGAATTTCAAGTCCTGATTTTTTTCCAGGATAACCATAAATCATAAAATTCTGATGTTTTATTGGTTTAAGTAAAACTTCCTCTTCAGATTCATCATATTTACAAATCTCACAAAATCCTGCTTTTTCAATTACATCCAAAAAAGTTTTACCAGACACTGAAAAATCATGACTCCCTGCTATAACATAGCATTTTATCTTTGCTTCATGTAATTTCCTAAATTCATGAAAAGTATCTTTTAAAGTCTCAATTGGAGGAAATGCAGAATCAAATAAGTCTCCTGCAAAAAGAATGAAATCTACTTGCTCCTCTATACAAGAATCTATAGCATGCCTGAAATATTCTATATTAAGTTGCTGTAATTCTGGCTGTCTCCAGCCCCCTAAATGACAATCTGTAATATGACCGAATTTGATTTTAAATACCTTAATTTAACTAAAAATCTAGAGAAGCCATGTTTTATAAAAATAGTTGTTCTGGACTAAAAATAAAAGAACATTATTCCAGAGTTTCATCTTCATCAATAAATTCTTCGAAACTGGACTCTGGTTCCTCATTCACCATAAATCTAGTAGATTTTAGCTTTTAAAAGGTTAATTGTTCATTATAAAACAAGAAGTTTTGAGATAATTAAGTTTAAAAATGCCTCAAACATAATTTAATTAGGCCGCCATCGCATAGTGGTATTGCAACTGGCTTGAGACCAGTGCCCTTTGGGCTCCTCGGTTCGATTCCGAGTGGCGGCGTATTCTCACCTAAAAACTTTTAAAACCTAAATACTAGAAATAATAAAATGGTTAGACGTGTTAAAGATCCATTCAATAGAGAATATGGAGAAAGTGGAGGTTTTGGAAGTGGTTATTTTAGTGTTCCCTTTAATCCTCCCTTTGAAAAAAATTATCCTAAAAAACCTGAAGAAGATAATGAAGATCAACAAAATAAAAAGACTGAAAATCTAGAAGATATCTCTGATGAAGATTCTCCACTTGAAAAATAATCATTCTTAATAATTAGAAACATTTAATAAATTACTTAAAACAACTTAATATTAATCTAACAAGCCACGGTAGCTCAGTTCTGGTTAGAGCACTACATTGGTAATGTAGAGGTCGTGAGTTCAACTCTCACCCGTGGCTTATTATAAACAATACCTCCATTAAAACAATATAATTTTATGTGTAAAATTAAGAAATAATCAATCAGATGATTATTTGCTCTAAAATTAAATTTTTGTTGTAGTTTTTTTTACTTGCCAATATTCTCTTAAAGAAGTAATTAATCCATTTTTAATTTTAATAATTGCTACTTCTTTCAAGTATAACCTAGCATTTTTAATATTACTATAAAATGAAGCTTCCCATTCAGCAATTATTGTATTTCCAGAAGTATAAATATTTAAAACTTTAAATTTTATATTTGATTGATCCTTACACACTCTTTTTTTCCAATAACTTGCAATTTCTTTGTGGCCTCTGAAAGGATTTTTAAATATATTTTCTGAATAAGTGCCATTTTTAGAAAATATACTTAATATTTTTTCTACATCTTGATTAACCCAAGCTTCTCCATATTTTTTTATTAATTCTTTTGCATATTCTATTGATACCATAATAATTTTAATATACTAATATTTATAATTCTATTGAGCTTAAAAATTATATGTTAGGAAATCTCTTTTACCAGTTATCATTAAAAAATAGAGTTCAGAAGTTGTATAGGGATTGGGCAAATACCTATGATCAAGAAATAAACCCTTCTCTAGAACTGGAAAAAGAAACTGTAATTAAATTAATAGAAGCATCTCCTGGAGATATTATTTTAGATTTGGGATGCGGTACTGGAAGGTATACAAAGTTATTTTCTGAAAGTGGAGCTAATCTTGTAGGAATAGATTTTTCTGAAGAGATGCTTAAGATTGCTAGATTAAAAATTAAAGATGCACAATTTATTAAATGGGATATAACCAGAAAATTGCCATTTCCAGATAAATCATTTAATAAGATTATTTGTAGTTTGGTCATTTCCCATATAAAAAATATATATCCAGTAATTATGGAAATGAAACGAGTTTTAAAAGAAGATGGCTTTATAATAATTACAACTATTCATCCAAAAGTTGATTTTAGTGATTTTGATTTACTGCAATATGATTTTTGTTTGACTAGGTATAATTGTAGCATTTATCACGATTTTTTGGTTTTTGAAAATATTTTTTCTAGGGCAAAATTAAATATTAGAGAGAAATTAGAATTATATATAAATGAGTCTATTAAACATTGTTTTACTAAGAACTCATTTGATATAATTAATGGAAGGCCTCAGGGACTTATTTATAAAATTAGTGTAATTTCATAAAATATAATTACATTGGTAATGTAGAGGTCGTGAGTTCAACTCTCACCCGTGGCTTTTATTATCCATTTATCCAAAACCTTATATACCCA
>CAYVEM010000023.1:0-13244 GCA_964450665.1 Candidatus Woesearchaeota archaeon | reverse complement strand
TAAACAATCACTTGATTGTTTAGTAAATTACTTCTTAGCTGTTTTCCATAATAATTGAAAATAACTTAAATAACTCTCATAAATTTTCTTATTTTTAATTATAATACACAAAGGTCTTTCTCCGAAAAGGATTGTGGTAACATAATCTTTCCCAATATCTACTAATGCGGGAGTTTTTACATTTTCTGGCAAGAATTTAATTTCAGTTAAAGAGGTTTTTGATCTTCTTTCAGCCCATTTTTTTGCATCTTTATTATAGAGAATTTTGCATTTAACTCCTTTTTTTACTCTCCTTTTATGCCAGTCCTGAAAGTATGCTCCCATTAATTCGTTTGACTCACTTGGAGCTCCTAAAATATAGAATACATCTCCTTTATTTAATTTCTCTAAAATCATTTCTGTAAATGTTTTAATTCCTCTGATTCCTTGCAAAATTTCTGCTTCTTGAATTGGCTCAGCATATTCATACATTTCTTGGAGTCTTGGGATCTCCTTCTTTACTTTATTGATATTTTCTTCTTTGTCGGAGATTAAATCACTTATTACAGAGGGATTTTTGGCTTCAAAATTCTTAACATTATTTATGATAGAAACTCCTACTAATCCTTTTTTATTAAGTCTATCAAGAATATCATAAATTTTGGAGTTTGATACTTGGGCTTCTTTGATAATTTTGCCTATTGTGGATGCTCCTAATCTAAGTAAGGATAAATAAACCTTACTTTCCCCTTCTGTTAACCCAATTTCTTCTAAATTAATCTCTTCCATATATATGATTTATTTTGGCCTTTATAAATGTTACGCCCCCCCGTGAGGAGATAATGTTTAAATACCCTAAAATATCAGGGGTTTTATGGAAATAACAAAAACATATAAGATAGAACCTAGGGCACATCTTTATCGAGTAGACCTTAGTAGAGAAGATCTTAGTGGAGCAAATCTTGAAGGAGCATATCTTGGAGAAGCAAATCTTCAAGGGGCAGATCTTAGTGGAGCAAATCTTCATGAAGCAAATCTTAGTAACGCAGATCTTAGTGGATTCTGGAATAGCAAGTGGGCAGAAACTGATAAAACAAGACTTAATAATGCAAATCTTGTTAATGCAGATCTTAGTGGAGCAAATCTTTATCACGCAATTCTTTATAGAGCAAATCTTGAAGGAGCAGATCTTACTGATGCAATTTTTGATCCAGGAAGCATGTTAGGAATGAAAATTGATGATGGTAAGGGTAATATATATAAGTGTAAGGAAGATGGTTGGTATATTGATGATATGCTTACATTTGATTATCAAACAAGAATAGAATCTGATAAGAGAGTTCAAATAAGAATAGAATCTGATAAGAGAGTAAACTTACCTCTTAACCCTAACTCCAATTAACAATCCAATTACCCCGACGATTGTATGTAGAATCGTATCTGAGTGAGTGAAGACTTCTAAGCCGAGTTGTAATGAGAAATCTGGGAAAGTCCAACCAAATATTGCTACATAGGTGAAAAAGGCTCCATTTACTGCTGCAAATGGTCTGTAGAAGTTTTTATTATTCCAATGATAAATTACAATAAATCCAATTAGAATGTGGAAGATTTTATGCCAGGTTTCAGGTCTATGGCCCAATTGTATGAAATCAAAAAATAATGAAAAAACTATTAATAGAAAATATACTCCAATAATTCTAGTGTACCATTTAGATAAGAACATTCTATTAATTTTTCTTTTTTCTTTTTTCATTATCAGCTAATCTTGCTCCCAAGATCTAAGGCTCCTTCGGCTTGAAGGAGTTTTACTTCACTTTTATCTCCGTTAGATGCGGCTAAAATCATTCCATGACTTTCTATTCCCATGATAGTTTTGGGTTCTAGGTTCATGAATACTATACATCTTTTTCCTTCAAGTTCATTTTTTGTGTAATAGGGTTTTATGCCTGCCACTAATGTTCTTGTTTCAATTCCCAAATCTACCTTAAGTTTGTATAATTTGTCGGCTCCCTCTATATTTTCAACTTCTGCTATCTCCCCAATTCTTAAGTCTAGCTTATTCCATTCATCAAATTGTATATTGTCCATTTTATCTTAAACCAATACTTTGAAAAAATCTTCCAACTAATCCTAAATTTTTAGGATCTACAAAATCTACATCCTCTCCTAGAATTCTTTTAGATGTGTTGAAATATGTTTTTGCTGCTTTGCTTCTTGGATGTGTATGAATGACTGCGTTTTTAAGAGCTTGAGATTCTCTTATTGCATCATCTTCAGGTATTATTCCAAGTATTGGTATTTCTAACATGTCCCTTATATTTGGTATTGACATTTCATGGTTTTTTCCTCTATATCTAGTTAGAATTACTCCTGCTATAGGTTTTCCTTTTTCTTCTGCTAGTTTAATTGTTTTTAATGCATCTGTTACTGCAGACATCTCTGGATTTGTTACTATGATTATTTCATCGCATGCATCAATAGCCGTTCTTGCTTCTTCACCAAGACCTGCTGCAGAATCAATTAATACATAACTAGTTATCTTCTTAACTTTTTTCATTAATTCTGGAAATTTCTTGTAATCAACTTTTTCAGTTTCTCTTAAGGATAATGAAGCAGGCATTACTTTTGTTCCTGATTCGTGTTCATAAATTGCTTCTTCAAATTTTACTTGATTGCTTAAAACATGATTTAATGTAACTGGAACAATTGGTGCTCCTAAGTGTATTCCTACATTTGGCGTTGTTAGATTTGCATCAACTATGACTACATCTTCACCCAAATAGTTTAAAGAAGTTCCTAGATTAATAGTTGTTGTTGTTTTACCCACTCCACCTTTACCAGATATTACTGCATAAATTTTTGCCATATAGTGTTTACAAATTATATGTTTTTAAAGTTTGTTAGTTTTTTTGATGATTAGTTTTTTCTTAGATAGATATCCTTTAACGAAGTTAATAAAATTTTCTTGAATTTCTGCATATTCTTTTAATTTGTCTAAATTAATGGCAACTTCTTCACCTTTGTAGATAACACGTAAGCAAACACCCTTCCTAAATTCCCCTTCTTTAGTGTTTTTTAAAATATCTATAAGTTTGAATAACATATATTCGTTAAGTGCGGCCATTACTGGTTCTTCATCTGAGAATGTTTCTCTCACTAAATCAATCCTCAATTTGGGAGCATCAGGAATCTTTTTAATTATTTTATCTTTTTTAGCTTGTTCTAATAGGCCATCAAAAGCATAATCCATCATTATCTTCCATCTTTTCAGTAGATTTATCATTACATCGCATGTTTTTGTATATTTCATGCTTACATAAAGAAGATGATCTGCACTTATTTTTTCTTTGATTATTTTTTCTAATACTTCGGACATATTCTTATTTTTCTTCCTTTTTGGTAAATATCATAATTTACCTTATAATCTGCTCTAATGTTCTAGAAAAGGAGTGCGTTTACAAGGCATCTCACATATATAAATCTTTTCTAAAACGAATTATTGATTAAATTACTGTTAATTTGGAAAAATAAGTGAAAATTATTCAATTTTTAAGATTTATCCCAAATAACTCTTGTTGACTTCTAGCGCTGCCTTAGCAGACCTTAAATATTCTGTTTCTATCTTTCTATAGCGATCCATGTCTGATTTGGTTACAGAAGCACCTACTTTCTTTATAGCTTCCTCAAAATATTTCATTTTTACTTCTTTTGAATCTATATTATCTCTTAAAGATAGCATTGCAGCCTCTCTTACTAATGATTCTATATCTGCTCCAACATAGCCTTCTGTTTGATCTATTACCTTTTGAATGTTAACATCTTTGGCTAAAGGCATTTTTTTAGTGTGAATTTTGAATATTTTCTCACGTCCTTCTTTTTCTGGACTGCCTACTAATAATATTCTATCAAATCTTCCAGGCCTTAATAGTGCTGAATCTAACATGTCTGGCCTATTTGTTGCCGCAATAACCACCACATTAGAAAGATCTTCAATTCCATCCATTTCTGCTAATAATTGATTTAATACTCTTTCTGTAACCTTGGTTCCAGTTTCTAACCCTCTTTTTCCAGCTAGAGAATCAATTTCATCAAAGAAGATTATACAGGGCGATACCTGTCTAGCTCTGTCGAATATTTTTCTTATTCCTTCTTCTGATTTTCCAACCCACATAGATAATAATGAGGGCCCTTTAACTTGAATGAAATTTGCTTCTGATTCCTTTGCTACGGCTTTTGCTAATAGAGTTTTACCTACTCCTGGAGGACCATAAAGTAGAATTCCTTTTGGAGCTTTAATTCCAAGTCTGGTGAAAGATTCTGGATACTTAAGTGGCCATTCGACTGCTTCTTTTAATTCTTGTTGAACTTTATCTAATCCTCCAACGTCAGACCAGTTTACATTAGGAGTTTCAACAAGGACTTCTCTCATTGCAGAAGGTCTAACTACCTTTAGTGCTTCATCAAAATCTTTCTTTTTAACTACTAATTTCTTAAGGATTTCTTCAGGTATTTCTTCATCTTCTTTTAATTGTAATTCTGGAAGTAATCTTCTTAATACTACCATTGCAGCTTCTTTTGCTAATGAGGATAAGTCTGCTCCAACAAATCCATGGGTTACTCTTGCTAGTTCTTCAATATCAACATCTTTAGTTAAAGGCATCCCTCTAGTATGTATTTTTAGAATTTGTAATCTTCCTTTCTTATCTGGAGCTCTTAATTCTAATTCACGATCAAATCTTCCTGGACGCCTAAGTGCAGGATCTATAGAATTTACCCTGTTTGTTGCAGCAATAACAACCACTTTTCCTCTTGATTGTAAGCCGTCCATCATTGTTAATAATTGGCTGACAACTCTACGTTCTACTTCTCCACCAACATCTTCTCTTTGGGGAGCTATTGAATCTATTTCATCTATAAATATTATTGATGGAGAATTTTTTTCAGCTTCTTCAAAAATGTCTCTTATCTTCTTTTCTGATTCTCCGTAAAATTTACTCATTATTTCTGGGCCATTTAAAAGAATAAAATTTGCATCTGATTCGTTTGCAACGGCTTTTGCCAAAAGTGTTTTACCTGTTCCTGGATGTCCATGTAATAGGACTCCTTTTGGAGGTTCAACTCCTAAACGTTCAAAAATTTCAGGTCTTTTTAGTGGAAGTTCCACCATTTCTCTTATTTTCTTAACTTCATCAGTTAAACCACCAATATCTTCATAAGTAACTTCTGGAATTGATTCTTCAGATATTTCTATAGGTTTGCTGCTTAAGACTACTTCTGTGTTTTCAGTAATTATGCAAGGTGTATTTGGATTTGTATTTGCTACGATAAATCTTATTTGTTGAATTCCTCCTAAGTTTCCAAGTCCTCCAAAGATATCATTTAAATTTCCAAAAATATCATCCATTCCAAATTCTTCATTCATTAAGTCTTTTCTTCTTTGGACTCCGCCAAGAACAATTATGTCGCCTTTTATTATAGCCCTTCCAAGAAGCCCTGGTTTTAAATCTCCTTGGATTCTAATACCCTTTTGTGCTGGAGCGATTATTATTTTCTTAGCCTCTTTAACTTCAGCTTTAGTTACTAGAATATTTTCAGAAACTCCTGTACGAGCATTTTTTCTTATGATTCCATCAACTCTTATGATCCCTTCACCAACATCTGCAGGATATGCTTTGTCAGCTATTGCAACAGTTTCTCTTTCACCTTTTATAGTAACTATATCTCCACGTCTGATTCCAAGTTCCTTCATTACTTCAAAATCTATTCTAGCAATTCCTCTGTATGCATCGTCTTGTAATGCTTCAGCAACTCTAAGTTTTATTCCTTTGTTTTGTGGCATTTTATTATTTCAAATTTATTATGAACTCTCCTAAAATTATTTTATTCATTTTTATCAAGTGAATGAAGATTATTTAAATGTTTGTGATGATTGCATGCAAAATTTAATTTTAGTGTTCCAAATTCTTCTAGGCATAAATTTACCATATCATCCATCATTTTTTCTTGTTCTTGCATAAAGTTGACAATTTCTTTAGGGATTGAAACAGCATATGAGTTTCCAACGAATCTCATTTTGACATAAAATTGTTTTTTCTTTAATTCGTTAAAATTTTTAAATTTTTGTTCATCTTTTGGATGAATAATTTTAGAATTGCATTTTGGACATTTTATTGCCCTTGATGAGAATCCATTTCTTGTCAACTCAATAGATTTCATTTCAATATTACAATCTTTACATAAAATCTTGTGATTGAAAATATCTGTTTCCATAGGTTTATTTATTTTTTAGTTGAATATAAACCCTAGAAAAGCCAGTTTTATGCAAAAGCATCTCTTAGCTCGTCCAGGGGAAAAGAGGTGTATTGAAAGTATGTGTATACTTTCTGTGTATACGTGCTCAGAATAGTATATAAATCTTTCTCATCATTTAAGAGTTATAAAATTATAGAACTATAAAATAGTTGCTTTGATTATTTTGACTTCTTCTAATGGTCTATCACTACCATCGACTTGAACTTTAGATATTTTATCGATAATATCCATTCCTTCTACTACTTCTCCAAAAGCTGGATGTTTGCTAGAAAGAGGCTCTTTATCATAATCTAAAGAAGTATTATCTACCAGATTTATAAAAAATTGACTGCCTCCAGTATTTGGTCCTGCATTCGCCATTGAAATTGTCCCTCTAACATTTGAATGCCCAGGTACAAATTCATCTTTTATTTCATATCCTGGACCGCCCATCCCAGTTCCTTCTGGATCTCCTCCTTGAATCATAAATCCATCAATTATTCTATGAAAGATTACTCCATTGTAAAAACCTTCTCCTACTAATTTCTCAAAATTACCTGTTGTTATTGGCATATCATCATATAATTCTATGACTATGTCTCCATGGTTTGTTTCTAGTTTTACTTTTTTGTTATTGTTTTCCATGTTATTATTTCCTATATTGTTACTTAATATTATAGCAATAACAAAAATTGCTAGTATTATAAATATTGCGGTTTTAGAAAAATGGGATTTGGTTTTTGGAAGATCTATGTTGATTTCGTTGTTCATGTGGTTTGATAATTATAAGAGTATTTAAATTTGTCGTAAAAATTTTATAAAATATAGGTTTGTTAACCATATCTTGCTCTTTTAAAAAAAAGACGTTTTAAAGGTCCACGTCTTTCTCGACTTCTTCTAAAAATGTTAACAACTGCTCTTCCAGGTCTTATATTTTTAACTACTCTTCCAGCCCTTCCAGCAAATCTTAAAACCCCTCTTCCAGCCCTTCCAGCCACTATTGCAGCCCCTTTTCCAACCTTTCCAACCCCTTTTCCAACCTTTCCAACCACTCTTCCAGCCCCTTTTCCAACCCTTCCAACTCCTCCTCTAAGTCCTCTTCCAACCCTTCCAACCGCTATAGCTACATTAAGACCAGGTCGTCCTCGTTCATATTCTCTACCCACTCTATTTCTTCTAATTCTTCCTCTTCTTCCTATTCTATATTCAGTAACTTCTTCACTTGCGGTACCTTCGACTGGCGGCCCATCTACTATATTCTCGCCATTTGGTGCTGCTGGAGCAGGCTCAAGCTCACTAATATCGAAATTCTTAGCATCTTCAGTAAGAGTATTAACAACTGCACCACCAACATTTACCTCAATTCCAGTTCCAGGGGGAGCATCAACTGTTATTTTAGCATTATCTCCATCTAAATCTCCCGTAACACCTACGCCGCCCTCACGATTAGTAATAATAACACTATTTTTACCTTTGGGAGGATCATCAGTACTAGTGGTAGTTGTAGTAGTGGAAGTAGTGGTTGTATCATCTTGAAATTTTATTTCTACAGGGGCATTTGTTTCTATATCAGTATCTCCAAATTTTACTTTCCCTTTTATATCAAATGTATCTTCACCTAATTTTTGAAAAGTACCAGAAGAAAATTCTTTATCTTCTATATTAGCACTCGCCTCACCACTAACCTCCATCACTCCATCCTTATTAACATTAATTGTTCCAGCATTATCTACGTTAAGGTCTATATCTCCATATTCAACCTCTCCATTTGTAACTCCTGTTAATTTATTATTTTCAGTTAAAGTTCCTTGAGCTATTGAAACCTTCCCACCATTTTCATAAGTTAAAATTATATTTTGGTTATCTTGATCGTACTCAATACCAATTATACTAGAAGGAATCTCATTTGCATTTAGAGTAATAGCTCCTTTAGTCACAGATCCATCTATACCTAATTCTACCCCACTACCCTCAAAACCAGAGATACTTTCTGGATCTAATCCAGTTATTTCTGCAAGAATACCCTTAGGATTATTCTCAAAATTAGCAACATCATAATCAGTAATATAATTCTGAGCCACAACTACTCCTAAACTTAAAATTAGACAAAGTATTGCAAATATTCCAAAAAATTTATGCTTGATTTTCATTTCCAACTTCAGGCAATTCTAATCCCGATTCTTCCTCAGTGTATTTATTTAAGAATTCAAACTCATAAACATCTCCAGAAGTTTTATTTTCTGAAAAAACAACTAATGTTGAGCTGTTTCCAAAATCAGCAAAATCCAAATAAAGATCTCTTTCCTCCAACATTTCATATAAACAAGTCAAACAAATAGTTTCTTCAAGATGAGACTCAGTTATATATGCTGCAACATCTAAAATCTTTCCTAAAGCTGAAGGCTTATTGGCTGGATGTTCTGCTAAATTCAATTGAGAAGTCATCTCTCCTTTCTTTATATCTACTATCATATCAATATTAAAATTAACTTCTTCTTCTTTAATTAAAACTGTTGTCGAAGGTTCAGAATAAGTTATCTCATGATCCTTTATCTCAAGATCATCTATACACGACCCTAAATAATCATTAACAAAATCAGCTAACTCTCCTTCAATAACACTATTTACAGGCATTAATAATTCTCCCTCATAATAATAATAAGGGATATAGGCCCATTCCGTATCAACATACTGATATGGTGGCTCATTATAAAAACCTCCTTGAATTCCAATAACCCTTAAAGAATCTTGAGTCACATCATCTGCACAATCTAAAATCATTGATTCAACTGGCCTCATTTCACCCTTTATATCTCCTAAATCTCCTCTAAGAAAAAAGAAAATAACTATAACTATGACAATGGCTGCAACAATTACAAAAATACTAACCTGCCCCTTTTTCATATTGATAAATAGAAAAAATAGTATTTAAATCTATGCTCGATTAGTCATTAAAGTTTTTATTAATTTTCCAGCATTTTTGTTTTTGAAAAAGTTTTTGATATCTTCGTTTGATATTCTTGATTTGATTTTATCTGAAGATATTAATTTTAAATTGCTTTCTGCAGATTTATCAGTTTGTTTTAATCTTCTCGCATAATTTTTAATTTGTTTTTTAACTATTGCTTTGTTTTTATAATTCTTATTGTAAAATTTTTCTAATCTTTCTATAAAAGATTCATCTATATCTAATAGTTCTCCTGAAAGATGTTCTCTTCTATCATGCTCTACTAATCTTGCAAATTTAAGAATCCTTTCTATGCGTTTTTTGTTAATTTGTTTTGCTCTAATTAGTTTTTTAATTGCTTCTTTATCTAGTTCTCTGGTTAGTCTTAATTGTTGTTTGAAATAAAGTTTGTCTGATTCTTTAATTTGAATATCGTCTATTCCGGTATCTTTTATTAGTTTGATTCTGTAGTCTCTATCTTGGTTTGTTAGTTTTTTATACTTAATTTCAATGGCGCTGATTATGCCTATCAGTAGTATTATTGCAATTATTATGCATGCGATTTGATATATTTTTATTTTCATAGTTTTTTGAACCATTCTTCTAATTTAATTATATGAGTTGTGTAAGTTTTATCGAGTATGATAAGTTTTTTTCTTTCAAGGTTTTGTAATGTAGTTGCAAGACTTGATTTTGCAATCTCTAATTTTTTTTCAATGAAACTTCTTCTTAGAGGCTTTCTTAGTTCTAATAGTAATTTAATGATTCTTAGTTCATTGTCAGTTAATGTTTGGAATATTTGTTTTTGTCTTCCTGTTATTTTTTTATTTTTAGATAGATTGTGCAGAGTTAGTATGATTAATATTGTAGCTATTATGATGAGTATTACAAAATAAATTGGAGATATATTTGAGCCTGGTTGGGGGTATTGTGGAAAATAATAAGTAACCTCTATATTGGTTGGATTGATAAAATGTATGTTGGTTATTTCTCCTGATTCTATTTGGGCCAAGGGTTCTGTATTTTTTATTATGGTATTCTCTGGCATGGAGATTATTACTTGTTTGTTAGTTATTTGTTCTAGGTTAACTAGGAATTTCCATTCTCCTCCTGATTTCTCCGTTAAGAGGTTTGTTTTGTAAGCTATTATAGCTTTTCCTGTTGATCCGATTGCGATTGTTAATTTATTATTTTCCATGATATAGAGACCTCCATCAATTTCGATATTGGTGGCATCTGATTGTATTGGTATTGTTAGTTCTCCTGAACCTGTTAGTTCTATCGCTACAACAGAATTTCCGTTTTCTTCTATTATGAAGTGGTAATCTGTTTGCGTTATTTCTGCTGAGATTAAGGGTAAAAATAAAAAAATAAAAAAAATTAATGCATATTTCATATTAGGCCTCAGTTAAACCCATTTAAAAGGTTTTTTCTTAATGGCTTTTTGTGTGGAAGGTTCAAAGGTCCTTCAAGAGATCCAATATGCTCAGCTATATGAGGTTTATCTATCTTTTGAGGTTTATCGTATGGCCTTGGTAATGGAGTTGGTCGATCTTCTGAGAATAGTTTGAATCCTCCAAATGATCTCTTTTCACCAAATAATCCATAGGCTTTCCATTGATTTCTTCCATATTTTCCATAGAAGAATTGGTCTCCGTAAACACCTGCAAAAAATCCATTGTTATAAACTCCCCATACCTTTTCACCGTTGTTATCTTCTGCAGTGAAATGATTATTACCATAAGTTCCCCACATGATATTTTCCCCATCATGAGTCCATAGAATAAATCTATTTTCATTTTGGGCTATTATATCTAAGGTACTTTCATAGTTTTCTGGGATGTGTTCCATGAATTTTTCCTCTACTGCTTCAACATCTTGGAACAAGTTGCTTCCCTTAACTTCATTTATAGCATCCTTTAATTCAGGATTACTATTAACTCTTTCAAGTGCAACTACTCCTATGATACTCAATGCAACAAAGCTTATCATTAATAGTGGTAGTATTTTTGTTTTCATTTTTTGTTGTCCTCCTTACAATCCATTTAAGGTTAATTTTTAGAGGATTGAACGTATTATAAGCTACGAGCTGAACAAAAGTGAACAAGATTTTTAATGTATATTTTATGTTATAATATTGTTTAAAAGCATATCTAGTTAATAATCTGATGGAGGTTAATATGAAAACTATTAGAAATTTGGCTTTGAGTTCCCTAGTTTTGTTGGGAGGCTGTGCTACATATCAAACTAGGCTTAGTCTTACTGTTCCTGTGCCCGATGTTCAAGTTATGAGACAAGGAAGTAGAAATGTTGTAGCAGATGTTGTTCAATATGGTGGTAAAGGATTAAGTTATGTTCCAAAGACTGGATCTCATGTAATGGATGCTGTTCCAGAAGTTTATGAGGATGTTAGTGGAAGTCTTAATGAACTTGGAAATTATGTTGAGCAAGGAAGCAAGGACTTAGCAGATAAAATACGTCCTTAAGAATTTTATTTTTATTTTTTGATTGGACAATTAATTTAAAAACTCATATTCCTATGAGTTGCTATGAATAAAACTTTTAAGAATATTAAGAAAGGATGGAATTGGATTTGGAATTCTGACTCGTTGTTGAGTTGGGTTGCAGCATTATTTTTAATATTTGTATTTGTAAAATTAATATTTTTTCCAGGGTTATCATTTATTCTTGGAACAAGTTTACCTCTTGCGGGAGTTGAATCAAGCAGTATGGATCATCAGATAGTTAATGATGGTCTTGGAAGATATCTTTTATGTGGAGAGATTTATAATAAAAATAATAAAATAGGTCATGTTGATTTTGATGAATATTGGGAGATTTGTGGTGGATGGTATGAGGAGAATGATATCCATTCTTTAATTACTAAAGAACAGTTTAAAGGTTTTCCATTAAAGAATGGGTTTGCTAAAGGAGATATTATTGTTGTTTGGGGGAGATTTGTTCCTAAAATTGGAGATATTATAATTTTTCAGGCAAATCCGGAATCTAGTGCACCGAGACCTATAATACATAGAATTGTTAGTATTGATAATGGGGTTATTGCTACAAAGGGGGATCATAATTCTGAACAATTGAAAAAAGGAAATAATATATTTAACACTGATGAAACTAATATAACTAAAGATAGAATTATTGGAAAAGCAGTTTTAAAAATACCTTATTTAGGGTGGCCTAAGATTTGGTTGGTTGAAGGATTGAAGTTGATTTTTGGTTGATTTTATAAGATAAATTTTAGTATTTGATAATAGATACAATAAAAAGAAACATATAAATAGATGTTTTATGTCTATATTTAATCGATATCTTAGATATTGTGTTGCTAATTAATATCTTTGATTAGCAATTTCCGGAGGAAAATTTAAGATGGAATTTTGTCCAAAGTGTGGTTCTGTATTAGTGGGTTCAGGGAAAGATATAAGGTGTGCTAGATGTAGATATAAATTTAAGGGAAAGATGAAGATTGAGTCTAGTGAATCTATAAAAAAGACTCCTGCAATTGGAGTTATTACTGATAAAGATACTGATGTTTTTCCAGTTATTAACTGTAATTGTCCTAAATGTAATAATAAGGAAGCCTATTTTTGGACCTCTGTCTCAAGAGCAGGTAATGAAGCTGAAACTAAGTTTTTTAGGTGCACTAAATGTAAACAGACTTGGCGAGAGTATAGATGATAGATTTAAATACTCTAAATTGGATTTCTAATAATGCAATTTTGTGAATCATGTGGCGCTATGTTGATGGAATCTGAATGTTCTCGTTGTGGAGATAAGTCTACAGGGAAAGTTAAGTTAGAGGCTTCTGAGAAAGTTGAGATTGCTAAAGAGATTGCGGTTGTAACTGAAGGAGAAAATGAAATTAATCCCAAGGTAGAAATTGAGTGTCCTAAATGTAAACATAAGGAAGCTTTCTTTTGGACTAAGCAAACAAGAAGTAGTGATGAGGCCGAAACTAAGTTCTATAAATGTACTAATTGTAAATATACTTGGCGAGCATATAGGTGATTAT
>CAYVEM010000022.1:0-13996 GCA_964450665.1 Candidatus Woesearchaeota archaeon | reverse complement strand
GAATATGTTTGGAGAAATAGAGAAGAAAAAAAATATGCAGTTGAATATTATGATGTGAAATTAAAAGAAGTATATGATAATGATGGTAATCCCTACTGTGTATTAGGCGCATCATGTACAGTAACATTAAGCTGCGAATCTATTACCTAACCCCCAACCACATAATAAATCTCATTATCAGTTTCAATCAATTCATATTTCAACTGATTTCTATCTAACATCATTTCAAAGCCAATCCTCCTCGGCAATTTCATTGACCTTCTTGTCAAAGTTTTAGTTGCAAAACTAACAACCAGATAGTTAGCTTTCCCTTTCAAAATATTAATAATTTCTTCGCCAAGTTTTTTCAATTTCTTAGCTTTTGGAACTATTAAATCATAAAGTTTAAACATAAAAATTATGTCTGTTTTTGGAAGATCCCTTAAATCTTCTAGTTCTCTAACATCAAGGATTTCTGCTTTTCCATTTATCTTGAGAGTTTTGAAAAAATTATTTAAAAATTTTATATCTTCAGTATCAATATCATATGAATGATATTCTGTTGATTTCGACAATCTCATCAAGGGAAATGATAATGGATTCAAACCACATCCAAGATCAGTTATTGATTTGGGTTTTCCAGTTATCTTAAAAATATCTTTATACAGTTTTTCATAATGAGGCAATCTTTCTATTGTAGAGAGTGTTATTTTAAGTAAGGCATTGATAACCTCTAGAACTTCAGATTCAGGAGCGTTCTTATTTTGTAGGATCTCAATATCTTTTAACAGAGAGTCGCGTTTCTTCTTTCCCTTAGTTTGATAACTACTATACAATCTATGTAATTCTTTTCTTATAATCTTAATTGCAAATTTCTCATCATAAAGATCAGTTTGAAACTTCCGCATATAATTCTCTATCTCTTTTTTAACAATATCATTACTAATAGAACTATATTTCTTATTCTCTTTTATTTTCTCTATAAATGATTTTGGGATTTTGTTTTCCATCTTATATGTTTGGAAAGAGGCAAAGGTTTATAAAGCTAAATAATTAGGTAATTTCATAAAAATGGCAGCAGAAAAACCAACAATGAATGTAGTATTCGTGGGTCACGTAGACCACGGAAAATCAACTTGTGTAGGTCAGCTTATGTTCAAAAGCGGAGTTATCCCTGAACAAGAGATGAAAAAGTTAAAAGAAGAAGCTGAGAAACTAGGTAAACCAGGTTTTGAATTTGCTTATATTATGGATCATATTAAAGAAGAAAGAGAAAGAGGAGTTACTATTGATTTAGCTTATAAGAAAATTGTAACACCAAAAAGAAATATTACAATAATTGATGCACCAGGTCACAAGGATTTCGTTAAAAACATGATTACTGGAGCTTCACAAGCTGACGCAGCTTTTTTAACAATTGCTGCTAAAGAAGGTGTACAACCTCAAACTAAAGAACACTTATGGTTATTAAGAACAATGGGTGTTAAAGAAATTGCAGTAAATATTAACAAAATGGATACTGTAGATTACAAAGAAGATGCTTTCAATAAAGCTAAAGAAGATGTTTCTGCACTTTTGAAAGTTGTTGGAATTGACGCTGAAAAAACTACTTTCTTAGCTGTTTCAGGTTTGAAGGGAGATAATGTTAAAAAAAAATCAGAAAATATGCCTTGGTACAAAGGTCCTACTCTTTATGATCAATTAGATTTATTTGAAGAACCTAAGAAACCAACTGATTTACCTATGAGAATGCCAGTTCAAGATGTTTATGAAATTACAGGTATTGGAACAGTTCCAGTAGGTAAAATCGAAACAGGTGTAATGAAAATTGGTCAAAAGGTGATAGTTCTTCCAGGGAGAAGCGGTACAGGTGTAGAAGGTGAAGTTAAGTCAATAGAGATGCATCATGAGCAACATCAAGAAGCTCCAGCTGGATTTAATGTAGGTATTAATGTTAAAGGAGTTGGAAAGAAAGATATTGCTAGAGGAGATGTAATTTGTGATGCAGCTAAGCCTGCTACAATAGCTGAGGAATTTACAGCACAAGTTGCTATAATCAATCATCCAACTGTTGTTGCTAAAGGATACACACCGGTATTCCACGTACACACAGCACAAGTTCCTTGCCAATTAACTGAAATTTTACATAAAATAGATCCTAAAAGTGGGCAACCTTCAGATGAGAAAGTTGACTTCTTGAAAAATGGAGATGTTGCTATGGTTAAGTTCAAACCAATGGGTAACTTAGTTATTGAAAGTTCAAAAGAAAACCCTCATATGGCTAGATTTGCTATAAGAGATGCTGGAGCTACAGTAGCTGCAGGTGTTTGTACTGAATTAGTTGAAAAGAAACTTAAATAGTTTTTATTTATTTTAAAATGATTTTTATAAGTTTCTAAAATAAATTTAATTAAAAAAAGAGAAATGCCCTATTCATTTCTCATTTAGTTAATTTAAGATTTAAAAAAAAATAAAAAAATTACTCGTCATGTTCTTCTAGATCTAGAGTTTCTAGATCTTCATCAAAATCATCAACCTCATTCATCTTTAAATTTATCCCTCGTTTTTTAACTACTTCTATATTATATAAATTCTTTATAAACTTTTTCGTTGTAATTTATCAGAATAAAGTTTATAAACTTGAAAGAATTCATTTTAGTGTTCCTAATTTATAGAATATACAAAGGTTTATAAATTAATTAATTAATATAATTATATCAAATATTAAGATTAATAAGAAATATTAGATTAATCATCACATTCATGTTCATTTGAACAAATCAATGAGAGTACACAAAGACCAAACAAATAAAAGGTCTTTGCTAATTTTTCTTAGTCTTCTGTAGTATTTTTTAAATTAAAAATATAAAGAAAACAAATGGCAAAAATAAGTCCGGTATCAATAAAGTATATCATACATGCAAAATTTGAAGCTAGCGGAGCAATTGAAAAACCAGACATGATAGGTGCTGTTTTTGGACAAACTGAAGGATTGTTAGGTGATGATCTTGAAATGAGAGAATTACAAAAATCAGGTAAAATAGGTAGAATTGAAGTTAATATTGATTATGGAGAAGGAAAAACAACTGGAGAGATTGAAGTTCCTACTGCTATGGATAAAACTGAAACTACTCTAATTGCAGCAGCTCTTGAAACTATTGAAAGAGTTGGTCCAACAGATACTAAGATTACAATCGATGAAATTGAGGATGTTAGAGGAAGTAAAAGAGATTATATCTTAGAAAGAGCTAAAAAATTAATGGCAAAATTTGGTACTGATGATAAAGAAATAGATGAAATGAGTGAAGAAATTAAAGATTCAGCTAAACTTGCCAAAATGCAAAGTTATGGTACTGAAAATATTCCTTGCGGAGATATTTCAGGAGATGAATTAATAATTGTTGAAGGTAGAGCAGATGTTGTTAACATGTTAAAAAAAGGTATTAAAAATATTATAGCTATGAATGGTACAAAACTTCCAAATAGTATTGTTGAGCTAAGCAAAGAAAAAGAAACAGTTATATTATTTGTTGATGGTGATAGAGGGGGAAATTTAATCATAAAAAATGTTACTGAAAATGCAAAAATTGACTATATTGCAATGGCACCAGATGGAAAAGAAGTTGAAGAACTTACTGGAAAGGAAGCTCTACAAGCTTTAAGAAAAAAAGTCCCTGCCAAAGAATATAAAATAGATAATAGATCAAGAGGGGTTAGAGATTATAGAGAAAATAAAAGTTCAAGATATGATCGAAGAGATACAAATCAATCTAATAGAAAAACAAAAGATAGCAAAGATATTAAGAAAATGAGCACTAAAGAAAAAGATGAAATCAAAAACAAAGTCCAAGATTTAGTTGGTAGCAAAGGTGCTTTAATCTTTAATGAAAAACTAGAAACCATTAAAAAATTACCTGCAGGTAGATTAGGCAGTTTAGATTTAGAAGAAGATCCATACATAATTGCAATTGATGGAACTGCAACACCAAGAGTTATAGAAAATTGTGAAAAATTAGGGTGCAATAATCTAATTGCTAGCAATTTTGTAAATGCTGATACTAATATAAATTTAGTTAGTATATAAAAAACATTTAAATAGTTATTTTAATATTTATTATCATGGCTCGAAGAGGTGCATCTAATAAAAATGAATTCACTAAGTTATACTCAAAGAGTTCTATAATTCTCTCTATTTTCATAATAATCGTTGGTTTAAGTGCATGGTATTATTTTGTTGGATTTGATACTGTTGTTAAATGTGATAACCTAGATTGTTATAGAGAAAATCTTTTAGAATGTAAAAAAAGTTGGGTGATAAATGAAGATAATAATTATGTTTATAGGTATGAAATCCTAAAAGATAATGGGGATAGTTATTGTGATGTTGATGTTATTTTATCTAGAATAACTAATGGGGTAATGGATAGTCAAAATTTGGAAGGATTAAATATGGTTTGTAAAATCAATAAATATGATGACTCATTACCTGAATCAGATATGTTAGTTTGCAGCGGTAGATTAAGAGAAGAATTACAGGAAATAATTATAGAAAGAATGCATAATCAAATTCTACAAAATTTAGATCAAATTAATGAAGGATTTCAAAATTAGATTTTTCCAATAGATTTTAATATCTTCAAAATTTATATTTATCATGAGTATTAGATTTGGGCCGGCTGGCCTTGGGCCAGTTAAAGACGCAGTAAAGAATTTAGAAGAATATCATAGACTAGGCTTTCGAGCATGCGAGATAGCTTTTACATATAGTGTTTATATAAAAGAAGAAAAAGACATCAAAGCCATCAGAGAAGCCGCTGAACGCTTAGATATCAAATTATCTATCCATGCACCATATTTTGTAAACCTCAATAGTAAAGAACCAGAAAAAATAGAGAACAGTAAAAAAAGAATATTAGCTTGTTGTGAAGTTGGAGAAAAGTTAGGATGTTATAGGGTTGTCTTCCATCCAGGATATTATAGTGGTATGGATCCTGAAGAAACCTATAACAATATTAGAGACGAGATTTTAGACATGCAAAAAACAATTAAAGAAAAAGGTTGGAAAATAAAAATTGCTCCAGAAACTATGGGCAAGATAAATGTCTTTGGAAGCTTTGACCAGATTTATAGACTAACAAAGGATACTGGATGCGAATTCTGCATAGATTTTGCACATATCTTAGCCAGAGATAAAATGGTTGATTATCCTGCTCTAAAAAAATTATTCAAAAAGAAAAACTGGCATTGCCATTTTACTGGAATTGTTTATGGTGATAAAGGTGAGAAGCACCATAAAAAAACAGAGACTAAAGATTGGAAAGGAATGTTAAAAGAATTACCTAAAGATAAAGATATTGTTATAATTAATGAAAGTCCAAATATGATTGAAGATAGTAGTGAGGGGTTGAAATTATATTCTAAAAATTAATTTTCTTCCTTATCCTTTTCGTATACCTCAGTATACTGTTTCTTATTTTTAATTGATCTATCTAATTTAATCAACAGATTTCTAGACTTCTCTGGATTTTTTCTTGAAGTATTAAGTATGAAAAGTATCTTCTTTAGAATTTCTTCGTAAGTTTCCCTTTCATACTCTCTTAAACCATCTAGTCTTTCTTTAGTTTCCCTATGTATTTTTATAGTTGTTATGGATTTGTTTTTCATTTTAATAATTAGTATACTAATTGGCACTTTTGTATACTTATAAAGATTGTGGTATTTGTAATTATTATATAGTTACTACAACGTAGAAAGCTTTATATACCAATTTATGGTGTTTTTATTAATTAAATATGAAAACATTTAACATGAAAAGCAAAGCAATCATGGTTTCTTTTATAGCATTATTTGCTATAACTTTTGCCTTAAGTACAGTTGTTGCGCAAGGTTTTGTAGATATTACTGATGTAGAATTCAATGGTATATCTATGAGTCTAGACAATGTTGTTAATGCAGTTGCAATCGATGCTTCTGAATCAGTTCCGGTTGAAGTAAAATTCAATTCTTTAACTGATATAGAAGATGTTAGAGTTAAAGTTTACATAGAAGGTTTCAAGAACGATATTGAAGATGAAACTTCAAGATTCCATGTTCTTGGAATTGGTAACAAATATGTGAAGAGATTCACATTAAAGATGCCTTCTACTGAAGACTTTGATGATTTATCAGATGATGTTACATTACTTGTTAGATTTAGTGCTAAGGGCGAAACCTCTTTTGAAGAGACATACGCCTTGAAGGTTCAAAGAAACCTTCATAGCTTAAATCTTTTAAGTATTGATTTATCTGATGTTGTAGTTGCTGGCAACAGTGTAGCTGTTGACGTTGTTATTGAAAACAACGGATATGACAGACTTGACAACGTATATGTTAAAGCCTCTATCCCAGGTTTAGGAGTTTCAAGAAAGGTTTATGCTGGTGACTTAGCACCAACTATTGACGGATTTGATGATGACATCAATGATGCAGTAGTTAAGAGAGTTTACTTGACTATACCTAATAATGCCGCTCCAGGTAATTATGAGATAGAAGTGGAAGCATACAACTACGATGCTAGCATTACTGCGCTTGGAAGAGTTGTTATTGAAGATGTTCAAGGTGGAGTTTTACCATCTAGTACTTCAAAAACAATTAGCCCAGGACAAGAATCAACTTTTGATCTTGTTCTAGTTAATCCAAGCAACAGAATGGTTGTCTACAATATTATGCCTGAGGAAACAAAAGGCGTTCTTGTAGAGATATCAGATCCTGTTGTAGCAGTTGGTGCTGATTCAAGTAGAACTGTACAGGTTAAAGTAAGAGCTACTGAAAATGCTGATGAAGGTACATATATAGTAACTGTTAATGCGAATACTGATACTGGCGTTACAAAACAAGTTAGTTTCAGCGTAAGCGTTGAAGAACCTTCAAAGGTAGGTATTACTGGAAATGCTATGGGAACAAACAATACTGTTGTTCTTACTGTAGTTCTAGTAATCATATTCGTAGTATTACTTATTGTATTGATAGTTTTACTATCAAAGAGACCTGAAGAAACTGAAGAATTCGGAGAAACAAACTACTATTAATTTAGTGGGTTGAATCTTAATTTTTATTTTTTTATTTTTCTCCTTTTTTTTTCTTTTAATGATGAATACTATTCATCACACTTATTCTTAAAAAGAAATTTATTATTTATATTCTGTAAAGAATGCTATTAAAAAAACTAGTTATAGAAAATCTTAGAAGTTATGAAAATCAAACTATTAAATTTCCTAAGGGGAGTACATTATTATCTGGAGATATTGGAAGTGGAAAAACCACAATCTTACTAGCTATTGAATTTGCTCTATTTGGATTACAGCCCTCTCAAAAAGGAAATAGCCTATTAAGAAATGGTGCAGATACTGCAAAAGTCATACTAGAATTTGAAATTGAAAAAAAAGAAATAATTGTTGAAAGAACATTAAAGAGAAAAAAACATTCAATCAATCAAGACTATGTTTCTATTACTATAGATAATGAAAAATTTGAAGAAAGTGTTAGTGAAGTAAAAGCCAAGATATTAGACTTACTAAATTATCCAAAAGAATTTGCTAAGAAAACTAATTTACTGTATAAATTTACTGTTTATACTCCTCAAGAAGAAATGAAGCAAATCATTATGGAGAGCAAGGATATTCGATTAAATACTCTAAGACATGTTTTTGGTATTGATAAATATAAAAGAATTCAAGAGAATGCTAGTGTTTTAAATAGTAAATTACGAGAAAGAGTTAAAATAAATGAGGCCCTTTATGGAGATTTAGATGAACTCAAAAAAAGATCAACTGATAAGAATACTAATTTAATAGAATCTAAGGAAAATATGATAGAAAGTGAAAAAGATTATATCAATAAGTTTAAAGATAGAGAATTAAAAGAAGAAAATTTAAAGGAAGTTAAAGAAAAAATTGATGAAAAACAAAAGTTTGAATCAGATAAAGAAAAAAATAATATGTTAATAAATGAAAAAAAGAATCAGATATCTAAATACGAAATTGATGTCCAAAAATTAAAAGAACAGGTTGAAGAAGTTGAAAAATTAAAATTTAGTGATGATGAATATAATTCTATAAAGCAAAGGATAGTTGTACAAAAAAATAAATATGAAGAATTACATAATGAATATATTGAGATTATGGGCAAGATAAAAGCTCTAGAAGGGAAAAGAGAAGAAGCAAATAATTTAGTTAGACAAATATCAGGATTAGATAAATGCCCAACCTGCTTACAACAAGTATCAATAAATTACAAGGATGACATGTTAAATAACGCCAAAAAAGAAATAGATATTGTGGATAATAATATTTATGGTTATGATAAAAGAAAAAATGATTTAATTGAAAAAATCAATGTTGTTAAAAATTTAATTGAAAAATTTGAAAAACAAAACAAGGAAATGGATCTATTAAAAATTAAAATAGATAGTTTCAAAGAAAAAGAAAGTAGAATTGAAGAAACTCAAAAACAAATAATTGGATTAAATGAAGACGTATTAATGTTACAACAACAAATACTTAGATTAGATAAAGAAATCAAAAGTTATGATAAATATGATATTATTTTTAATGAAAGAACTAACGATCTTAATGAAGCTAAAGATAGGGAAAATAAAGCTTCTATAAGAAAGGCTGAGATTGGTAAAGAAATTGAATTCTTAGAAGAACAAATAAAAGAACTTAAAGAAAGAATTGAAAAGAAAGAAAATATGAAAAAAGATACAGATAAATTAAAAAGTTTAGAAAATTGGATCTCTGGAAAATTTTTAGAAATAGTCTTATTCACTGAAAAGCAAGTTATGGTTACATTAAAACATGAATTTTCTAATCTATTTTCTAGATGGTTTTCTAATTTAGTATCTGAAAATCTTACAGCAAGACTAGAAGATGATTTTTCACCTATTATCGAACAAAATGGATTTGAAATTGACTACCAATTTTTATCTGGGGGAGAAAGAACTGCCATCGCCTTAGCCTATAGACTATCATTAAATCAAGTTATTAATAGTCTATTAAGTAATATTAAAACAAATAATCTAGTTATATTAGATGAACCAACTGATGGTTTTTCTGCACAGCAATTAGAAAAGATGCGAGAAGTTTTAGAACAATTAGATACTGAACAATTAATTTTAGTTTCGCATGAACAAAAAATGGAGGATTTTGTAGATAATATAATTAGAATTGAAAAAGAAGGGGGAGTTAGTAATACAGAATAAAAAAGTTTATAAACCCTTTATCCATCTAAATATTATAAATTCTAAATAGTTTAGATGAGTATTTACTAGAATTATTATTATAAAATGAATAAACAAGAATTAGAACAAAATTTTCTGCATTCAGGTACCACATTAGTAGGAGTTGTCTGCAAAGATGGAATTATAATGGGTTCTGATAGACAAAGTACTGCAGGAAATTTAGTTGTAGGAAAAAATGTTCAAAAATCTATTCAAATAAATGATTATCTAGTTATCAGTGCTACTGGAATGGTCGCAGATATAGAATTACAAAAAAAAGTTATTAGAGCTGAATTAAAATTAAAAGAATTAAAAAGCAAAAGAAGGCCTACAGTCAGAGAGGCAGCTAATCTAATTGGCATGATGACTTATCGAAATATTAGACAACCTTCAATGGTTCCCTCAATTGTAGGTACTTTAGTTTCAGGATTTAATGAAGATGGAACCTTTGAACTCTATACTATTGAACCTGCTGGAACTGCCATGAAAGTAGAAGATTATGATGCAAATTTTGGCTCAGGTATGCCTTATGTTCTAGGATTCTTAGAAAGAGAATATAAAAAAGATATTACTGTTGAAGAAGGAATTAAACTTGCTGTAGAATCCTTAAAATCAAGTACTCAAAGAGATACTGGAAGTGGATTTGGAATTGATGTTTTTGCAATAACAAAAAATAAAATTTCGCATGAAGTTGCACAAGAAATTGCCGCAGAGTATAAAGACAAAGAAGGAATGAAAAGATAAAAAATCTATAAGAGGGTGTATGAATCTTATAATTATTTAAAAAACAAAGTATGGCAGATATTTTAAAAGATGTTCAAAAAGAATTACCTAAAGTTATTAGTAGTGCTAACTTTGAAGGAGCTAATATAGTTCTTTATACAAATGATATGGATTTTTTCAAAGATAATGGCGGAAAAATAAGAGAGCTTGTTGGAAAATTTAAAAAAAGAATTGAATTAAGAGCGGACTCTAAATTATTAAAAGATGAAGAAGAAACTGAAAAAATAATCAGAGATACTGTTCCCGAAGATGCAGAAGTTACAAATATTTTATTCGACCCTCAAAGAAGTATTGTAGTTATTGAAGCTAAAAGACCGGGTTTAGTAATTGGAAAAGAAGGAATTATTTTAAAAGATGTTAAAAATCAAAGTTTTTGGATACCTCAAATCCAAAGAAGTCCTGCTATTCAATCTAAAATAACTGAAAGCATTAGGGCTGTTCTTTATGCCAACAACAATACTAGAAAAAGATTTTTAAATTCTGTTGGGAAAAAAATCTATAAAGAATGGAATCCGGATAAAACGGAGGAATGGATTAGAGTTACATTCTTAGGAGGTGGAAGACAAGTTGGAAGAAGTTGTATTTTACTACAAACACCTGGCACTAAAATTCTAATGGATTGTGGAATGAATCCGGCCATAAAAGGTAGAGAAAGATTCCCATATTTAGATGCTGCAGAATTTAAAATAAATGAATTAGATGCTATCATTCTAAGTCATGCTCATCTAGATCATTCTGCATTAGTCCCATATTTATTTAAGATGGGGTATAGAGGTCCAGTCTATATGACGGCTCCTACAAGAGATTTAGCTGCTATTTTAGCCTTAGATTTCATAGGTGTTGCCTATAAACAAGCTACTAGCCCCCTATATAGCTCTGTAGACGTTAAAGAGATGGTCAAACATACTATTTGCTTAGATTTTAATGAAGTAACTGACATTGCACCTGATGTAAGGATTACATTTTATAATGCCGGCCATTGTTTAGGTTCTGCAATTACTCATATTAATATTGGAAACGGAGCTCATAATTTAGTTTATTCAGGAGATATAAAATATGTTAATTCTAGATTACTCAATAGAGCTAATGATAAATTTCCTAGAATGGAAACTTTAATTTTAGAAGCTACATATGGAGGAAGAAATAATGTTCTTCCACCTAGAAGAGAAGCTGAAGAAAATTTAATTAGAGAAATTACTGAAACTATTGATAAAGGTGGTAAAATTTTAATTCCAGAATTAGGCTTAGGTAGAGCTCAAGAATCTATGATAATCTTAGAAGAAGCTATGAGAAATGGAAAAATGCCAAAAATTCCAATTTATATTGATGGTATGATTTGGGATATGAATGGTATCCATACAGCATATCCAGATTTTTTACATCATCAAATTAAAAAAGATGTATTCGCAAATAAAAATCCTTTCTTATCTGAAATCTTTCAAAGAGTTGGAAGTCCTACTGAAAGAAAAGCCGTTATTGAAGGAGGCCCTTGCATAGTTTTAGCAACTAGTGGTATGTTAGTTGGTGGAGCTAGTGTGGAATATTTCAGACATTTTGCCCAAAATAAAGATAATAAAATATGTTTTGTTTGTTATCAAGGAGCAGGAAGTTTAGGTAAACAAATTCAAGAGGGTTTGAAAACTGTACAAATGACTACTAATGATGGTAAAGAAGAATTTGTAAATGTAAATTTAGAAGTATCTACTGTAGAAGGATTAGGAGCTCATGCAGGCAGAAATGAGCTTATGGACTATGCTAATAGAACTCAACCCAAAGCATCCAAAATTATTTTAAATCATGGCGAACAAGGTAGATGTTTAGATCTTGCTAGCTCTATTTATAAATTACATCATATAGAAACCAATGTTCCTAAGAATCTAGAAACTATAAGATTAAGGTAGTTTTTAAATAGATAGTTTTGTTTTTTAAATTGAAAAGGGGAGAATAAATTGAAACATAATATCAAAGTTACAGCAATATTAATTTCTATGTTCTTAGTTACACAATTAATAGGATTATATATTGTTAGTAGTTATTCAGATGGAATAGATCTTCCATTTGGAATGGAACCTCCTGAAGAAATTCAAGAAGTATCTCTTGCTGGAGGACTAACTTCAATTGTTATAGCATTTGTCATTGCAGTTTTATTATTTTTTCTCTTAATGAGAATTAATGCACAAACTTTTATTAGATTGTGGTATTTTTCTGTTACAATTATTGCATTAGGACTAAGTTTATTTGTCATATTATATAAATTAGGAATTAATATGCAAATAGTTGCATTATTAATTGCATTGCCATTAGCATACATTAAAGTTTTCAAAAGAAATTTATATGTTCATAATTTTACAGAGTTATTAATTTATCCAGGAATTGCAGCAGTATTTATATCTTTTTTAAATAATGTATTTGGAAATAATGTCATACTTGCCACAGTTATGATACTATTCATAATTTCATTATATGATATGTGGGCAGTTTGGCATTCTGGATTCATGCAAAAAATGGCTGAGTTTCAAATGAATAATCTGAAATTCTTTACTGGATTTTTTGTGCCTTATGCAGACAAAAAAAATAAAGCAAAGATTAAATTAATCAAAGAAAAATATAAGGGTAATGATGAAAAATTAGAAAAAAATTTCAAGAAAGCTAAAATAAAAATTAATCTAGCTATTTTAGGTGGAGGAGATATTATTTTTCCTATAATAACTGCAGGAGTATTTTATGAAAGATTTGGATTAAACTCAGGGATACTAATAGCTGTAATGAGTACAATTGCCCTAATAGGATTATTTTCATTTGCTAAAAAAGGAAAATATTATCCGGCTATGCCATTTATCACAGCTGGATTATATATAGGAATGGGGCTAAGCTGGATTTTGTTCTAATTCTCCAGTAACAACAAACAAAAGCTTTATATAGTGTTTTTTATATCATTTTTTATAATAAAATGATAATTAAACAAGAATTAATAAATCAAATTAAAGACCATTTTGCTCTAAATATATATGAGACAAAAGTCTGGTTAGCACTGTTAGGAAAAGGCTTAGCTAGCGCTGGAGAAGTTGCTGAGATAAGTGGAGTTCCTAGAAGTAGAACATATGATGTTTTAGAAAGTTTAGAGAAGAGAGGATTTGCTATAATGAAGTTAGGCAAACCTGTTAAATATATAGCTGTAAAACCAAACATAATTATTGAAAAGCTTAAATCAAATACTTTAAAAAATGCTAATGAAAGAATTGAGAGCATTAGTAAACTAAAAGATACTGATGAATATAAAGAACTACAGCAATTATATAGTGTTGGTATTCAACCTGTAAGACAAGAAGATATTTCTGGATCTATAAAAGGTAAATTAACAATTTATAACCATATTAAAGAATTACTAGAAAACGCCAGGAAAGAAGTTATCATTTGTACATCAGTTCAAGAAATTCAAAATAAATCAAGATTCTTCAGTTTAGTTTTGGATAGATTGAAGAAAGCTAATATAAAAATAAAAATAGCATTATCTGGTGAAGAAAAAGATATTAAAAAAATTAATAATAAGTTTAAAATAAAAGCTAAACAAATTGATGTTGATACTAGATTTTTTATAGCTGATAATGAACAAATTTTATTTATGATTTCTAAAACAGGTCTTCCAGAAGAAGAAATTGCAGTTTGGTTAAATACACCTTTCTTTGCTACTTCATTAGGATTTATGTTTAATCAAGCTGTTGGAAGTGAGTGATTTTAATAGGAATTTCTTTTTTTAAAAAAATAATTAATAAAAACTAAATTAAAATGCAACAAAAAATTAGAACATTGGAAACTTTTCTAGAGAATCATGAAATTTCTGAATTCTCAGAAAGTTGGATAGATCGAAGTAATGAAAAAGATATGAGCCTTGTCTATAAAATTCTAAAAACAATAGGTCTTGGAGATGATAAGATTGCTAGTCAAGCTCAATTGCTAGGAATGAATCCAGAAACTATT
>CAYVEM010000021.1:0-14177 GCA_964450665.1 Candidatus Woesearchaeota archaeon | reverse complement strand
AGAACAGATTCTACATTTCTTATACCAATCTTTCCCAAAAAATCCATTCACTGCAGAGATAGCAAGAGAAATCGCAAGAGATGAAGAATTTGTAAAGAAACTTTTATTAGAATTAAAAGAAAAAAATATAGTTGTGGCTATAAGAAAAAACAAAGACGGAATAGCATTTTCTAGGAAGATAAAATGGAAATTATCAAGTAGGGTCTATGACCTATACCATTCAAAACAATAATCATAACAAAACAAATCCTTAAATAATTTCCAACATCTCCAATAGTATGGAAGAAAACATAAAAGGGGCATTTACAAGAGTCAAAGAAGACATAGAATTTCTAAATGAAGAACTTTTAGACATAAAAACAACAATGAATGATCTCCATGATATCTTGAAAACTTTAACAAATAAACTTGAAAATCAGGAAAAACAAGCTTCGACAGACAGACAGACACTTCGACAGTTAAATTCGACAAAAGATATGACTTCGACACATAATTCGACAGTTCCACAAGAAGTAGGGGGGTTAAAACCATTAAATTTGCCTATTTCCATAGGAAATCAAGGGGTTTCGACAGACAGACAGACAGACACTCAGACAGACAATTCGACACATATTCCTCTTGTAAATACAAATAAAACAATAGATTCTAACATACAAGAAGCAACTGAAATACTTGATTCTTTAGATTCTTTAAAGAAGGAAATTAGGCTTAAATTTAAACACTTAACAACACAAGAAATGCTTGTTTTCTCGACGATATACCAGTTAGAAGAACAAGGAAATTGTGAAATTACCTATAAATTATTATCAAAATCATTAAAGCTATCAGAAAGCTCTATAAGGGATTATGTTCAAAGAATGATCAATAAAGGTGTTTCTATACAGAAAGAAAAGGTAAATAATAAAAAATTACTCTTAACTATCTCTCCAAATTTAAAGAAAATAGCCTCATTACCCACAATAATACAGCTTAGAGAGCTTTAAATAGCCATATTTAACTACCTCTCACATAAAAATATACAGTAAATCCAAAAATTTAATCTATATTCGGTATACCGAATTTAAATCAAATTAATCATTATTGTATAAATATAATCTATTTTAATATCTCAGGCCTTTAAAACCCTATATTTAACTATTTCAGGACTTTAAACCTATACTCTCCTTTTTTGCACGAGGATATCAATTTTTTCTAGAGTCTAACTTTTACTCATTTTAGCTTATTTTTCTGCTTTTTAGTACTCTCACATTTCCTATTTTTTCATATAGATAATTGAATAACTCACTTTTCTCGTCGATAGATCAATTATCAACTCTCTATTTTCACTTTTTATCTAATTTCACAATATTCCATGCACTCTAAGACTCACTTTTCTCGTTTTTTAATCTAAATTTTATTATTTTCATCATTATCTCCTTATTATAACTCTCACTTTTCATCTTTTTTACCCCTAATTTACCTATAAATCCTCTATTTTCATAAAAAACACTGATTTTTTAACCATTTTACCCTCACTTTTCACCTTTTTCCCTTATTTCTCACCTTATTTGTTTTTAATAATAGATCTCTTGTTTGCTCAGGTATAAATACTCTTTTTTTATTATTTTCTCCAATTATCTCTTCAATCAAACCTTCACTTTTCTGCTTTATACTATTAACTTGGCCTCTAATTGTAGATTTTCTTTTTCCAAGCATGGCGGCCAAGTCCTCATAGCTTAGTTTCAAATCAGAGTTCATCAATACAAATACTATTGCCCTCTCATTTGTTGTTAAATTGTCCAAAAATACTGTTTGAACAGTTGATTGAACAGTGTTTAAAACATCAACATTAGCTGTCTGTTTGTTAAACACTGTTGGTGACTGTTGGTAGAACGACCCTTTTCCAACAATTGCCAGCATGTTTTTTATGTTTTCTAATTCTTCACCCATCGTCGCTAATTCCTCTCTAAATTCATTAATATCATTATTTAACCCAGAATTATTTTTGTCAAGGTGTTTAATCCACTGACTATAACTGTCCATGTCCTGTTTAACCTTGTTGAAGCCTGTTTGAACAGCATCTTTTAATTGATCAACATCCTTTTTTTCAGCCTTTTTAGTAAAAAATCCAAACATAATATATAGTATTATATCCCATATATAAACCTTTCCTACAGCGTCTATAAAATTCTATTTTATCGTCGATAAAATAGAAAATAACAACTAAAAAAATTTTAATAATTTTTATAACCCTCAATAAATAACAAAAAAAACATCATTTTTTATAAAAAAACACCTCTAAAAAACCTATTTTAGCCATTTAAACAACTAAAAATTAGCCATTTTTAATCATTTTTTACTAAAAATTAACAAAAAATAGTCTAAAATCACTAAATTAAGAAATATTCTCTATAAAATTTATTCTTAACAAAAAATAGCCTAAGAATTACCACACATAATTAAACAATTTTTAATAAAAATATTAACAAAAAAACGCTTAAAAATAGATATTAACACGTTTTTTTAAAAATTTTTAACTAAATTTAAATAAAACCCCTATATTTATAAAACTTACAAATTAACCCCTTTTGGAAAAAGAAGTGAAAAATTTATAAGAATTACACGAAAGATCGCTGCAAAATTCACATTTTCTAAAAAAGCAGCAATCAAACAAAAACCTAGCCTGCGCTGGATAAAAATCCCAGCAAGTATTGGTTATCCTAGTGGTAATAGGAGCTAACTAATATCTGGTTTGGGTGGACTTAGTCCTAACTTTCTAAATATGAAAAAGAACTCAATTTTTAAATTCAAATAAACTCAAAACCAAACGTTTTTATATTTGATTTCAGTAGTTATATCATCAAGATCAAAAGGAGGTTAGAATGAAAAAAAATACCAAAGGCAAGGGAGATACCTGTGAAAGTTGCTGTGGAACTTGTAAATGCAGCTATTGGCTATTCCCACTATTAATCTTATTAATTGCACTAGTTCCAGGATGGCTTGCAGCTACATGGACTCAATGGGCTTTAGTAATAATTGCAGTTTTACTGTTAATTAAGAAGAAGTTCCTTTGTAATTGCAATAAATAATAGCATTTTTATTTTATTTATACCTTTTATCCCTTAAAAAGCTAAAACCTTTTAGCAAAAACCCTAACTTTTAACATGTATAAAGTAGTGGTTAAATGTATTATTTTGATAGATTGTAGTTGGTAAATATCCATAACATAAATAATAATATGTTATAACTTATTGATGGATAGAATTGAGTTATACGATTGCTATGACATTTCCGCATTACATTTTAGTGAAGACCATCTAAAGACTATTTCTGATTTTAATTATGTCTCAGATGAATCGTGCTGCAGAAATATTGACTTAGTGGATCCTACTGATCTAAAAGGCACATTAGTTACAGAACCTACTATATTTAGATAAATAGGCCATTTACACACAAAAACCACTAATTTTCACCATTTTACCTCTTTACACACAAAAACTACGCACAAGGTACATTATAAGAACTAGTCTCTAAGAGGGTAATTTAGAGCTTTTTTTGAAAAAACTCCAGGGCCATGACGCTAACAATAATCTTCCCCCTTGTTGGTTTAAAGTTTGCCATGCCCAAGATAGCTCTCAAGATTATATAAATTTATCCCGCAACAACTTCCTATCATCACCTAAAACTTCCTGCACCCATAATGTAATGCCTAAAATTAAATAAATCAATTAAAAGTAGTACCTAATTACTCAAATAGATTCAAAAACTCCCCATAACCCTCACTTTCCATCTTATCCTTAGGCACAAACCGCAACGCCGCCGAATTCATACAATATCTCAAACCACCTTTATCCTTAGGGCCATCCTTAAACACATGCCCTAAATGACTATCTGCTTTCTTACTTCTTATCTCAATTCTTTTAAACAAAAAACCCCTATCTTCTCTTTCAACAATATTCTCCTTAACCAAAGGCTTAGTAAAACTAGGCCATCCTGTCCCAGATTTATATTTATCAGTAGAACTATACAATGGTTCTCCACTAACTAAATCAACATAAATTCCCTCTTCCTTATTATCCCAATATTCATTCTCAAAAGCCCTTTCAGTTCCATCTTCTTGAGTGACCTTATATTGTAATGGGGTCAATTTTGCCCTAATCTCAGCCTCTCCTGGCTTAGAATAACTAACTTCTTTATCCTTCCCCCAAACCCTATCAATATATTGATCTCTTCCAGATCCTCGACGATAAAACTTATATTTTAAAGGATTCTTTTTACCATAATCCTGATGGTATTCTTCGGCAGGATAAAAACTAGTAAATTTCAATATAGGTGTAACAATCTTTTCATCATATCTCCCACTAGCATTTAATCTTTTCTTACTTTCTTCAGCTAATTTTTTCTGTTCCTCATCTTCATAAAATATAGCAGTAGAATACTGGAAACCTCTATCTACAAATTGCCCCCCATTATCTGTTGGATCAATATGTCTCCAAAATAAATCTAACAAAATATTATAATCTAATTTTTTAGGATCATAAATAACTTGAACAGCCTCTCTATGGCTGGTTTTTCCAGATGCAACATCATTATAAGAAGGATTCTTTTCACTACCTCCAGCAAATCCACTTATAACCTCTATAACTCCTTCTCTTTTCTCAAAATCATATTCACTACACCAAAAACAACCTCCTGAAAAAGTTGCCTTCTTATATTTCCCACTCCTTACCATTTCATTTAATTCAATAAAGCTAAGCTTATAATCATTTTGATTATTATCTATTGACAAATAAAAAATAATCCCTCCAATAAAAATCAATAAGATAATCACTAAAGATTTTGGAATTTTCATAACCTTAATTATGGTTGCCTATTTAATAATCTATCTCCACCAAATTTAAGGGAAACATTTAAATTCTAATAATGCTTATTTAACAAATGAAAAAGAGGAAAAAAATTTCCAAGAAATTTAATAAAAGAAAATTTTGGAAAGGAATTATTGTAATAGCATTACTAATTGGAGCAGTAATTACTGCAGCCCAAACAAGTTTCTATGGCCTAACTGTAGGGGTATTTGTAGGTTATTTAGTTTCTCATTTAATGGAGAACATGTAATTTCTCCTCAGATTTTATTCTTTCATAAATTATTTTATTATTAACTTTAGAATATCCCTTTACTAAACCAATTTTTGAGGATATCCAGATCAACCATTTGGTAGGATCAAAATGATACCACTTAATACCATTCCTATAATCTGTAGGAAATGTATGGTGAAAATTATGATAACCCTCTCCAAAAGTTAATAATGCGATAATATAATTATCTACTGCAGATAATTCTTTAGAAAAACTCTGTTTTCCCCACGTATGTGCAAGTGAATTTATAAACCAAGTAGTATGATGTGTAGCAAAAATCCTAAAAAGAAGCAAGAATACAAATCCTCCAAAAACATCTCCAAACAAAAACCCTAAAAATAAAGCAATAAAAATATTCAATGAAATAGCAAGCAAATTATAATACTTATGCTGAAACCTCAAATATTTTTTTTGATATAAATCAGAAACAACCTCTTTCTTAATTGGCTCAGGAATATAAAATAACCAAACCATATGGGCAAATAAAAATCCTTTTTTAATACAATAAGGATCTTTCTCGGTATCTACATGACTGTGATGCAACCTATGACCATGGGCCCAAGAAATCACACTCCCCTGCAATGCTAATGTACCAAAAAATAATAATACTGATTCAAGAAGCTTATTTGCCCTATAAGATTTATGAGAATATAATCTATGATACCCTGCAGTTATACTTATTCCCGCTGCAATAAATAAAATTAAGAAAGAATACAAAATTTCTTTTGATGGAAATCCTTTAGTAAAAAGATAAATTTGCAAAAACACAATCAATAGTACATGATATCCTAATATAAATAAAAAAACAGTCCAGTCTATTTTCTTTTCCATAAAAATGAACCATGAAATCAATTAATTAATATATGTATTCATTATATAATAGTAATGGTCTATTTATATACTAACCTCTAATTTAAGCCCATTTGCACCCTATTTTAGCTGTTCTAGCAGCCTTTTCAGCAAATAAAATCTCACCCTCATACTCACGATCTCTATAAAATCTCGCAACAGCCAATCCCCCTTCTACCAATTTAATATTCATATTTTCTCCATCTAAAATTACATACCTCAACAATCTTCCATATTGATCCTTATCAGTTTTATCTTTTTCTAAAACAACTTCTTTATCCAAAATCCATCTTTCCATTTGCTCTTTAGCTTCATCATAACAATCATATCCCCTTTCATCCGCATCAATTCCTAATAATCTAATATGTTCACCATCTGCAACTATTGTGTCTCCATCAATCACCTTTGAAACAAAAACTATTTCATTTTTATCAATTTCAACAACACTCCCCATACCATCTAAATTATCTACTAATAAATAACTAGAACCTAAAAATAAAATTATCAGGACAGCCAATAAAGTTTTCATTATGTCCTACCTTTAACCTTATCAATAACCTTCTGAAAACTAAAATGATAATCTCTAACTCTAATTGGTGCATTTGTTAAAGGTCTATTATGAGCTATGGCATTTCTAATAGGTTCCATTTCTTGCAATTTACTACACCAATCTTTTGTATCTATAAAATTTGAGAATATAGTCTTATTACCTTCTATAACCAACTTATAATCATAAAAATCTGCAAATAATAAAAGATCAACTTCCCTCTCTTCTTCTAATCCCTCTTCTCTTCTCGAAGCACACTTTGCCCTAACTTTTTGTGGAACTCCCTTCCTCCACCAATTAGACCCATAACTATCTTCCAATAAATTTCTAATAAATTCTCTAACATTATTTTCAAATAAATATAATGAATCTCTTTTTGAAACTTGATGATTGCCTCCTGGTTGAGAACTTTGACTTAAACATTTTGTTAAATATTCTCTAACTGAAGAAGAATCTCGCAATCCTGCCTTAAGCGTTTCTTTAAAATAAGGTTCAGCTTCCTTTAACCTCCCCATCTTATACAAAAGCTCTCCTAACATAATTTTTGGAGCCCATAAATGAGGGCCTAATTTAATCGATTGTTTAAACAATTTTTCAATAAATGTAAGTGATTCAATACTCTTCAAAGGCTTACCCATCAACTCCTTACCTAAATAATAATATGTCATAGGATCTCTAGGGTTCTTTTTAATTTGATCCTTTAGATATTCTTCACTTTGCATAGAAATCACCTTTTTATACATTCAGAAAAACTTCAATCTTTTTAACCTTTTGTTTACTCTGGCCAGTAACATTATAAACTTTTATAAAGAAGTTCGCACAATTAAGAATATGAATCAACAAGAATTTCTAAAAAATCTAGAAACAGAAATAAAAATAGCAAAATTATCTCCTTACACCTTAAGAAACTATCTAGACTCAAACAAAAAACTATTCAATCATTCAAAAAAACAACCATCTGAAATAGAACAACAAGACATAAAAAATTTCTTAGCAAATAAAATGGACATACAATCATCTAGCTCAACAATCTTATTCTTAGCAGCAATCAAATTCGCCTTCACATCCTTATTACAAAAAGATCCTACTGCAGGAATTAAACGTCCGAAAAATGAGAAGAAAATCCCAATAGTTCTAAATAAAGATGAAATCCAACAATTATTCAAGGCAACAAAAACACTAAAAAGCAATTTGATTCTACAACTTTTGTACTCTTCAGGTCTTAGAGTTTCAGAGATAGTTAACCTTAAACCAATAGATCTAGATTTCAATGAAAATATTGGATGGGTAAGGGAAGGAAAAGGAAAGAAAGATAGAATGTTTATAATTTCAAAAAAATTATCAAAAAAACTAGAAAAATTCCTAAAGAAACATCCAGATTATAATTATTTATTTTCAAAAACAAATCCTCTAACAACAAGAAACATCCAAAAAATTGTACAACTAACTTCCAAAAAGGCAGGAATAGAAAAATCAGTACATCCTCATACTTTAAGACATTCCTTTGCAACACATCTCTTAGAAAACGGAGTTGACATAAGGAAAATACAGGTCCTCTTAGGCCATTCATCACTTACTACTACTCAAATCTATGCCCATGTTTCTTCTGCAGAATTAAAAAAAATAGATAGTCCATTAGATAGCCTATAATAATATTTTTAAAAGACTTTTATTTTAGATTTCCATGTTTCCAAGAAAAATAAATGGAATTAGGAGGAAATTCATTATTGGAATAGATGAAACCAACAACGGAATGAGTCTAGAATCTTCCAATCCCTACTATCAAAATTCAATAATTGTAACAGGATACATGATGGAAGACCCAAACAGAGCAAATTATGGGTCTTCCAGATATGAGGGAAAAGGATGGGCATTCGGATATGGGGGGAATTTAGAAAGAAATTTAGAAAGAGGTAATGAATATTTAGATGAACACCCTAATTTTTTTTATACATTAATTACTAAACAAGCAACAACCAAGAAGCCACTACCAATTTTAAAAGCAGAGGCAATAACCCGAATAACTCTTCAATTCCTATTAAAATATCCTTTTTTAAATACTAAAAATACCTATTTAATTGCTGATGAAATGGATGGTCCAACAATTTCAACAGAGATTCATAATAACTTAAGAAGAAATCTTTATCAATCTGGATTAAAAGGCATTCCTCATACATTTAAAAGAAATGCAGACAGAAACGTTATTGCAGTAAGAAGAGCAGATACTATTGGATATTGTTTAGCGGGAATGCATTTATTTAATAAAATTAAAAATTGGCCAAGAAAATCAAGGAAGGTCCCAACAGAATCATTAATTAGATTAATGGACGATTTTTATTATAGAGGTGAAGGAAAATATGACGCAGAATCATAGAAATCTTTTTATTAACAACTAATTACCAATCTAATACCAAAGGTGAATAAAATGACAATCTACTCCCATTCAAGACTATCTACATTCGAACAATGTCCTCAAAAATATGAATATAGGTACATAAAGAGAATTCCTCCAGATTTTGACCAATCTATAGAGGCATTCTTAGGTAGTATGGTCCATGATACATTAGAATGGATATACAAACATCCTGAAAAAGATTTAACATTAGATGATATAATAAAATATTTTGCAGAAGCATGGAATAAAAATTATAAACCTAACATGAAAATAGTAAAAGAAGAATTAACAGCCGAAACTTATTTCAACAAAGGGATAAAATTCCTAATAAATTACTTCTTAAAACATTCACCATTTAAGGATAATACAATAGAAACTGAAAAGAAGATCTATATTTCCTTAGATGGAAATCGAGAATATCAAATGATGGGCTATATAGATCGTTTAGTTCATCATCCAGAAACTAATATTTTCGAAATTCATGATTATAAAACTGGTGCAGTAAAAAGTCAAAGAGATTTAGATAATGATAGACAACTGGCCCTATATTCTTTAGGCGTAAGAGAAGCTTTCAAAGATGTTAAGGATGTAAAATTAGTTTGGCACTTTTTAGACAGTAATCAGGAATTAACCTCAATAAGGACTATTGAACAATTACAAGAATTAAAAAAAGAAATATTAGAATTAATTAAAAAAGTAGAATCAACTTCTGAATTTCCAACAAATAAATCCATATTATGCAATTGGTGTGAGTATAAGAGCAAATGTCCTGAATTTACTAAACAATCTCTAAAGGAGTTCATATGACTTGGTCCTTATATGAAAATGATCAACTATTGACCCCTTTAAAGTTTTCTAATGGAAAATCGCAAGAAGATGTTGTGAAAGAGGTTATAAACGCGACAGAAGAAGGATATAAGATTATTTTCATCAAAGGGGTCTGTGGTACAGGAAAATCTGCAATAGCTTTAAATTTAGCAAAACATTTTGGAAAAACTTCTATTGTAGTCCCAATAAAATCTCTTCAAGAACAATACATAAAAGATTATACAGAGAAAAAATATGTTCTTAAAGACAAAAAAAAATTAAGAATATCTTCCATACTTGGAAGAAAAAATTTCTCATGCAAATTCTTAGAAGAAAAACCCTCTCAAAGAGTCATAAGAGAAAAAGATACAAAACTTTCAGATATCTTTGCAGGAGTAAAACCTATCCATGAAGAAGATGCCTCAGCAGATAATAAATTCTTACCCTGCAAAATCGAAATAAAAGATAAAAACTCTGCAGTGATTAAAGATTATATAAAACAAAACCCTTCTATAAAAAACTCTAATTTCAACTCAATAAATGAAGTAAAGAGGATGTCAATTGCTCCTGTATGCCCCTATTGGTCTCCAATCCTTCCAGAAGAATATGATATTAAAAAATTCCAAGATGCAAAAAAATTTAGATATAAGGGGATGAATAATATTGGATTTACTATCTTTCAAAGAAAACCTGGGTGTAAATTTTATGAGCAATATCATGCGTATGCCGAATCAGATGTAATCATTTTTAATAGCCTTAAATACAAATTAGAAACTCTAATGGATCGTAAACCTGAAACAGAACTAGAGATAATTGATGAATGTGATGAATTTTTAGATAGCTTTGCAAATCAAGAACGTATAAATCTTAACAGATTAACATTTGCCCTAAATACTATATTTTCAGATTCTGAAGAAACAAAAAAAATATTAGTAGATTTAGCTGATATAACAAATACCATAAGAAGAAAATATTTGGAATCTAATGAAATATTCAAGGTTAGTGGAACAATTATTGAAGATTTAATAAAAACATTATTGCAAAATGATGATTTTCTAAAGGAAACAGAGATTGATGAATCAAATTACCTTTTTCAAGTGGACGAAATATCAAGAATTTTTTATGATTTTTTAGATGAAACCTATTTTTCAGTAGAAAAGATAGAAAATGATTTAACAATAAGTCTAATAACTACCAACCTTAAAAAAAGATTTAAAGAATTGATAGAAAAAAACAAACTCATTGTCATGATGTCAGGAACAATTCATTCAGATTATGTTTTAAGGAATATCTACGGTCTAGAAAATTTTAAGATAATAGATGCAGAAATTAGTGCTCAAGGAATACTCAATAAATTAAAAAACGGATATGAAATAAATTGTAAATATGCTAATTTTCAATCCGGAAAAATTTCAAGAGAGGGATTTCTTAAAACCTTCTCCAAAACAATCGAATCCTCTAAGCCACCTACATTGGTTCATTTAACCAGTTTTCAAGATCTACCTACTGAACTTGAAAAAGAATCTTACAATCTAGTTATGCCTACTCAAAACGAAATTAAGATAGGACAAAATACAGACCCTATGGGAAAAAGAATCCAAGAATTTAAAGATAAAAAATTTCCCATACTTTATACAACTAGGTGCAACAGAGGCATAGATTTTCCTGGAGAAACCTGCAATTCAATAATCGTTTCTAGATTTCCTTATCCAAATATATCTTCCTTATTTTGGAAAATTCTTAAAAAAACAAATCCAGAACATTTTATGAGTTTTTATATGGACAAGGCGAAAAGAGAATTAACCCAAAAAATATATAGGGGATTAAGATCCAAAAAAGATAAGGTCTACTTATTATCTCCAGATATCAGAGTTTTAGGCTTTGAATTATAGTTCATCATCATCCTCATCTTTAGATTTGACAAACTGAAAAACAGAAAATAATAACCTAAAAATAAATTCTATAATAAAAATAAAAACAACAAATGTAATTATATTATCAAATAAGCTAGGAATCTGAGATATTTTATCTATCACTCCTTCCGTATTAAAAAAACTAGATCCCAAAATAAATGCTGCAAGTATTGTGAAGGGTAATATCTTAGCCAAGTCTTTTGATAAGTCTTCACTAATATAAGATGTTACTCTTGTTGAAGCTATTATTGCTGCAGAAATTAATAATATTTGTAATGTATTCTGTGATTCAGACAATACTAACAAAAATATTGAAAATATTGAAAACCAAAAGAAAACTAAAAAAGGCAATATTATTAAATATTCTAAGGCATATAATCCTACTGCGGCAAACTTTTCTATTACAGGATGACTTGAATAATTATATTGGCTTAAATTTAATTGAATAATGTCTCTGCTAGCCAAAAATCTATAAAATTTCCAAATGAAAATACTATACATTAATATTAATATTGTATAAACAATTAAACTAAATAAAACTTTTTGATCGTTAGGAAGAATATTCAGTGTTTCTTGTAAAATTCCTATAGCCATATTATCTCTCTCTTTTTATTATGAACTAAGGATTATTAATAAACCTAACGGAAAGACTTCTGCCTTTTACTTCTAGCCTTACTATCTCCAGGCTTATTAGGTTCTTTTCTTCTAGTATCTGCAACCAATAAATTCTTATCATAATCTATGAAAGCTTTTTTCAATTCATCATTTTTAGTAAATTCAACTAAAACTCTGGCAATAGCTAATCTACTAGCCTCTATTTGACTTTCAGTTCCACCACCTTTAACATTAACACTAATATCAAACTTAAAATCTCCAAGAATTTTTTTTGAAATTTCAATTGGTTCATTAATTGTTAATTTCTTAAAAAAATCCAAATTATCGACTGGTATCTTATTTATCAAAATAATCCCATTACCATTTTCTATTGTAGCCTTAGCTATAGCAGTTTTTCTCTTCCCACTAACTGTTGTTTTATTTTTATCTATCATATTTTATTTGCCAATTCTTTTAATTCCATAAATTTTAATTTCTTTGGAGCATTAACTTTCATCATTTTTTCTTCTTTGAATTCTTCGGGTATTCCATCATAACACTTAATTCTCTTAAGGGTTTCTTTACCTTGACCTTTTCTATGGTCTGGCAACATACCTCTAATGGCCCTTTTCAATATCATATGAGGCACATTAGATAATTTTGGACCCTTCTGAGAATGCCCTCCTTTCTTTCTAACAGAGGAGTATTTAGCAATAGTGTCTTTCTTATTCCCAGTCATAATTGTTTTCTCCGAATTTACAATAATCACCTCATTACCTTCCAAAGCCTTCTTAGCAGTAAAACTACAAATTCTTCCAAAAACTGCCCCATTCCCATCAATTATTATTCTTGCCATTTCAATATACCTGTCCATAAGAACTACTAGTTTTCATTTTTCTAGCCTTAGCATTTAATCTAGATTGAGATCTTAAAGGAGGATGATAAAGATTATGATTAATCGATTTAGAAGGAGAATGTTTTTTAGGACCATAACTTTTTGTAGACCTATCTATCTCTCTAGCTCTTTTAACTACATCTTCTAATCTTATTTTCTTCATCATATTATCTCAACTCCCTCTAATTTATTATTATTTTTAATTTCATCCCTTATACTTTTAATATCACAACCTGCCTTATTTAAGCTATCTTTAGCACTATCAGAAAAACCCAGAGCAGCAACCCTAATCTTTCTTTTAATCTCTCCACTCCCCAAAACCTTTCCAATAACAATAATTTTATCTCCCTCAACATTATCTAATTCATCTAAATTAACATTCTTATATTGACTTCTAGGGGCAGAAAGCTTCTTAGCCAAGTCTAATAAATCATTTTTCTTAGCCAAATTAATAGTCTCCATTATTTCAGGATTTCTTTTAGCCTTTGTTCTCTTTGATATTTTTGTTTTACTTATCATGTTTTTATTATTTGCAGAAGTAATTAACTTCTGCTCAACGCTTGCACTTGCAGGTAATTATTCCAGATATTAGGGGTATTTAAAGTTTACTAAATGCGTGCATTGTTGCGTTGTCGGGACTTAGATTAAGATTTCCTTAGTCCTTTGGACATTTAGCTTTACTTCGCAAAATTATTTTATTCTCTATTGCCCCTCGCCATCATAAGCTTTTTATATAGCCTATAATTTAATTAACTAATGGAAAATAAAAAAGAACTACGTTTCTCTGGAAAGTTAGGGACAGAGTACGAACTATTTACAAAAGCATATCCTCATTATATTGAGTTCCAAAAGGCGATTACTAATTCTGTAAAAAAAAGTAAAGAAGAATCTTTTACAGCTTTAGAAGTTGGAACCGGTCCCGGAGAAACAACAGAGATTTTTGCAGATCATTTCAAGAAAGCTAAAATCATTTGTGTTGATAACGAAACTGAAATGATTAAACAAGCAAAAATAAATTTGAAGCATTTTGGAGATAGGATTACAATTAATCATTCGGATGCT
>CAYVEM010000020.1:10549-14188 GCA_964450665.1 Candidatus Woesearchaeota archaeon | reverse complement strand
AAGTTCTATAAATGTACTAATTGTAAATATACTTGGCGAGCATATAGGTGATTATTTAAAATATTATGGATAAGAAATTAATATCCATGTTTGTCCATTTGGATGGTCCCATTTAATCTCTTCACATTTAAATCCCTGCTCCTTTACTAATTCATTAATTTTTTTATAAGTAAATCTTGTACATTCTTGATAAACCCATTCGAGCCCCTTATGGTCTTGATCTCCCTTAAGGAAAGTTGCAAAAAATAAGGAATCTTTGTGCATTACTTTCTTAGCTTCATTTAAACATTTCCGAATCATATTTTCTGAAGCATGAGAAAATATTGACTGAGCTAGTATATAATCAAATTGTTTGTTAAATGAAGAAAAGTTAAATTCAGAATTCTTATTAAAGACTGGTTTTTTGATTTTAGCTAAATCTCTACCAATATTATTTTTAATTCCCTCTCTAATTAACCAATCATTAGGTTCTATTCCATAATAATTACCTTTGTTTAGATAGGGTATAAAAAGTCTACCAGCTCTAAGAGAACCGCAACCAATATCTAATAAACTGTTAGATTCTCTTAAGCCAAAAAATGTAAGTAAATTAAATTGCATTGCTCCAATTATATCATACTTTTCCTCGGGACCAACATAAGACCTATAATTAAATTTTATTTTTTCTTCCATCTAATTCTATTATTAAATATTGTTTTTTAATATTATTATCATAAATTTAAATGCCTCTAAATTTATGAGGTATTATAAAAAAATAAAAAATAAAAATTATTTCTTTTTCTTTGTAGCTTTCTTAGTAGTCTTCGATGCACTTTTGATTTGTACTAAGGGACTTGATTTTGATTCTTCAATTTTCTCTAGTCTCTCAGCAATCATAAGTAACTGACTCTTAAGTTCCATCATGTCGCTCTTAACATTCTGGAAAGCCATTCTTATATTATTGTTTGAATCCATTTTGAAATATATATTTAATAAAAAAACAGGCCGATTAAGGTATTTAAAGGTTATTGTGCTGTTGTAATTATTGAATGGTGACTAATTTTTAGGGTTAATTGAAAGATTAGAAGATAGTTTTTTAAACCATCTAATTCTTCTTTTTATTAATGGTTGCATAGCTCAGTCTGGTTAGAGCACCTGACTCTTAATCAGGGTGTCGGGGGTTCAAATCCCCCTGCGACCATATTTTATTTGATTATAGGATTTTCACCCCTTCGGGTCCAGAAAATTGAAGATTTTCTGGCTGCTCAATACTTACATATCTTCGCATGTTCAAATCCCCCTGCGACCATATTTTTATATAGTTGGATAATATTGTTATTTCATGGTGGATGTCTCTGAAGTAATGGAGGTTATGCAAGGCCATTATGATTTGGATAGAAGAACTACTTTGAATAGGATGAGAAAAAAACCTGATCCATTTAAGGTATTAATTGGTTGTTTAGTTAGTATTAATATTAAAGATGAAGTTTGTGATAAGATATTGGAGGAGTTGTTTTCTAAGGTGAATGGATTTCAAGATGTGATTGATATAGATAGTAATGAATTGGAGAGCATATTGTATAATGCTAGATATAGAAAAGTTAAGGCTGCTAGATTGAAAGAGGTTTCTAAGCAGATAATACAAGAATATAATGGAAAAGTTCCTAATGATAGAGATAATTTGTTGAGTATTAAGGGAATTGGCCCCAAGACATGTAATATTGTTTTGGCCTTTGCTTTTGGGAAGAAGGTTATTCCAGTTGATTCAAATACAATAAGAATTTCTAATAGGTTGGGGTGGATAGATAGTAAGAAAGCTAATGATGTTGAGAATATGTTAATTGAAGAATTAGAAGATGAGTTCATTAAAGATGTAAATGCTGTTTTTATGTTGCATGGGAAAAATACTTGTGTTCCTATGAGCCCTTATTGTAGTAAGTGTCCAGTTTCATTGGTTTGTAGAAGAGTTGGTGTAGATAAATCTAGGTAGTTAAAATTAATACACCTCATAAAAAAAATAAAAAAATTACATTAATCGCCTTCTTATAGAATCTATGTCTTCAGCTACTTCTTCACCTTTCTTGGTTAGTTTTATTAGTTTTATTCGACCTTTCTTTTCGAAATCAACTAATTTAAGTTCTTCTAGTGTTTGAAGTATCTTAACTGCATGTGAATACGTACAGTCAACTTCTTTAGCTAGTAAAGAACCATATCTTGCTTTAGACATTTTCTTTAAGGCTACCAGCATTAATGCTGGCTTTCTTCTAAAAAATATATCAAAATTGTCTTTCATTTTATATTTAATTTTTAGAGAAATTGAAAAAAATATTTCGTTTTCTCTGAAGGGATAACTTGAAATATATATTTCAAAGCTATATATCTTAATTCATATTTTAGCTTATAAAGCTTTCTAAGAAAAAAATTAACCAAGGAGTAACAAATTAGATTTACTTATCTAAAAAGGTAACGAGGTGTTGTAACTGAAAGTTTCATAAAAATTATTCAATGTCAATGACTTCTCCAGTTAATGTAGTGTACATTTTTAAATAACCTTTACTGGCAAGTTCTACCTTGTTAGATACTTGTTCTAATTGAGTATTTCCATTATTAACTGAATCTTTTAAGTACTCTTTGATGTTTGGAGAGATTAAAGCCATTATTGCTTCTTGTTTTGACATTCTTATTATTAAATCTGGATCAGGAGATGGTTGTATTGAGACACTTAGTCCGTTGCTGACGATGGCACTCCAGGTTTCTTGGTCTATTATTAAATCTATTTCCGCGTTTCCATAACCTACATAAGATTTGTGGATGTTGTTAACTCCTAAAGATACTAATAAATAAATAATGTATTGTTCGTTGAATTCTGAGATTCCTTGTTGTATGACGGCCTGTTTATTAACTTGTCCAGCCTCATTTGTATTTGTAAATATTATTTCTTTCATGGGATGTTCTAATGTTATTTGGGGAGGTTTACTATGAAAAAATCCGAGAAAATATGCTCCAGCTAGAATTATAATTATGCCGAATAATATTAACAATTTTATTGATAACTTTTTTGCTCTTCTATGTTTGTCTTTTACTTTAACTTTTTCAGATACCATGTTTATTTGAACTCAAGGGAATATTTAAATATTAACTTCAATTTGTTAATTTATGATAGATATTAAGTTAATTAGAGAGGAGACTAAATTAGTCAAAGATAATATTAAGAAGAAAAATCAGAATTCTAAATTAAAATTGGTTGATGAGTTGAAGAAAAAAGATGATGAATGGCGGAAGAGAAAATATGAGGCAGATGATTTAAGAAGTGAGAGGAATAAGATTCGTGAGGGTATTAAGGAAGCTAGTAAGAAAAAGGATGATAAGGCTAAAAAAGATTTGATTAAGAAAAATGCTAATATTCAAAAAAAGATTGAGAAGTTGGAGAATAATAATGAGGGATTGTCTGATGAAATTAATGAGATAATGTTGCAGATTCCAAATATTATTTCTGATAAAGTTCCTAAGGGAAAGGATGATAAGGCAAATAAGGAAATTAAGAAGGGTGGAAAGATTCTGAAACTTGCAAAAATTAAAAATCATGTGGAATTAATTGAAGATCTAGAACTAGGAGGTTTTGAAAAATCTGGAGAGGTTGCTGGAAAGGGTTTTTATTAT
>CAYVEM010000020.1:5583-10539 GCA_964450665.1 Candidatus Woesearchaeota archaeon | reverse complement strand
TTAAAAATGAGTTAGCTTTATTGAATCAGGCTTTGATTAGATTTGCCATTGATTTTATGAAGAATAAAGGTTACAATTATATTGAAACACCTTTGATGTTAAATGAAAAAGCTATCTTTGCTTCTATGGATAAATCTGCTATCGAAGAATCTGTTTATTCAATTGATGGAGAGGATTTAAATTTAATTGGAACTGCAGAACAACCCTTGTTGGCAATGCATTCTGAGGATGTTTTAAAAGAAAGTGAATTACCTAAGAAATATTTTTCTTATTCTATGTGTTTTAGAAAAGAAATTGGGAGTCATGGAATTAATGAGAAAGGTTTATGGAGAACTCATCAGTTTAATAAAATCGAGCAGTTTATTTTTTGCAAGCCAGAAGATTCTGAGAAATTGTATGATGAGTTGTTTAAGAATTCTGAGGAGATTTTGAAATTATTAGAGTTGCCTTATAGGGCTATTGAGATTTGTACAGGAGATTTAGCTGATTGGAAATTTAGGAGTGCTGATTTTGAAGTTTATAGGCCTACTACTAAAGAATATGGTGAAGTGATGAGTTTGAGTAATTGTACAGATTATCAAGCTAGAAATTTAGATATTAAAGTTATTGATAAGCATGGTGAGAGGAAGGTTTTACATACATTAAATAATACAGTACTTGCAACATCTAGGATTATGGTTGCTATTTTGGAGAATTTTCAGCAAAAAGATGGTAGTGTTAAAATTCCTAAGGTTTTATGGAAGTATACGGGGTTTAAGGAGATTAAAAAGAAGAAAGCTTAAAAACTTTAATTTATATTTTTGATATATGAAAACTTCTAATCCCAAACATGTAGCTATAATTCTAGACGGAAACAGACGATTTGCTAAGAGATTGATGTTAGAACCCTGGAGGGGTCATGAACTTGGAAAGGAAAAAGTTGAGAAATTGTTGGATTATTCTAAAGAGCTTGGAATTAAGGAAATGACGTTTTATGCATTATCTGTAGAGAATATTAATAGTAGGCCCTCTAAGGAATTGAATTTTTTGTATAAGATATTTAGAGAGATGTTTAGGGATATGGATAGAGAGAAAATGATGAGAGATGGTGTTAGGATGAAATTTATTGGTGATTTGGATTTATTACCTGAAGATGTTAGGGATGAATGTTTAAAATTGGAGAAAGATACTGCTGATAATGATAATTTTATTGTAAATTTTGCAGTTGCATATGGTGGAAGGCAGGAATTAATTGAAGCTGTTAGAAAGATAATTGATAAGAAAGTTAGTGGTGATGAAGTTACTACAGAAGTTATTGAGGATAATTTATATTTATCAAGTGAGCCGGATTTTATTATTAGGACTGGTGGTGAGAAGAGGACTAGCAACTTCTTACCTTGGCAAGCAAGTTATTCTGAATGGTTTTTCTTAGATAAGATGTGGCCTGAATTTACTAAAGGGGATTTGGTTAAATGTATTGAAGAGTTTAAGAATAGGAAAAGAAATTTTGGGAAATGATAGTTATATAAATTCTATAAATTAATAATAAATATGGTAGATAAGAAGAAAAAGTTTAAGATATTAGCAGCTAGTGATATTCATGGAGATACTGATGCAACAAAGAAGTTGGCTGCTAAGGCAAAGAAAGAAAATGTTGATTTAGTTGTTTTGGCAGGAGATTTAAGTGGTTTTGTTGAAACTGAAGGTATTTTGAAACCTTTTATGGATAATGATCAAAAGGTTGTTTTTGTTCCGGGGAATTGGGATTCTAGTGTTACTGCAGATGTTCTTACTAAAATGTATGGAGTTAAGAATGTTGGGAAGCATTATGTTAAATATGGAGATGTTGGAGTTTTTGGGGTTGGGAGTCCTGATGGTCAATTAGATTTAAATGAGAAAAAGGCTTTTAATAAATTGAAAAAAGATTTTAGTAAGATTAAAGATTTAGAGAAAAAAATTATGGTTAGTCATATTCATGCAGCAGGCACTAAGTCTGAATTTTCTGGGATTCCTGGAAGTACAGGAGTTAGAAAAGCTATAGAAGAATTTCAACCAGATATTTTTTTGAGTGGACATATTCATGAAGCAGAGGGATTAAAAGATCAGGTTGGGAAGACTAAGGTTTTTAGTGTTGGAGAAAAAGGAAAGATTATTGAGATTTGATGAAAAACCTCTAAAAAAATTTAGAGGCTAAAAATAAAGTTAATTTTTTTAGATACATTAATCTTTAGTTTTCTTTTCAAGGTCAGATTCTATATATGCCCTTCTAGCATTGTTCATAGATTCTTCTTCATCTTTCCCATATCCTACTCCCTTAGTATTGGAATCCTTGTCATATATTACTGATCTGGTTCCTCCACTTATCAGACCATGAATGCCTCCTATAGGATCTGTGTATGATTTTATTCTCGCCATGTTTATTTTGCCTCCTTGCAATCAATTAATAAAATAATTAAAGAGAAGTACTTATGAAATTCCTCTCTAAAATTGGAGAGTAATAATAAGATTTAAAAAGTATAATCTATAGAGAAAATTATGGATACAAGTGTATTGGAAGATATTGGATTATCTTCAACAGAAATAAAAGTTTTTTTGACCTTACTTAAATCTGGAGAGTCCAAAGCGGGGAGGATTATTAAGAAATCAGGATTACATAGTTCTTCAGTGTATAATGCAATTAATAGTTTGACAAAAAAGGGATTAGTTTCTTATGTCAAGGAAAGCCAGATTAAATATTATCGGGCTGCAGACCCAGAGGTTATTTTTGATTATATAGATATAAAAAAAAGAGAGTATGAGAAAATACTTCCAAAATTAAAAGCTTATCAGCAACAAAAAGATGAAGAAAGTGCTCAAATATTTAGAACTTATAGAGGAATAAAAACAATAATGTCTGAATTATTGAAAGATGTTAATAAAAGAGATGTTTTGTTGATTTTTTCCATAGAAAATTTAGAGGAATATAAACTTGCTAGAAGTAATGTTTATACCCCTACAAAAAAACTTGTTAGCGAAAAAAAAGTAAAAATGAGGGGGATTTTTCATGAAAATTTAAGAGAACCAAAAAGAAAGGATTCAATAATACAAAAAAGATATGTTAATTTCTCAATGATTCCTAATACAATGGTAATTAATGATAAGATTGCGATAATAAGTTGGAAAGAAAATGAACCATTTGGAGTTTTAATACATTCAAAGAGTATGGCTAAATCTTATGCTGATTTTTTTGATTATATGTGGAAAACTGGAAAACCCTAATATTTTTATATAAGTTAAGTATGTTTCTTATGAGATGCCTCGTAAAAAGAAAGATCCATTGGCGGTTGAGACAAAAGAATTTCTTGCTCTTGATCCTGAGAATGTTAAAAAGACAGTTGAGATTCCTGTAAAGGAAAAGCCTAGTATTGAAGAATTAGAGATTGTTGAGAAAGTTGGAGATCCAGAAGTTATTAAGAAAGCTAAAGCTCGAACTCTTTCTAAACCTGCTCGAAAAAGATTTATTGTTAGAAAAAAGAGTTCTACTAAAAAAACTCCGAGTAAGTTTAAGGAAACTAAACTTAAATCAGAAGGGTATAAATTAATCATTACTGAGAAACCTCAGGCTGCTGGGAAGATTGCTGCTGCTCTTTCAAAAGGTAAGGATAATAAAATAAATAGGAGCAAGGTTTCATATTATGAGTTTGATAGGAACGGTGATAAAATTGTTGTTGGATGTGCAGTGGGGCATTTGTTTAGTGTTAGTCAGATAGCTAAAGGTAGTGATTATCCTATATTTGATATTGGATGGTATCCTAATTTTGAAGTTAATAAGAAAGATTTTACTAAATCTTATTATAGTGTTTTAAAGAGTCTTGTTAAAGGGGCCAGTGAGATAATTGTTGCTACAGATTTTGATGTTGAAGGAGAAGTTATTGGTTATAATATTATTAGATATATTGCTGGACAGAAAGATGCTAAGAGGATGAAATTTAGTTCGCTTACTGCAGATGAATTGCAGGAGTCTTATGAAAATAGATTGCCAAATATTGAATGGGGTCAGGCTATTGCTGGAGAGACAAGGCATTTTTTAGATTGGATGTATGGTATTAATTTATCTAGAGCTTTGATGAGTGCTGTTAAAGCTGCAGGAAAGTTTAAGGTAATGTCAATTGGAAGAGTTCAGGGGCCTGCATTGCGTTTAATTGTTGATAAAGAATTACAAATTAAAGATTTTAAGCCAAGTCCTTATTGGCAAATTTTCTTAGATGTTATGGATAAAGATGGAAATAAACTAACAGTTAAACATAATAGAGATATTGTTGATAAAGATAAATTAGATATTTTTAAAAAATTAGAAGGTAGAGAAGGTGAGGCTAGTACTAAGAAAACAAAACAGACTATAATTCCCCCACCTCCATTTGATCTTACAACATTGCAAACTGAGGCATATAAGTTTCATGGGATTACTCCAAGTAATACTTTAGCTAGTGCTCAAAAATTGTATTTGAACGGTTTGATTAGTTATCCAAGAACTAGTAGTCAGAAGATTTCAGATTTAAAAGGTGCTAAAGATGTTTTAAGGAAACTGAAGAAGAGATATGGTTCAATGGTAGAAAAGGCTACTAGATCAAAACCTATTGAAGGGAAGAAAAGTGATCCTGCTCATCCGGCAATTATACCTACTGGAAATAATGGGAAGTTAGATGGCTATGAATTGAAAATTTATGAGTTGATAGCTAAGAGATTTATTAGTTGTTTTTGTGATGATGCTAATTTGGAAAATAAGAGGGTGGATGTTTTGATAGAAGATCTTAAGTTCGGGGCTCGTGGAATGGAGGTTTTGAAAAGAGGGTGGATGGATGTTTATCCAGTTAAAATGGAGGAAAAGGAAATTAAAGATATGAATGGAAAAGTTAAAGTTGAAAAAGTTAAAATTGAAGAAAAAGAAACTAAACCTCCAAAGAGATACAGTCCTGCTTCGATATTATCTGAATTAGA
>CAYVEM010000020.1:0-5483 GCA_964450665.1 Candidatus Woesearchaeota archaeon | reverse complement strand
GGAAGATTTTGGATAAGGCGGAGAAGGCTTTAATAAAAATTTCTAAGGACTTTAAGGCCAAGGAAATTGAAATTGGAAAAGATTTGATTAAAGCTAATGAAGCTATGTTTAAGGAAGAGCAGGAGAGTAACAAATTAGGATTACAATGTCCTAAATGTAAGAAAGGGGAATTAACAGTAAAGTTTACTCCAAGGTTTAAGAGTTATTTTGTTGCATGTACTGCTTATCCAGATTGTAGAAAGACTTTTTCATTACCTAAGGGATTGATTAAAAATACTGTTAATAAGAAATGTGAGGATTGTGAATGGCCTTTATTGCTAAGAATTTTAGCGGGGAAGAGGCCTTGGCAATTATGTTTTAATCCTGAATGTCCTAGTAAGAAACCTATGGGAATTGATGGCAAGGATAAAAAACCTGAGGAAAGATATGTTGGGCAACAAACTAGTATTGATAGAAAGAAGATTAAGGAGATTGAGAGGGTTGAGAAAGTTTAATAAATGTTGATTATTTTATTATTTTATGAGGTGGTTAATTTATTTTGTTATTGGATTTATATTAGCCTTTGCTTTGGTGAATATTATTAATTATTCAGATGTTGAAGAAGAAATCATTGTTTCTGAAATTGGTAATGTTAAGTTTACAGACATAACCTCCGATGTTGGAATTGATTATATTCAAAGTACTAGAAAATATAAGATTGATGGACAGGCATATTTGCGAGGAGATTTACAAGGTTTGTTTAGTGGAGGAGCTGATGTTTCAGATTATGATAATGATGGTGATTTAGATTTGTATGTTACTAGATTAGATGGAAATGATATTCTTTATAGAAATGATGAAGGTAATTTTGTAGATGTAACTGATGATGTTGGATTAAATTTGATGATAAATAGCAATAAAGCTAGATGGGTGGATGTTGATAGTGATGGTTTTGATGATTTGTTTGTTAGTGTGGTTGGTGAAAAAAGAAATTATTTGTTTATGAATTATGATGGGAAGTTTGTTGAAGAAGGGTTTATTAGGGGATTGAGTGAATCAGAGGATTTGTTATATGGGTTTGGAATTGCTATTGGAGATTATGATGGGGATGGTTGGCAAGATATTATGACAAGTAATTGGGATAGGATGACTATTAGGGAGGGTAAGAAGGATGAATATGGAAGGTTGTATCATAATTTAGGAGATGGTTATTTTGAGGATGTTACTGAAGAAATGGGTGTGAGAATGATAACACAAGATGGTTATGGGGATGTTAGTTTTGATTCTGAATTTGCAGATGTAAATGATGATGGTTTTTTAGACTTATTAGTTGCTGCAGATTTTGGAAATAGTAGATTGTATATTAATGATGGTGAAAAATTTGTTGATAGGACAAAAAGATACGGGGTTGGTTTGGATGAGTTTGGCATGGGAATTACCGTTGGAGATTATGATAAAGATGGTTTTGATGATTTTTTTATAACTTCAATTTACTGTCAGGATTCTGATTGTATGGATGGAATGAGTGGAAATAAATTATATCATAATTTGGATGGAAAGTTTGAGTTAAGTGGATTGGATGTTGCTGATGGAGATTGGGGTTGGGAGACGGAATTTTTTGATTATGATCTAGATGGAGATCTAGATTTAATAATGGTAATGGGAATGAAGGAAAAAATAATGGGAGAACATGATTTTACTAGCAATGCAGTTAAGTTGTGGAGAAATGATGATGAAAAATTTGTAGATGTTACTTCTAATATTGGTTTAGATATTGAGGGAGAAGGCCGGGATGTCGTTATATTTGATTATGATAATGATGAAGATTTAGATATTTTTATTGTTAGAAATGGTGAGAATGGGATTCTGTTTGAAAATAAATTATTATAACCACCCTTTTTTTCTTATACCTTCATTAATTATTTCAAAATAAAGATCTTTTTCTTGGATGGATCGGTGCTTTTTGATAATTGCTCGTTTTTTACCTTTTTCTATTTGTAATTCAATTGTGCATTTACTCCAATATTTCAAAAGATCTCCTCCAACCACATTAACTCCTGCTTGTTTACCTGATAGCCATTCTTCTTCTGAGAGGAATTCATTGTAAACTTGTCCAGTTATGAGGATTGGGATGTCTTGTTTTCTTGCTATTTCATATAAAATTTTCATTTGATTGGCTAAATCTGCATTTACTTTCTGCACTTCTTCTTGGCCTTGTTTTCTGGCATCTGCTAATGCTAACCTATAGAGCATGGATATACTATCTACAATAATTAAACCTATATTTTCTGATTGTAATTCCTTATGTATTTTTTCAAATGATTTGTTTTGTTCTTCAAAATTTGTTGGTTTGAGAATTGCTATATTTTTTAGAATAAATTCAGGCAATCCCTGAGATATTTGTTTAATTCTATCTAATGAGAAACTTCCTTCAGTATCTATAAAAATGATTTTTTTATCTTTCTTTGCCTGATGACATGCAGCTAACATTACAAAGTTAGATTTTCCTGCCGCAGAAGGACCATAGAATAAAGTAATAATTCCTCTTTCATAACCGCCTTCTAACCATTTGTTTAAATCATATGATCCTGTCATTATTTTGTTTGAGTAATTATTGTTTTCTTGTTCCATAATTAAAATAATTATTGCATTATTATAAGGATTGTTATTGTTCTACATTAACAATATATTTATAAAGATTAATTTTATTCCAATAAGATGAATGATGAAAGGAGAGAAGAAGATATCTTAGAAGAAGAGGAAGAAGATTCTTCTGATGATATTATAGAGGAAGTTACTCAAGATAGTTCTGAAGATAATGGAAGCGATTCTGAAAATATAGGGAGTGTTGCAGAAGATGCTGTAAAATCTGAAGATACAATCACAGGTTCTAGTTCTGATGATACAATTAGTCAACCCAGTATAGAGACTAATTTAGATACAAATCAAAATAATAGTGGGCCACATTCACCTTTACCTAGGACTGAAGAACCTAATCAAGATAATTCTTTTGAAGGTAAAAGTCAAGATTCTAGTGTTAGTGATAATGAATCTAAGAAAGAAGAACCAAAAATTTCTGATAATGCGCCAATGGAAGATGGGATGGGAACTGGAGCACATACTGGGAGTGATGATCATATTAGTATAAATAAAGATGATTTCTGGAAATATGTTAAAATTATTGTGGTTCTTGCAGTTTTGATTTTAGGTTATAATTATTTTATTGCAGATAAGGGTGTTGAGAATAATGTTGTAGAGGATCCTGCAGGAAATGTTCCTCCCGCAGTGGCTAAAGTTGAGGTAAGTATAGATGATGATGCTGTTAAGGGAGATAAAAATGCTCCGGTTACAATTGTAGAATTTAGTGACTATGAATGTCCTTTTTGTGCTAGATTTTATACTCAAACCTTAAGTCAGATTGATGAGCAATACATTAAAACTGGGAAGGTTAATTTAGTTTATAGAGATTATCCCTTAGGTTTTCACCAACAAGCTCAAAAGGCTGCTGAAGCTGCTGAATGTGCTGGAGAACAAGAAAAATATTTTGATATGCATGATAAGTTATTTGAGGAGGGTGTTGCAGGAGGAGTTGCTAGTTACAAACAATTTGCAGGCCAAATAGGATTAGATCAAGGTAAGTTTGATGAGTGTTTAGATTCTGGATCTATGGCTGAAGAGGTTCAGAAAGATCTTGCTGATGGAAGTAAGTATGGTGTTCAAGGTACTCCTGCTTTTTTTGTTAATGGTAAGTTGATTTCAGGTGCGCAGCCCTTTCCTGCGTTCCAACAAGCTATTGAAGCTGAGTTAGCTTAATTTTATAAACTAGCTTTTTCTTATTTATTTGAGGCGTATTATGAATAAAAAGAATTATTCTTTTATTATATTTATTTTATTATTTGGAAGTCTTTCATATTTTTATTATAGATATGATTTTCATTTAGATAATCATAGCTTGTTTCTTAGTTTGTCTACTTTTTTGTTTGCAATCTTTTCTGGATTTTTTATTTCTAGACAGAGTAGGAGATATAGCCAATTAAGAGATGAAATATCTAGATTTGATGGTAGTTCTTCTACGCTTTATAGATTTAGTGGACTTTTTGGTAGTAAAATGCAAGAAGATATTAAGAAAATATTAACTAAACATTATAATCTCATATTGAAGAATAAAGCATGGGATTATTCTCTGACTCATAATACTACTACTATTACAGATATGATGTTGTTGATAGAAAAGGCTATTGGAGATAGAACCCTTAAAAGTATTAAGAGTTCTGGTCTAACTTCTTTGTTTAAATCTTTTACCTTTATGGAGTTATCGAGAAAGAAGATGTATATATTGAGGCTAGAGAGAATTCCATTTTTACAATGGTGGCTATTGACTTCTCTAGCTGCAATTTTATTAATATCTATTGGGGCAATAAATTCTACTGGATTAATAATTTCAGCAATGTTAAAAGGAGCCTTTAGTACATCTATATTATTGGTATTAGTTATATTGTATGAATTTAATAATCTGAAGTTTTTTGAAAATACAATTGGTGAAAGATCTGCCCAAGATGTTTTGGATATAATGAGTAAAAGAAGGTAATCTTTTTATACTCAGTATTATTTTGGTTCTTAATGAAGTCTAAAAAAATTACATCAAATTTATTTGATGCAAATCTCTGTGAAAGGAGGATAAAATGAGTGAACAAATTACGATTAAGAAAGAAACAGTTTGGAAGGTGTTAACTTTTGTATTTGCTGCATTGTGGCTTTTTGCAATGTATGGTGGAGGAACTAATGTAGTAAATAATCCTACTGCTGTTCCACCTACAGTTCAAAATCCTCCTACAGGAAATATTAAAGTTACTATTGATAATAGTGATCCAATCTTAGGAGATAAAAATGCGGATATAACTATTGTGGAATTTTCTGATTTTCAGTGTCCTTTCTGTGAGAGAGCTGCTAATGGAGCTATTGCTGAGTTTAAACAAAGTTCTTATTTTAAGAATGGAGATGTAAGGCTAGCGTTTAAACACTTGCCGTTAAATAGTATTCATCCTCAAGCTCAAAAGGCTGCTGAGGCTGCTGCATGTGCACAGGATCAAGGTAAATTCTGGGAAATGCATGATGCAATTTTTGCAAATACTGCGCAAATGGATGTTGCTAGTTTGAAAAAATTTGCTGGTCAGATTGGTTTAAACCAAGCTGATTTTGATGGTTGTTTGGATGGTAGTAAGAAAGCTGAAAAGGTAGCTAACGATATGAAGCAAGCTGGCGAAGCTGGTGGGAGAGGAACTCCTTATTTTGTATTGATAAATGAAGATGATGAAACTACTGTTGTTTCTGGTGCCCAACCTTGGGTAAATTTTGAAGCTGCAATTAAATCTTTGCAATAAAATGTTTTTTAGTAAAAAGGTGAGGCAGGCAATATTTGCCAGGCCTTATTCTTTTTATTTTCTTTTTTTCTTTTTTTTATATTTAATCTTTAATATTTGGATAAATAAAATTTATGTAACTTA
>CAYVEM010000019.1:0-14240 GCA_964450665.1 Candidatus Woesearchaeota archaeon | reverse complement strand
TCGAACTCGGGATGCCACCGTGACAGGGTGGAGTACTAACCGCTATACTACGCGGGCATAATGATAGTTATTTATTCGGGTTTTTAAAGTTTGCTAAATAGGTGCTTAATTTTAAATACAATACTAAATTTATTCAATCATGAAAGAGAAAGATAACTTTGTTATTGAAAAAACATTCTACATCATTATAATAATATTATTTATGGGATTAATATCATTTTTATCATATTACATATATCTAAACTTACCTAGAGATCCTCAACAATTAAAAGTATCAACAAATCCTGCAATCCAAGAACCAATAACATCCAATGTAACCCAATTCTATCCCAACATGAAATTTAACCATAATAAAATAACTTATTCCATAGATGAAGATTGTGATTTAGATAAAATTATAAGAATAGAAAAATCATTTGACGAACTATCTCTCAAGGTACCAATATTATCATTCTTCCCCTCTGAATTAGATCCTGACATAGAGATAAGCTGCTCAGAAAAAAATGAAATAAATATTGATAAAAAACACTTCATAGCTGGAGAAGGTGGAGCAAAAGAAATAATACAAACCGGACGCTACAATATAATCACTGAGGGAATGATATTATTATATAAAAACACAAAAGTAAAATCAAAAGATTGCCCTTATCCAAATGTAGAATTGCATGAACTTTTACATGTATTAGGTTTCGACCATTCTGAAGACAAAAAAAGCATAATGTATCAATTCATAGAATCTTGTGATCAAATTCTTGACCAATCAATAATAAATCAATTAAAACTACTTTATGCTGAAGAAAATCTTCCAGATCTATATTTTGATAAAATAAGTGTAATAAAAAGGGGCAGATATTTAGACTTTAATTTAACAGTAAAAAATTCAGGATCAATAAATTCAGAAGAAGTTTTCCTAACAATACTTGGTGATGCCTCAATAATACAACAAAGAAATTTAGGAACTTTTGATATCGGAGCAGGAATTACATTGGCAACAACAAATCTAAAACTAAAAAATCTAAATCCGACTCAAATAAATTTTATATTAGATAAAGAAAATAAAATAAGAGAGATTGATGAAAACAATAATATTGCTAATATAAAATTATAATTATTACTCATCATCACTATCCAAATCAAATTCATCGACTGTGTCTGAAACAGCACTATCTTCTTCAAAATTATCTATTTCTTCCATGATTTTGCTTAATAAAAACTATTTAAAAAGCTTTCCCAAGCAAATTTTTACTGAAGAGTGAAACATTAACCCAGCTTAACCCAGCTTAACAGCTGTGCCATAATCTGAAACTTTCTTTGAAAGTGAGGAGCCTGAAAATTCCTAATTTTCAGGAGCTGCTTATCTCAAGAATTTACAATTCTTGTAGATCCTAAAAATAAGATCTAAAGATCATTATTTTTTTGATGGCTTAACCCAGCTTAACAGCTGTGCCATAAGCAAGCATTTCACTAGCCCCAGCCATTACCATAGAAGTCATAAATCTCACTCCAATAATGGCATCAGCTTTTAATCCAATTGCCTCATTAACCATTCTATTATAAGCCTCTTCACGAGAATCCTTAGTCATTTCTGTATAGGTTTTAATCTCTCCGCCAATAAAATTTTTAAACCCTGCACCTATATCTCTGCCTATATTCCTTGCCCTAACCGTACTCCCTTTAACAACTCCTAAAACTTTCGCAACTTTCTTTCCAGGAACTTCATTTCCAGTTGTAACAATCATATCCATATTATTTTCCTCCCTTGCGTTTTTTTATTTTTTCAATCATGTCTTCTTTATTATTTAATAAAATAAAAATTCCAAGAACTAATAAAATAATTCCATGAATCCATGTAGCTTTATTAAAAATTCCCAAAACAATAAGTACTATTCCAGGTACTATTAAAATAATTCCACTAATTGTTCTACTAATAAGATTCATAAAAAAATCAATAAATCTTACTTAATAAATCTATCCAAACATCTTTTAAACATAAAAGATATATAATCATATGAAAAGAACAAAAAAGAGGCTATTTTCAATTTATATATTTTGGACTATAATTTGGTATTTAATCTTCCAATTTATCTTAAAACCTTATCTGAATAATACCTTAATAATTCTATCATTCTTATTAATCTCATTTACATTTTTAGTAAAAGATTATATTGATGTTACTGGAAAATTTAAAAACTGGCCATTTCCAAATTGGTGGGATCATGCTCCATTATCAGTAATGATAACAATATTCTACTATGATATTTACACACCTCTAATATTATTTTCATTAATTGATGCTGTAATTGATATCTGGGATGACTTTCAAAAAGTCTCTTAACTAAGATTTATAAGCCCTAATTTGACATTATATTTATGATGAATGAATCAATGAAGGGTAAAGTTGTTGTTGTAACTGGTGCAAATTCTGGAATGGGAAAAATTATAGCAACAGATTTAGCAAAAAAAGGCTGCACATTAATTATGGTTTGCAGAATTCGTGAAAAGCCTAATGTAGCACTTAATGAAGTTTCCGGAAAATCCAAAAATCCCAATATTGAATTAATGACTACAGACCTATCATCTCAAAAAGAAATTAGAGATTTAGCTAATAAAATCAAAGAAAAATATCCTACAATAGATATTCTAATAAATAATGCGGGATGTATGAGCTTCGGTTATGAAGAAACAGAAGATAACATTGAAAGAACATTTGCAACAAATCATTTAGCATACTTCTTACTAACCAACTTACTTTTAGATAATCTAAAAAATTCAAAAGAAGCAAGGATAATCAATGTTTCATCAGAGGCATCAAAATCAGCCAAGATAAATTTTGAAGATTTAAACTTAAAAAAAGATTATAGTACTTTCAAAGCATATGCTCAATCTAAATTAGCCAATATCCTATTTACATATGAACTAACTAGGAGACTACCCATTAATATAAAGGTAAATTGCGTCCATCCAGGAAATGTTCCTAACACCAAACTAGGCCAGGGAAGTAATATATTCAAAAAATATATTGAAACAATTCCTCAGCATCTTATTTTAACACCTGAAGAAGGAGCAGATACAACTATCTGGTTAGCATCTTCAGATGAAGCAAAAGAAATAACTGGAAAATATTTATACAAAAGACAACCTATTCAATCAAACTCTCTTTCACATGATGTAGAAATTGCTAAGAGGTTATGGGAAGTTAGTGAAAGATTAACAGACCTAAAACCTTAAAAGTAAATCTCCTTTGATATTTTTATGGAACCTAACACAATAACAATAATTATTCTACTACTTATAGGAATGATTATAGCTTACCATATTGGTAATAGGGCAGGTCATGCTAAAAGAGAAAAACATTGGATATCTGAATTACCTAATCATAGAAAAGATGCAATATTAAGATCTAGGGCAGTAATCGGAGGACATTTTTCAGAACAGTTATCTCCTTATCTTCCAAACTTTCCCTATAATCCTAACGAATGCAGATTTATTGGAAAACCTATTGATCTAATTGTATTCAAAGGAATGGATGAAAAAGACATAACTGAAGTAAAATTTATAGAGATAAAAAGTGGTGATGCTAAACTTTCTTCTGTAGAAAAGAAACTTAAGGAAGCAATAGAAAATAAGAACGTAAGTTGGGAAGAATATAGGATTCCAAAAGAAATAACGGATAAAGGAAATATTGAAGACAAAACTAGAGATATTATTGACGGATAATTATTCCATCCCTGGATAACCCATTCCAGTACCCTTTTGATTAGTATTTGTCTTAGAAGCTAATACATCATCAATTCTCAAAATCATAGTCGCTACCTCTACTGAACTTCCAATAGCTTGGGTCTTAATTTTTAAAGGTTCAATTATCCCAGCATCTAAACTATCCTCAATCTTATTATTAGTAATATTAATTCCTACATTAACCTCTCCATTATCATGCCTAGCCTTTAATTCTGTAAGAACATCAATAGGATCTAATCCTCCATTTTCAGCCAATGTTAATGGGATATATTCCAAAGCGTCTGCAAATTCTTGAACAGCTAATTGTTCTCTTCCAGTTAATGAATGTGCAAAATCCCTTAATCTTTTTGATAACTCCATTTCAATAGCTCCAGCTCCTGCAACTATTTTTCTATCTTTAACAACTGTAGCCACATCTCCTAATCCATCTCGCAAGGCTCTTTCCATTTCATCCATTACATGATCACTACCCCCATGAATCAAAATAGATAGTGCTTTTGGATTAGGACAACCACTAACATAGGTCATCCTATCATCAGCTCCATGTTTGTACTCTTCAACAACTTCTGCCTTGCCCAAATCATTACTATCCAAATCATGCAAATTACTAACTATCTTTCCCCCAGTAGCTCTAGATAAATTTTCCATATCTGACTTCGCAACTCTTCTACATGCATAAATCCCTTCTCTAGCTAAATAATACTGTACAATATCATCAATACCTTTTTGACAAAAAATAACATTCACCTCACTTGCTTTTATAATATCAACCATCCCTTTTAGAACTTTATCTTCCCTATCAACAAATTCCTGTAATTGGGCAGAATTACTAACAGAAATCTTCGTATCATCTGGAGTCTTAACTTCTAAAGCTTCAGAAAACAAAAGTATCTTAGGATTCTCCATCTTAGTAGGCATATCAATACTAACTCTATCTTTATCTATTATCAATCCCTTAATCAATTTTGTATCTTCAACACCTTTACTTTTATTCTTAACCACTTTAATATTTTGTAAATCAATCTTCCCATTATCATTAATCTGTTTAACAGCACTAACAATAATTTCAGAAAAATTATCTCTAAAAGCTTCCGCACCTTTCCCAGTCATAGCAGTTTTAACAACATTCTTCAAAATCTCATCATTATGATCAAAATCAAAACATAATTCTTGTAAAAACTCTCTAGCTTTTTCTGCAGCAAGATTATAACCTTTAGTTATTATGGTAGGATGAACTTTCATATCTAATAATTTCTCAGCATTCTCTAATAATTTACCAGCTAACATCACCGCAGTAGTAGTTCCATCACCAACTTCTGCTTCCTGTGTCTTAGAAATCTCAACCATCATTTTAGCAGCAGGATGCTCTATCTCCATCTTATCCAAAATAGTAACTCCATCATTGGTAACAGTAATATCTCCAACACTATCAACTAACATCTTATCCATTCCCTTAGGTCCAAGAGTAGTCTTCACAGCATCCGAAACAAGCTTAGCAGCCAAAATATTATTCCTTTGTGCATCCTTTCCCATAGTACGTTCAGTACTTTCCGGCAAGATATATATTGGTTGTTTATCTGACATTTTTTAGTTCTCCATTAAAAATGGCTGATTTAAAAATATATGATTTTTATCATCTGACATTTTTTAGTTCTCCATTAAAAATGGCTGATTTAAAAATCCACCATTTTTATCATCTGACATAGAAAGTTTAGTTATATTCATCTTTTAAATATTTTTCACCAGAGATATATATTCTGGAATATATACTTTTCACTTAATGTTCTATTATCAATACTCTTTTAAACTTTGATTGATTTTAAAGAATATAAAAAGATGGCTGTAAAAGACAGAGTATTCAAAGGAAAAATAAAACAAAAAGGTATTTATGATTACAAAGCCTTTTATGAATTTATCTATGATTATTTATCAGAAGAAGAGTATGATGTCCATGAATCTCTCTATCATGACACAGCTAAGGGGGATGCTAAAGATTTAAACATACAATGGTCTGCAACAAAGATTATTTCTGATTATTTTAAATTTGAAATAACATTAGGGTGGATAATCCTTGGACAAAAAAAGATAAAATTAAATAGGGATGGAAAAGAGGTGTCAATGGATTCTGGAACCTTAGAGATAAATTTTGAAGCAACACTAATTAAAGACCATGAAAATAAATGGAACTCAGGATTTTTAAAAGTACTAAGAGACATATATGATGAATATATAATAAGATCTAGAATAGATGATTATGAAGTACAGCTTTTTGAAGAAATGAATGAGATAATAGCAACAATAAAATCTTATTTAGCAATAGAGGGACAACATGCTGTTTAGATAAGATTTAAAAAGATTATCAAGTTTATACAAGAGATATATTATGGCAGAAAAAGATACAATATTTAAGGGAAGAATAAAACAAGAGGGAATTTATAATTTTAAAGATTTTTATGAATTTCTATATGACTATTTTACAGATGAAAATTATGATATTGCTGAAACAAAATATCAAGAAAAGATAAATGGAGAAACAAAAGATTTAGAAATTATATGGCTTGCAACCAAAGAAGTCTCAGATTATTTTAAATATGAAATAAAATCAACCTGGGTTATTCTTGGAATGAAAAAAGTAAAAGTAAAGAAAGATGGACAAGAAGTATATATGGATTCTGGAGCTCTAGAAATAAAATTTACAGCATCACTAGTTAAAGACTATGAAAATAGATGGGAAAATAATCCATTTTTCAAATTTATAAGAGGTATATACGATCGTTATATAATAAAGTCTAGAATAGATGATTATGAAATAAAAATTTGGGAAGAAATTAATGAGATAATTGCCCAAGCCAAATCTTTTTTAGCTATAGAAGGACAACATAAAACTTAATTGATATCTTAATATATATTAGGCTCTATATATCTTTAAATATAATTTTTGTCATTTTTTCATATGAAAAAGAAAGCTCTATTATTATTTTCAATTATCTTAATTAGCCTTAGCATCATTACTATTTCTGCTATAAATTTAGAAGTAAAATCTGAACCTATTTCAAATAGTTTTCTTGTAGAATTAGATGAACCTGCCATATTTGATTTAACAATAAAAAATTTAGAAGAAAAAGATACATTCAAATTATATTCATTAGTCGGAATAAACATAACATGCAACCCAATAATATTGGATAATGAAGAAACAAAGAAGGTAAGAATATATGTAACTCCTCAAGATTCACTTAAAAATAGATTACAATCATACGTCTTTGAATATAAAATAAAAGATTCTAATAATGACATTCAATCTGAGATTCTAACATTAAATATAGTAGATTTAGAATCATCCTTTTCAATTAAAGCAGACCCTATAGGCCCTAATACAGAAAGAATAATCTTAGATATTAAAAATAACATAATGAAAGATTTCAGAAATGTAGAATTTAAAATATCCTCAAAGTTTTTTGAACATGAAGAAAAAATCTCACTAAAAGCTAATGAAAAGAAATTCATAGAAATAATGATAGACGAAGAAAAAATTAAAACCCTTAATGCAGGTAATTATATCATAAATACTCAAATCAGATTGAAAGACAATATTGCAAATATTGAATCTCAGATAAAATTCTTAGAAACAGAGGGAATAGAAACTTCAGAAACTAAAGAAGGAATAATAATACAAAGAAGTGAAATAATAAAGAAAAATACAGGTAATGTAAAAAAATTAGTAAGAATAACTATGGAAAAAAATCTGCTAGCTTACATCTTTACAACAAAAAATATAGCTACTACAAAAACAGAAACAAATGGTTTCATAAAAAAATACATTTGGGAAAAAATTCTAATTCCTAACGAAGAAATAAAAATAGTAACTAAAACTAATTGGTTATTTCCTATATTTATCTTAATAATAATTTTAATTGGGGCAAGGCTAATAAGAAAATCAATTTATGATAATTTAGAATTATCAAAAAAAGTTTCTTTTGTTAAAACAAAGGGTGGTCAATTTGCCCTAAAAGTAACAATTAAGGCTAGAGCTAAGAAACACTTAGAAAAAATAACTATAATAGACAAAATACCCCCAATAGTAAAACTATATAATAAATTTGGAACAATTTCCCCAGATAAAATAGACTTAGAAAACAAAAAATTACATTGGAATTTATCATCTTTAAACAAAGATGAAACTAGAATATTTACTTACATCATTTATAGTAAAATAGGAATAATGGGACGTTTTGAACTTCCAGAAACTCGTGCAGTTTACGAAGATGAAGGAGAATTAAAGGAAACAATATCTAACAGAAGTTTTTATGTCAATAATCCTACTGAATAATTATAAACTCTTAATAAAATTCAAAACTTCCTCTGCATGCCCTGCAGATTTAACCTTTTCATAGATCTTAATAATTTTTTTATCTTTATCTAAAATATATGTAACTCTAAAAATTCCATTATATTTCTTTCCCATAAAATGTTTCTCTCCATAAGCTTCATAATTCTTACAAACTGAAAAATTTGGATCTGATAATAAAATAATATTTAAATCATGCTTTTCACAAAACTTCTTCTTACTATTATCATCTCCTCCAGAAATCCCTATAACTGTAACTCCTAATTTCTTAAATTCCTCTAAAACCGAACTAAATCCCTTTGATTCAATAGTACACCCAGGAGTATTATCTTTAGGATAAAAGTACACTACAATATAATCAGAAGTCAAATCATATAACTTGAAGACATTACTGTCCTTATCATTCAATGCAAAATCCGGAGCCTTCATACCTTCCTTTAATACCATAATCTAAACAAGCACAAAACCTTTAAATACGTTCTCTTTTACTAAGATACATAACCCTCTGTAGTATAACGGTTATTACAGGCGGCTGTAGACCGCTTGACGTAGGTTCGACTCCTGCCCGAGGGATATCAATTTAAGATAAAACTAATTCCCTAAGATTCATAATTTTCTTTATTTTTTCTTTATTTTTTAATGCCTTATATCTTAATCTAGGATATTTTTCAAATTCAACAGCAAACTCTCCACTTTTAAGATTATAAACTGCGCAAGGCTTTTTACTAGAAATCTGACTCATTGCATTAACTAATTCATCAATATAACTTCTTGCATAAATAATCTCTCCCGTTGAACAAACTTTTATAAGAAAATTTTTTCCATCATAATTTCCAAGATATCCATTATTCCCAATATCTCTTATTTTTGATAATTTTCCTTTTAATTTTCCAGTTTCTATTAATTCTTGTCTTATATTCTCCATAATCTTCCTCTACCATTTTATTATTTAATATGCCATACATTATATAATACTATAAAAAAATCCATTTTTAAAGTTTACTTTTTGAGTAATTTTGGATAAATAAACAACTCTTATAAAAACATATAATTTTATGTGTAAAATTAAGAATGAGCAGGTTTTTAAATTTATTAAAAATTAGAATTATCTAAAATAAAAAAATCCCTTACAGTTTTCAGGAACGTTAGATTTATTTCTTATTAAGATTTCGTCTGGATTAACAGGTTCTCCACCAATCCATAATCCCCCAAAATTAATGGGAACATTATCATAACTTCCATCAATATCTAAAGCTCTTGAAATATTTCCAGGGCCTTGAGTGTGTTTTCTAAAACCTTTTCGATTAAAAACATATCCTGCAATTAATGTTATGCATGAAGAATCACATAAATCTTTAGTTCCAATATCAATCATATGTTTGCCATATGCTGTACTTACTCCTAAAACTCCAGGGCCGTAAAATAAATTACTGTGTTTTTTTTGAAATTCTTCTAAATCATCTCCAACTATTCCTTCATAGGTTGCAATTTCAGATAACTGAACATATAAAGAAGATTTTTTAGGTCTTTCTTGAACCATTACTCTTCCAAGCAAGTCTCTTGCAACTGTTTCGGCATCTCTTTCAAAGAAGTCTCTATAGATTTGAGATGATTTTTTTGGAATTACTAATTCGTCTGTCATTTTACCTTATTTTTTAACCTAATTATTTTCTATCAGAATATTTAACTTTAATATTCATATCTAATAAATGCCTTTGTAAATCTTGGCTTGTATTCATACCTTTTCTTGAAAGATGATTGGAATAACCTAATCCATTTGTAACGATTTTCTCAATTTGTTTTTGAATTTTAGTAGGTTTTTCACCCATAACTCTATCAAAAACATTTGTAAATCCATCATGATAACTGTTAGCAGCCATTGCTAAACTACCATATCCATTTTCTTTAAGCCAAGTAGAAGTAGGATGTTCTCCATTATTATTTTTTATAGCTTCTTTTACTCCTCTTTCAAAATTATCCCAATCTTTCCAATATCCTTTTGGTTTATTACCGCTTTCTTCACCCATAGCTCCATCTAAAACATTTCTTAATCCATCATAATATCTATCAGCAGCACCTACTAAACCACCATATCCATTTTTACTAAGCCATGTAGAAGTTGGTCTATTTCCATCATTCAATTCTATAGCTTCATTTGCTTCTCTTTTAAAATTATTCCAATCTTTCCAATATCCAGATGGTCTCATTAATTTTCCTTCGTTATCCATTTTTCTTATATTTTTAAAATATAAATGATTTATAAATCTTTCTATTGTAAAAACTATAAAGTGGTAACAATCGTAAGATTTATAAAGTAAATTATACAAGACAGATGTATAAAAAATACATTCTAGAATGAAAAAATACATTATAACAAAAAAAATAGCAAAACACGGTAAACAAGCCATCATAGTTATACCAGAAGTTTTAAGCCAAAAAGTAAAACCAGGTAATATAGCCCAGATTACTATTGAAATCCTAGATAGAGATGATGAAATAAAGGATGAAGGAGATAAAAATGCCAGTTCCTAATTTCCACACATATTGTGAAGAAGGGAAAGAAAAAAAGAAAGAGGGTTCTGCAAGTGCTAGTAGGTTTTGTAGAGGTGGAGTACATGATCTTACTCTTGCTCTTAAATATATGGATGGGAAAATAGCTTCTTATGATCTTAAAAATGATAGTAATGGTTTAGAAAACGCAGTAGGAATAAGAAAAGGGTTGGAAGAAAGAGGGATGCTTGATGGAAGTTTTGAGCTTACTTATGAAGGGACTGAAAGAATAATTAACAAATTTACAGAGTTAGTTAAAAAGCAAGGTGTAACATATAATAATAATCTTGAAGGAGTTTTTGATAAATTAAAAGGTAATATTTCCCTTTATACTACTGCACTTTTTTGTTTAGTCCCGGAAATTAGAGAAAAGGTTGGTGGTGATTTTAGTTCTTTATATAGGATTGTTTTAAATGCGGATAGGGGAGATCATAGAGGGAATTCTTTGCCAAAAAAAAGGAAGATAGATTCAATATCAAATGATAATTTTTTCCCTCTTTATTTAAGAGATTTGCTTGAATTGTTGCCAAAACTGAAATCAGGTGAAGATGATGAATATCAAAGAAGGTTGCATGTTCTAATTAAAAAACAGGCAGAATATGACGTGTTTCCTGCGTTTAAACATGGGGAATTAGCAGCGTTAAAGACACTTGAAGGATTAGTTTTGAAAGAAAAAGATGATAATATGAAAAAAGCTTATGAAAATTTAGCAGATACTTATAGAAAATATATAGATTTTAAATTAATAGGGGTTAATCCAGATTTTATAGATCCCGCTACCGGAGAGAAAGGAGTTCTTCCTTCATTACACCAAAAAATTGGAGTTTATCATATAGTTGAAGAAGAAAGATTTGGTATTTGGGACGGTGGTGGAACTGGTAAAACTGCTATTGCGGTTTTAGCTCAGCCCTTGATAGAAGAAAAGTTAAAGAAAGAAGGTGGAGAATTTAGAGGGATAGTTGTCTGTCCTAATGTAGGTAAGAAAGCCTGGTATAAAGGTCTTTTTGGAAGTGATGAAGAAAGGTATTTAGAAGAAATTCAAGATGGAATGGTTATAAATGGTGATAATAAAGATGATTCATTTTTGGAAGCTTTAGAAGATAAAAAATGGGTTGTTATAAATTATGAACAGCTAACAACTAATGTAAATGGCGGGGAGAAATTATTCATTGAGTCATTGGTTGAACGAGGAGTTGATTATACTGTATTTGATGAGAGTCAACATGTTAAATCATTACGGGAAATAACTTCTGGGGGGAGTAAAAGGGAAAATCCAAAACTGACACATAGTGCCGCAGCCAGAATATTATCATTAAAGTCTGATTATTTTGTTCCAATGTCCGCGACACCTATTTCAAATGGGTTAAATGATTTTGCGGTTCAGTATCATCTATTGAATCCTGGAGAGCTTCATGATCCAAAAGGATTTTTGGAAATGATTAAAAATTCTCCAAGAATTTTGTATACTTTTTTTAATGAAAGATCTGTTAGAAGAACAGCTGAAGATATTAATGAGGATTTGAATTGGAAAGAGATTGAACATAATGTGGAATTAGATCCTATTCAGAGGAAAGTCTATGAGCAGATTGTTTTCAACGGGTGTGAAAGTTGGTGGCAGCAAGCAAAAAAATCATTGCTTGATCCGAGATTAGTTAATCCAGAAATTTTGAAGAGAGCTGGAGTTTTAGGAGAGGTTTCTTTTAGAAATTCTGCTAAATATAAAAAGTTAGAAGAGCTATTGTTGGCTGATGATGGCCCAATTGCTAGAGGATTAAAATCAGAAGAAGGTAAGCCGGAAAAATTTATTGTTTTTTCAACAAAGTATAGGGAAGGGGTTACTGAAAGAGGACATAAAGGCTTAAGAACAAAATATGAGGAAATGGGATTATCTGATGAATATGAAAAATTAGAGTTAGATAAGGTATTAGGAGACATTTTGGAGGAAGCTATTCAGAATAAATTTGGAGAAGAGTATAAAATAGGAGTTATTGATGGAACAGTTTCAAAAGTTAAAGATAGAGAAAAAATTGTTAAAGATTTAAGTGATGGACTGGTTGGAATTTTATGTACTACTGAAACTGGAGGAGAAAGTTTAGATTTTACTGCGGCAAATCATGCATATTTTGTTGATGAAGATTATGTCCCGAGTACAGAACAACAGGCTCTTTGGAGAGTAATAAGAAAAGGGCAGAGAGAAAAAGTTTTTATTAATCATATAAGGGTAAAAGATACTCTTGATGAGGATACTAGGGATTATGTTGATCAGAAGAAAATTATTGCTACTATGGCAATGGATTCAATTTCACCAACAGACAAAGAATGGGAACTTTTAGGAGATGCAGAAGGTAAAAGACTTGTAGATATGGTTAAAAAAAGAATTGGAGGAAGATCAATTAATGTTTATGATGCAGAATATGAAGATTTCAGCGATTTTGAAATAAAAAAAATAATAAGAAGGACAAGGAAAAGCAGTGTTGGTTTAAATTCTACAGATTATGATACAACAGATGCACAAAGGATTAGGGACATGATACGGCAAGATCAATTAGGTTGCTGGAGTGATCCTGATTTTGCTAAGTTGTATATAAAAACGTTGCCTAATTTATCGCCTCATGTTGTGCATACAGCAAAAATATGCGATTTAATTTCAAGAGCCAAGAGTGGAGAGATTGTATTTCCTAAAAATATGGTTTCAGAAGGAAGTGGCCCTAGTATTTTATATAGTGCTTATCAATCTTTAAAACCTATACTGAAAGCTAATGGTTTAAAAGTTCCAAGAATTACTGATAGGGATAATTCTCAATTAATGTTGGATGGAGGAAATAATCCTAATCAGGTATTAGCGTGTATGACTGGTGGAGAAGACAGTCCTTTTAGAGCTAGACAGTTTGATATGGTTGATCATCAGTCTATTTCTTTATTGAAAGATTGGGATGAAGTTCATAGTTCTTTATTAGAAACAAATAGGATATTGAGAGATGGTGGATTAGTTGAATTGGTTATTAAAAATATGAGATTTAAGGATAAATTCTATACAGGTATGGAAAAGCTTGGATTTGAATTAATTTCTGAGAAAAATCAAGGATTTTCATTTAATACAAATGCTTTTAAGAGGCTTAGTAAGAAAGAGGGAGAACATTATGCTGAAAGTTTGAGGGCAAAACTGGCAAGTACTTATGTGTTACTTGCGAGGAAAGTAGACAACCCTGGAGAGGTTAATCCAGAAGATCTTTGGTTTGAGACATTAGGTGTTGATGAACCTGGAGAAATTGGAATTGATGAATCTAGGGAAAATGGAAATAGAAAAAAAGAAATTGTAAATGGGGTAAATAAAAGCGGGAAAGATAGAAATGTTCCAGATTCTAGAGATAATTCTAAAAGTGGGAGGGGAAGAAGGGGAGCAAGAGAAATAAAGAGAAATCCTGCGTATGTGCCTGTGGAAAAGATTACTGGTGGATTGATAGCTAAAGTTCTTCCTGATGGAACTGTTAATATTGAGAATGTAAGTAAAAGCAGGGGGAACTAAAGATGGCAAGTAAAAAACCAAATGGATATTGGAAAGATTGGGATAATTTTGAAAGAGAAGCAAAAGAAGCTATAGAAT
>CAYVEM010000018.1:0-15379 GCA_964450665.1 Candidatus Woesearchaeota archaeon | reverse complement strand
GCGAGGGTTCCGGAGTGGTCAAACGGGCAGGACTTAAGATCCTGTGGCTTAGTGCCTTCGAGGGTTCGAATCCTTCCCCTCGCATTTGGGACTAAAAGTCCCATCGAGAAGGATTCTCACTCACGTGCAGGGTTCAAATCTCTGAGAATTCTATGAATTCGAATGAATCAGAAAATACTTTATTTTCTGAGCTTCCCCTCATATAGATAACTTTTTAAAGTAATATTTTCTAATTTAATCGTAGACGAGCTGGCGGGTTAGCTCTCCGCTGTTTGTTAGCGAGCTTTAAGCAAGCTTTAAGGGAGGCGTGATATCAGTGTTAAGAAGTCTTAACGCGGACGTTGACGTTTTGTCCTTCTTGATCTTGCTATTCGCGAACCGGGTCAGACTTTGATCGGAGCAGCCCTAAACGTTAGTTAAGATGCTTGGAGGGTTGCAAGACCGAGGAAGTGTTAAGGTTACTTTTTAATATAGATTGAGCAAATCCCCCGTCTACACTAGATTTATATATTCTATTTAATTATCTTAATTAGGAGTAATAATGAGAGGTAAAAAGGGACAATTTTATTTGATAGCTGCAATATTCATAATTTTAATAATGTTTGGAACCGCCAGCATAGCAACTCAAGCATCAGTTAAACCCGAACCTAGAACAATTAAAGATCTTGGTGATGAGTTAAATAGAGAAACCTACAAGATAATTGAACACGGAGTTGTACAAGAGAAAGAGCTTACCCCATTAATTGAAAATTTTTCTGGAAAGGACATGGGAGAATATGTTTTAAAGAATTCTGAAGATGCTTCAATAGTTTTTGTATATGGGGATGAAGATAATTATAATGCAATTGCAATAGCTAATGAAGGTATTGGCCAGATAACCATTGGAGACACAGGAGGATTTAAATCAGAAGTACATAGAGGTAAAAGACAAGAACCAGAAAAGGAAGGAGATTTTCTAAAACTAAAAGTAGGTCCTGTTGGAAATGAGATACCATACAAATTCAAAATAAAACCTAATGAAATGTTTTATTTTCTTATTGTAAAATATAGGGGGGATGAAGTATTTATTGAAAGAAATAAAGAAGATGAAAGTAAAGAAAAGGATAGGCCAGGCGGTGCTTCAAGATGAAGAAAATAATGAAAATCAATAATAAAAAAGCAGTTAGTTTAATGATCTCATATGTACTTTTAGTTACAATAGCAATTATTATGTCAATAATTGTTTTTACCTATCTTAAAACTATTGCCAATGTTGAACCTGTTATTGATTGTAAAGAGGGAACTTCTATTGTTGTTGAAGATTATAGTTGTGATGCTAATAAAGAAGAAATTACTCTAACCATAAGAAATAATGGAATATTTAATGTAGATGGATTTATTGCAACATTTGGAGACAATGAACATAGAGAACCCTCTGCTAAATTAAAGATTGCAGGGGGACAAGAAGCTACTTTACTTCATTTTAAAAGTGGAAAGAATTCAATTCCATTTGAGCCTCCAAGATTTTTAGATCCGACAGATCCTAAAAAAGATCCATTAATCCCTGGAGAAATCATTGAAGTAAATTTCACTAATTCAGAAGGATTCGAAACTATATACAATTTAAAAGTTCAACCCTATATCATTGACGAAGAAACTGAATTGAGAATAGCATGCGGAGGAAAAATAAATAAACAAGATGTTGAAGATTGTCAGATCGGAACAAGTTACAGTATTCCAAATCCAATTGCATATTTTAAATTTGATGATAACTTAAAAGATAATATTGATAAGAATATAGAATTTAAACTACAACCTGATACGCCTAATATAGAATTTATTCCATCTAATTATGGCAATTCACCAAGTAAGGCAGCCAAATTTATCGTAGCAAATAGACTCTATTTAAATTCAAATGAACTTAGTTTTAATAAAGAAAAAGTGAGTTTTGGGTTTTGGATTAAATATGAAGATGGAGTCTTATTTAAGAGGAAGAAAAGTCCAACCCAAGAAGGATTTCAATTAAATGGTGATAGGAGTAAGTTAACATGGATTGCTGGAGGACCTACGCCAGAAGTCACAACTTGCAATAAAGCTTTTACTAATTGGAATTATGTGACCCTTACCGCTAAACTTAATGGGGAAAAGAAAATTTATGTTAATGGAGAATTATGTGTAAAAGGAAAGAGTGGAGAAAAAAGTATGGATAGTGAAACAAAATTTTATCTTAGCACTAATAGCGGATTCACAGGAACTTTAGACGAACTTAAAATTTGGGATGTTGAACTAACACCAAACGAAGTTAAATCATTATTTAACTCCTACAAGTCAGATTAATTAGTAACTTATACTTAATTAGCAAGATATATAAATAGAAAATGATTAAATGGAATATGAAAAGAGGCATTAATAAAAAAGGACTTAGTCCTATCGTTGCTACAAGTATCTTAATAGTTATTGTCATCATATTAGCCATTATAATTTTATTATGGGCTAGAGGATTTATTAAAGAAGCAGTTATCAAAGAAATTGCTGGAAGCTCTAAAAGAGCAGAAGAATTTTGCAGAGAAATTGGAATGAGAGGCTTTGTAAATGAAGATGACACATTTGGTTTTGAAAACACAGGAACCATCCCCATATTTGCTTATAGGATTAATTCAGAATTAAAAGAAAGTGGAAGTTCCAAGATAACTAGAGTAGGTAATGATCAAGGAGGCTCTGTAAACCCTGGAGACACAGTCATTATTAGTAATTTCCAACCATATGAAGATTATGAATCAGTTAAAATAATCCCAGTATTATTAGGAAAAGTCAAAGGAAGTACTCAATCTTACGATTGTCCCGAAATAAACGGAATAGATATATAAAATGAAAAAAGCACAATCACAAATAGTTACAGCAGTTCTCTTAATATTAATAGTTATTGCCTTAGCAGTCGTCGTATTAAATTTCAGCATGAATTTCGTCAAAGATAAATTAAGCGGCACAGGATGTTTCGAGGCTGTTGATAAAGTTACTTTTACCAATAGTAATAAGTATACTTGTTTTAATGATAGTGATAGGAGTGTAGATGGAACTGATGATGATTTGTTATTACAAGTTCATATCGGAGATATTAATGAAAGTATAAGTGGATTCCTAATAGAAACAGGAGGAGCTACTACTATCTCAAGAGAAATCAAAGAAGGGGAAACAGCAGATAATGTTACGATGTATGGTGGAGGAGGAACTTTAGAACTTCCAGGCAAAAATGAAGAAAGAACATACGTTTTTGATTTTACAATTACTCCAGAAACAGTCAAAATATACCCTATTTTAACCGATGGTCAGGTATGTGAAGCTAGCGATATATTAGAAAAAATTATTTTATGTAGGGATTAGAAATTAAAATGATTAATATTCAAAATCAAAAAAAGGCACAAGTTTGGGTTGAGACTGCAATTTATACTTTAATAGGTTTAACAATAATTGCTATTGTTTTATCTATTGCTACTCCTCAAATTGAAAAAGCTAAAGAAAGAAGCATAATAGGCCAAACAGAAGATGCTTTAAATATTCTAAACAACGAAATACGAGAAGTCGAACAAACTGCTGGAAGTGTAAAAATTGTTAATTTTAAAATCACTAAAGGGAAATTAGAAATAAATCCTAGTAAAGATAAAACAGATATCCAAAGTAATACCATCTACACCTTAGAAAATACCAAATTAGAATTTAGCGAAGAAGGTCAAGAAATAAAGGTAGGAGAACTTTCATTCAATACAAAAAAATCAGGTAGAAGCTTTGATGTTAGTTTAACGCTACCTCATGAAGGACTATATATTACATTCAATGAAAAATCAAAACTAAAAACATTACACGCATCACCAACCCCCTATAACATCAAAATAAAAAATGTGGGAGATAATGAACTAGGAGAACCTACCCATATAGACTTTAGTTTGGCTTAATTTTAAATACTCTATCTTACTTTTAAATAATATCAAAGAGGTAAATAAAATTTCATGGTAGCACCTATAAAAATAAATTTAAATCCTAGTATTCCCCCATTACCGAAGGTTGCAGATAAAACTAAAATCAATGTTAGATATGTACTTATAAGTCCTTACGTTAGCGTCCATATTTATTGGAACAAAGAATTAGGCGAATTAATTTACGAAATAGAAGAACCTCTATTAAACGATGATGAAAAACAATTATTAAAAGATTTAGAGAATAGTTTAGAGGAATTTATTAATGTAAATATTGTAGTTGATAAAAGCACAGTATCTATGATTGAATATATTGATAAAACTTCTAGATTACTAATTGATGAATTAGGTATGGAAATTAATGAAAATAGCTATAGGAAAATATTTTATTATTTATTTAGAAATTTTGCAGGATTAAATAAAATTGAACCCATAATAAAAGATTATTTTATCGAAGATATAGAATGTAATGGAACTAACACTCCAGTTTATATCATTCATAGATTATATAGAAATATGAGAACAAATGTTGTTTACAAAGATATTGATGTTCTTTCAAATTTTGTTGAAAAATTAGCACAAAGATGTGGAAAGTATGTTTCCTATGCTAGCCCACTATTAGATGGAAGTTTACCTGATGGAAGTAGAGTCAATGCGACATATACTACTGATATAAGTAGCAGAGGACCCACATTTACAATAAGAAAATTTACTAAAATCCCTTGGACTCCAGTTCAATTATTAAATATGGGCACCTTAAGTCCAGAAATGATGGCTTATTTTTGGATATTATTAGAACATAAATCTAATATTTTAATTTCAGGAGGAACTGCAAGTGGAAAGACAACATTATTGAATGCTATTGCTTTTTTTATTCCCCCAGAAGCCAGAGTAGTTAGTATTGAAGATACTAGAGAATTAAATTTACCTAGAGAAAATTGGTTACCTAGTGTATCTAGATCAAGTTTTGGTTCCCAAAAAATTGGTGAAGTTGATTTATTTAGTCTATTAAAAAATAGTTTTAGACAAAATCCAGATTATGTCATTGTTGGAGAAGTTAGAGGTAAAGAAGCATTTGTGTTATTTCAAGGAATGGCTTCCGGGCATTCATCTATTGGAACAATGCACGCAGATTCTGTAGATACATTAATTAAAAGACTAGAAACAGAACCAATTAATCTATCTCCCACCCTAATTAACATACTAGATTCTGTTGCCATAATGACTCATGCAGTAATCAGTAAACAAGAAACTAGAAAATTAAGAGAAATTGTAGAAATAGTCAATGTAGATCCTAAAGGTATAGCATTAACAAATACTCCCTTTATGTGGAATGCTGCTGAAAATAATTTTTACTTTAAAAGAGATAGTAAAGTCTTTCAAAAAATTGCCAAAAAATTTGGTAAAACTATTGAAACTCTAAATAATGAATTACAAATGAGGTCCCGTCTATTATATGAAATGCAAAAAAGAAAAATATTTGATTTTAAACAAAATCAAAAAATAATTAATCAATATCATAAAAATCCAGAAGCAGTTTTAACTGCCTTTGGAATAAATATGATTAATAATAAAATACAATAATTTATAAAAAATTGTTTAGGTTTGCCTAATAAGTAAGTTTAATAAACATTGTTAGTTTATTTTCAATATGGTAATTAAAAAAGAGGATAAATTACAAGACGTGCAAGAATTACAGGTCATTGCACAATTAATTGATAATATGGTAATTATTACAGATAAGCTTGAGAAAGCTTATGATGATAAAGATAGTGTTAATTTTAAACAATCTAAGGAAGAAATTTTAAAATCCCAAAAACAAATTGAAAATATGCTAAAATGAGTGATGAATTAAAAGAAAATCTTAGACAAATGAAAGAAATTGTTAGAGAATTACATACCTTTTCTCAACAATATGAAAATATAGGAAATTTTGAATATAGTAGCAATATTGAAGTTGATAGAAGGGAGAAAAAATTGTTGAAAGGAGTTATTTTTTTCCTAACAGATCAATTAAAAATATTAAATAAATCTTTACCAGGATTAATAAATAGAATTGGATTATATAAGGGATTAACTAGTAAAAAAGAAACCAAAATTACTGGAGGAGATCAACTTACTAAAATTAGATATCAACATGAAGAAGGTAAGGAAATTGCTTTGGTCATTAGTATAAAAGATAAAAATAGATTTCTTAAAAACCTCAGTCAAAGTAGATTCTCTATAAAAAAGCTTAAAGATAAATATGCAGTTGAAAAAAAGCATATCACCCATAAAAAATCAAATAGCTATGCTAGAACATCAAATAAATTTTTCAGAAAATTTTCCAATGAATTAGTTGCAAAAGGGTATTTTAAAAAACTAAATAGATCTTTAAGAAAAATAAATTCAAAATATGTGATTAGTACCTATATATCTATGTTATTATTTACTAGTTTTTTAGTAATGTTAGGGAGTTTATTTTTATTCATTATATTATTATTTCTTGATATAAGTTTTTTATATCCTTTTATATCCATTGTTGAAGAACCACTTTATCTAAGGATGATTAAATTTTTTTGGATAGTCCCAATTCTTCCAACAATTTGTGCAATATTATTTTATATTCTTCCTTCAAGTGAAGCAAAAAATTTAGGTAAAAAAATCGATCAGGAATTACCTTTTGTTACAATCCATATGTCTGCAATTGCCAGTTCAGGAGTTGAACCTATTAGTATCTTTAGAATCATATTAAAGGGAAAAGATTATAAATATACAAATATCGAATTTAAGAAATTAATGAATCTAATTAATTTTCATGGAGAGAGTACTGCTAATGCTCTAAGAAAAATCTCTACTTCTACCTCATCACTAAAATTAAAATCATTACTTAATGGATTAGCAGTTACAATTACGTCAGGAGGAGAATTAGGAGAATTTCTAAATCAACATGCTGAAACAATGTTATTTGATTATAAATTAGAAAGAGAAAGAAATAATAAAATTTCAGAAACTTTTATGGACATCTATATTAGTGTCGCAATTGCGGCCCCTATGATTTTATTGATGATTTTTGTAATTATTGGGAGCACAGGTTTAATTGGAAATTTATTTAATTTAAGTACTGATGTTCTAAGTATCTTATTAATACTTTCTATTGTTGTATTAAATATTTTCTTTTTATTATTTTTAAGAATAAAACAACCAACAATATGATAGGAGAAATATAAAAATGGATTTAAAAAGAATAGGTAAAAAACCAATAAAAGTTATAGGATTCCCAATAAATAAGGCACAAATAATTGGAATGATAATGGCAATAGTAATTATTCTTATTGATATTATTTTTCTAAGAGGTACAAATTTATTTTATTTTATTGGAGGAATAGCATTTGTTATTGGAGGTTTTCCCTTCTTTTTATATTTAATTTTTGAAAATAATTCATTAAGGGAAAAAGAAACTATGTTTCTTGAATTCTCTAGAAATTTAGTTGAAAATGTAAGATCAGGCACCCCCATTAGTAAATCTATATTAAATGTTAGAAAGAAAGATTTTGGAGCCTTGAATCCTCATGTAAACAAATTAGCCAACCAGATTGCATTAGGGATTCCAATTCAAACTGCTTTTGAAACATTTGGTAGAGACCTTAATAGTCAAACTATTAGTAGGGCTATTACAATTATTAGTGAATCAGAAAAAGCTGGAGGACAAATAGAAACAATTCTAGATTCAGTTGTAAAATCAGTAAGTCAGATTGAAAAATTAAGAAAAGAAAGAAGATCTGCAATCTACAATTTAGTTGTGCAGGGTTATATTATATTTTTTATTTTTATAGTCATCATATTAATTATGGAATTTAAAATTTTACCAATTGCAACTGGACTAACAGAAAACCTCGGAGGTGTTTCAGGCAGCGAGGTTGTTGGAGAAATAGGAGGAGTATTAGGAGGAGGGGGGCAAATAGCCACACCAGAACAACTAACAAGACCATTTTTATGGTTTATAATCATACAAGGATTTTTTACAGGATTAGTCATAGGAAAACTATCTGAAGGAAAAATACGTCCAGGACTAAAACATAGCTTCATCTTAGTAGTAGTAGCTATATTAATAAATACTGGAAGCAAGGTTTTCATAAGAGGGGCATTAGCTGCTGGCTAAACAAATAAGATAATTAGTTAACAATCGTTCCAACAAAATGTTTATTATTTAAAATTTTATCTAAATTTTTCATATCTCCTCCAATAATAAAAGTTCTTATATTATACTTATTAATAATTTTTGCAGCAGTTTGATCTAATACAAAATGCTGTCCTGGATGAAATGATAATTTATTAGCCATCTTCAAAAATTCCTTATGAGAAATTTCAGGAATAAATTTAGCCGAACGATTATTTTTTGGATCTTTATCATATAATCCAGAAACATTAGTCAAATTTATAAAATCAGAATTAAACAAACGAGCTAATTTTGCAGCAGTAGAATCTGAAGTCTGTTTTGTTTCATATCTTAAAGCTCCACAAAAAACTATATCATGTTTTGATAAAAGATTTCTAACTTGCTTCATCTCATGAGGAATTCCCTGATTAGCATCTTTTCCAAAAAAATAAGTCATAAATCTTGCATTTGTCCTTGTTGTAGAAATTCCCAATAAACTTTGTAAATATTTCTTCTTTTTTAATGGTTGATCTTTTAACCCCTCAATATAAGTTCTAGCTATTTTTCCCCCTCCACAAACAACAACAAATTTGTACTTTTTTGTATTTTTCAGAATTATCTTCTTAAATAATTCTAAAAATCCTACATCAACCTTATCTGGAATTATCAAACTACCTCCCAAAGATAAAACTATTATTTTCTTCATCCTATCACCATCAAATTTCAAAGAGATAATATTATTTAAATACTACCTTTGATATATCTTATAGACTATAACAAATGTTTTTAAACAAGGATTACAGATATTTTGAATGTCAAATAAAGATTATACTCGCGTACAATATGTTACACAGAGAATAAGAGATGGTCTTGAATCTATCTTCCAAGGTAATTTTAAATTAAATCAACATTATCATGGAAAAGAAGGAACTATAGATTTTGATATTCATGGAATGCCCAATGAAATTTTGATTACCAAAATAGGGAATAAAAGTCAATATAATGTGTTACATAGAGTAGAAACAAAAAATGGAGATTATTTTTTTGCATACGGTAATCCTGAAGGAACAATAGAGGGAACATTATCAGAAACTTATGAACCTCTAAAACCTAAAAGAAGTAAAACTGGAAGAATTAGTGATGTTGAATCTAAAATTATTGCTAAATCTTTTCTTAAAGATCTTCGCGGATTCCTATAAACTAAATAGTAAACAAATTATTATCACTAACCTTATAAATTTTTAATCTTGCTCCAGCATCAAGCCATCCATGTGCATAGTTCAATGCACCATAAGCTAAAACATATTCTTTATTCTTTTGAAAATGCTGAGAGTCTGACAAATAAGCTTCAACCATTACAAATATTTCTTTAGCCTGACTTTGTTTACTCTTCACAACAGCCTTTCTAGCTATCAATAAGGCCTTGCTTGTTAATTGAAAATATTTTTCTAATTTCTGTTTTGTAACTTTATTATTCATATCAGGATACATACTATTTAGTTTAAATACATTTCAGTTAGTATTTTTTAATATAAAGGAAAGAAAATAAGGATTTGAAAAAGAGGTTTATGATATTTCATATTCAATAACCTAAATCGTTTAAATACCACATGATTTAATATATTTAGAAAAAGAGGATTGGGAGAAGCAATTCTCCCTCCTTTTTATTATAATTTACTCAAAATAATCTAAGCTATCATCTATTTCATTAAGAATTTGATCCGTTGTTTCTATATTCTCAAATTCTTCATCTTTTATTTCATCTATAGCTGATTCCTGTTCTGAATCATCATACTTAGAATCCTCTTCAGAAGACCCTAATAAAAAATAACCAATTATTAATACTGCCAAAACAATTATTATCCACCATATAATATTATCTTTTTTAATTTGCATTTTGATCTATTTTTGATTTTAAATCTTTTAATAAAGTTCTTAATTGAAGCATTTTTGGTTTTATATCATTCTTTTTTATTCCATTTAAAATATCTTCTTTTATTTCAACAATCTTATCTATTGCCTCTGCACCCTTATCTGCATCTACACGTTCATTTTCTATAGCTTTTTCTATTTTTTCCTGAATATCATATAATAGTAAGATTACATAATCTCTTGATTTTTTATTTTTATTTTTATTTTCTTTTTCATCCTTTAATTTTGTCTTAGCAAAATTAGCTAAACGTTTAAAACATTTATTTTTATATTTGCCCTTTTTTAAATAACATTTTTGAGAATTTTTATAGAATTGCTTACATCGTGATTTTTTATCTATTCCCAGCCCCCTACACGCTTCTGGAGCTTTATTATATGGAGCCTTAAACTCTTCCTTATGTTTTTTAATATATTTTAACCGACATCTTATTCTCTCTTTTCTGTCTTTTTTATTTTCGCAAGCATCCCTCATAGCATTTTTTTGTTCAGCAGTTAAACTCTTTGGTTTCTCTATAATTTTTTTCTTAGTAATATCCTTTGCAACCTCGTCAGTCTCAAGAACAGAAGGAACTGTCTTCGAAGAAGTACTAGAGCCTGCAGCTATTACTGAAGTTACTAAAAGCAAAACCATTATCATATTTAAAAAAAATAAACTCTTTTTCATATTTTGTTTAATAATCTAAGGTATATAAATCTTACATATTTTTAATTAAATCATAAGGACTTCTTTTATTTATTATAAATCTAGATCCTACATAATCTGATACTATTGCAGAAATCATCATCGATTCAATAGATGTCTTAAGAATTCCCCCTACTATTGGAATTCTTGCATAATCTGAAAAATAGATAATCACATTTTTTATTTCAGCCTCATTTAAAATTAATTTAGTTAGATTAACATTGTTTTTTACCTTTACTAAAATATTTTTTCCTGGACCAGGACATTCTATCATTTGAACATTTTTATCATTAATTATTTTATTCAAATCAGCTATTATTTCCTCATTAGGCCTTGTTTGATGACCCATAAGGGAATGCTTAATATTTTTTGTTATAGTCTCACCAGGAGTCTTATAAACTTTTCTTGGAGGCTGTTTTTTATGGAAAACCTGATTTACAGGTTTAATAGGTTTAGATTTTTGAAATTCTTGTTCAAAAACTATAGACTTACCAATCGGACTTAAATCTACAGGAGGTTCAGGAACTAATTTTCTTTTTATTCTTTCTACCTTAATTAATTTCTTTAATCTTTCATCCTCCGCAGAATGTGTTACTATTTCTGCTACAAATTCTATTAAAAATAATACTCTTTTCTTAGGCTGTAATTGTTGAAGTGACATTTTTAGTATCTAATAAAAATAAACTTGAACCTCATATTTTTTAATTAATAATTATTTGATTTAGTTCTTATCTAGGCAAGGGTCTTGGTAATCTATTTGTTGCCTGAGGAGATCTCATCATTGGTTGCATCCCTTTGGTACGATTTCTTATACGATCCTCCATCATCATAATACCTTTTGAAATTGTCTTGTTTTGATCTAAAAGACTATCCAATTTTTTTAGAAATTCTTGATCAACTCCAGGAGTTGTTATAGGTTTATCAGCAAAACTTTTAGCAGACAATTCAAATAATTGTAACAACCTAGAAATATTCCCCGACAAATCTTCAAATTTTACTGCAAGATTTGTAAGAACATGCTGCAAATTCACAAAATTTTCTAAAAGAGCTTCATCAACACTAACTTTTTTAGACTTCACATCTTTTTTTACCATACATATAACAATAAGATATTATTTATAAATATTGGGGTTTTAATCAAAACATGGTATCATTAATTGAAGCAATAATATTAAGCATTATACAGGGAATTACAGAATGGTTTCCAGTTAGTAGTTCGGGACATTTAGCTTTAATGCAACAATTTTTTGGTTTCCAAAATTTACCATATGATGTGTTTTTGCATTTTGCAGGAATCTTTGCAGTTTTATTTGTCTTTAAAAGAGAAGTTCTAAAATTACTAAGTTTTAATAGAGTAAGTTTAAAATATATCAGTTTATTAGTTATAGCCTTAATTCCTGCAGGATTTGTTGGATTCTTGTTAAGTGATTGGATTGAAAATTTATTTTCTAATATGACCTATCTTGGAATCTTTTTTATTTTTTCAGGAGTAGTTGTCTATTCAACTAAATTCAGTATTGAAAGAAAAAGTGATATTAATAATAAAGATGCTTGGTTTATTGGTTTATTGCAAGCATTAGCTATTTTACCAGGTATTAGTAGAAGCGGTATGACAATTAGTGCAGGATTATTTAAAGGAATAAGTAAAAGAGCTGCAATTAGATTCTCTTTTTTAATGTCTATTCCATTAATATTAGGAGCTAGTGCTCTAAAAGCTAAAGATCTAATTCTTAGCAATATTGATATTTCAATACTTATTATAAGTTTTATTATTACTTTTTTAGTTAGTCTAATTACTATAAAATTATTGATAAGAATAATTAAATCAGATAAATTTTATTTATTTGGAATATACAACATCCTCCTAGGAATAGTTATCTTAATAATTAGTTAAATGGGCCTGGAGGGAATCAAACCCCCAACTGCGGTTCTGGAGACCGATATGATATCATTTCACTACAGACCCATGCAATTGGTAAAGAATTAGTGTTTTAAAGGTTTTTGGATGCCCATTACATTCTACTCAAAGCCTGAACTTCTTTCTCACTTATAGAACAGCCTTTAAACTTTAAACCATAAACAATAGCCTCAAATGCCTTAGGATGATCTAACTTAAATAAACCCCTCTTATGAATCATATATGCTAATTCAGTAGACCTTATTATCTTAAATCCCTTAAATAAATCATATGAAGAAGTATTTGCTTTTATAGAGGTGTGCAATTTTTTTTCCATTAGTTTCTTTAAATTTTCAGGATTCTCACAAAGTATTCTAGTTGTACGCTCATCAATAACTAAAGGTACATCCTCATTATTTTTTCTTTTCAAAATTGTTGAAAGGGCAAGAGCTGCACATTCTCCTTTATCTAAAAGATGGACATCTCGCTTTTTTGTTTTAAACATAGAATTAGCTTTTTGCAAAAAATTATCTCTTAATCTTCTAAGTTCATCTACTTCTTCTTGATTAATATCTGCTAATTTGAAAACCCCTTTATTATACAGTTGTTCTAATCTAATAGCTCCAAGTTTAAATCTCTTTACAGTTTTTGGATGGTCAATAATTTCTTTCTTTACCTCTTTAGTTATTAAAAATTCTCCTTTGAAAGTTTGTTTCAATTTTTCAAATGAATCCAATAAACCATTCATCGAGAAATTAATTAAAGGCCCTGCATCAAATATTAAATACTTCATCTAAAAATTTCCTCCGCTAATTTAATTCTATCATTCAATTGCATTGTAACTCCAAGATTAACATTCCCCACCCCAGTCCTTCCAGAATACTCCGCCAGCTCCCACAAAGTTATTCCTAAAATCTTAGCAGTTTTCTCCATAGAAATTCCATGCTCATATATTTTTGAAGCCTTATTAATTTTAGCTCTATTAAAAACATCCTTCATATTTTCTTTTAAATTGCCTGAAAGTTTTGATAAAAGTTTTCTATTTAATTTTATTTCATTATGAAATTTTTCATGATTATTATTCTCTAGAGCAGTAATCATATTTTTTATTGTTCTTAAATAATCATTATAGAATTGTTTCCAGTTTTTTTCTTTCTTGTAATCTTCTCGCTCAAGCATCTTACTTAAAGAATAAATTATAACTGCAACCGAGATAATATCTGCATCCTGCTGTATTGAACAATGGTGAACAAATTTATTACTCAATTGTTTAATTTTTATATAATCTTTACTTTGAACAGCATCTCTTACTTGTTTTAAAGTATCTAGAATATGTTTTTGTTCTTCCATATCTCACCTCAACAAAATGAAGATAAATAGTTATATAAATGTTCTCGTATTTATTACTAAATGAAAGTAATTTTAGATACAAATTTTTTAATTTATTGTGCTAAAGAAAAGTTAGATTATATTGAAGAGATAAATAATATTCTCAATGAAGGTTTTGATTTAGTTGTGCCTGAGCAAGTTATTGAAGAATTAAAAAGATTAAGAATTAAAGCTAAAAAAGGAAAAGATAAAGACGCATGTGATTTAGCATTAAAAATTCTTGATAAGAAAAAAATAAATATAGTCCATCCTGCCGGAAAAAGTGTTGATGATGCGATAATACAATTAGCTCAAGAAAATAGTAAAAATATTGTTTGTACATTAGATAGAGAAATGAGATGGAAATTAGGCAGGGTTATCTTAATCAGCCGTGGTAAGAAATTAATATTAACTAGGTAAAAAGGTTTTTAAACCTCTATTTTTTAGTAATTATACAATGTTCTATATAGTTGAAGTTGAAGATTATGTACGTGTTGAGCCAAAGTTATTTGGGCTTAAAACCAGCGATGCTGTTGCTAAACAATTACAAGAAACATACGCTAATTACCACGACAAAGAAATCGGAGAAGTTATAGGAATTATAAGTGTTTTAGAAGTTGGAAACGGTATAATTATCCCAGGAGATGGTGCAGCATATTACAATTCTAAATTTAAATTAATAGTTTGGAAACCAGAAATGCAAGAACTAGTTTATGGACTAACTGAAGAAATTACAAACTTTGGAGCTTTCATTAATTTAGGAGTTATGAAAGGAGTTATTCACATTAGTCAAACAATGGATGATTATGTTACCTTTTCTACAACCGGAACATTACTAGGAAAAGATTCAAAAAAAGTCTTGAAAAAAAGAGATCCTTGTTTAGCAAGAATTGTTGCAGTTTCTTATAAGGGAGATCAACCTAAGATTGGATTAACAATGAGACAACCAGGATTAGGAAAATTGGATTGGATAGCTGAAGAAAAAAAAGCTGCTAAAGCTAGTAAAAAAAAGTTAACTAAGGGGGCTACAGCATAATGGCAAAAGATAAAGCTTGTAAAACTTGCAAATTAATATATTATGAAGCTAGTTGTCCAAGTTGTGGTAAAAAAGATGTTTCAGAAACTTTCAAAGGAAGAGTAGAAATAATCAATCCAGAAAAATCAATACTAGCAAAAGAGTTGAAAATAAATAAAAATGGCTTTTATGCTATAAAATTATAATTCTAAATGGAAATCATTAAAGATAGAAATAACACATTGTTAAAAAGACAAGAATTAGTTTTTGAAACAGATAGTAATGTAAATTTTAATGAAGCTAGAAAACAAATTGCTGATAAGACAAAAAAATCAGAGGAAGTAATTGATGTTTATAATGTAAAAGGAGGATTTGGGAATCAAAAATTTTTAGTTAA
>CAYVEM010000017.1:12091-15469 GCA_964450665.1 Candidatus Woesearchaeota archaeon | reverse complement strand
CCTCCTCCTGCATTTATTACATATTCTCCTTTAACACTTTCTAAATTTTGGAATCCTCCAATACCTATTGCATTCAAATTACCATTTTGCGAAAATATTTTGATATTTTGTCCGTCTTTATAATTTCCATTATGTAATGTAAAGTCAATGTTATCAAAATTTCTAGCTCCCCTATTAATTATTGAAGGTATTACATATCCATGGGTTGTTGCGGTGTTGACAACTCTTGCTAATTTACCTTCAGAATCTGTTATGTCTAAACTTCCACTATACATTTCAACATTTTTTAATTGTCTTGTAGCTGGATTGCTTAGTTGTAGGTTTATTCTTGTTCCTTCTGCCGGATTTAAACTGCTAAATAATGGGTTTTTTACTGCTCCTGCCTTATTGCTTAGTAAATTTGCAAGATCTCCTGCTGCGCCAGTAGCGGTGCTTGCAAGATTTAATGTTTGGCTGATAAGATTTAAATTCCCTTTTGTAGCAATAGCCTTTACAAGAGGATCATCTGGTTTAAGATTGAAAATTTCTGCAATCTCCTTTTTAACCTCATTTTCAGCAAATATCAATCCGTTTTCTGCTAATTTTATCGAATTAGCATTACCTGTAAGTTTTGCAAGTCCTAAGAGATTTTCCGCAGTAGTTATTGCACCGATGCCAAGTTTTATTTTTTCATCATTATCTCCTAATTTATTTTTTAGTTCTACCATTTTATCTTTAATATTATCTATCTTATTCTTTATATCTCCAGCGATTCCTTCTTGCACCCTTTTGACTTCAGCTTTTATTTCTCCATTTTCTAGATCTATCATAACTTTTGATCCTTTTGTAGCGTCAAAAGCATTCTTATTATAAGTAATTGCAGTTTCTTCGCCAAAGAATCCTCCCCAAGATTTTTCTCCCTTGTTTTTGTACATGTTGTTTGCACTTTTTAGTCTGCCATTTTCATCAAAAGTTAATTCTCCAGATTTAAGATCATATTTAGTTTTTCCATCTTCTCCTTTTCCAGAAGGATGTTGAAAGGTAGAATAAGAATCTTCTGAATTTGAAAATTTTGGAAAGTTTCTAGGATCATTTGCTTCACCTTGAGAGTTTCTATTGAAATCAAAGCTCATTTTTACTTCAGTATTGGTAGCGTCAATTTTTAGATTTCCTAATCCATTCCATTTTCCAGTAAATTGGTCTTCTTTATTGATTAATCCATCTTTTCCAACTCTTCCGATGTAACCTGAATCTGGATTGAAGTAAAATCCTCTTTTTGATTTTCCTACAGTTAAATCTAAGGTGTTTCCATCTACTTTTTTAAATATTAAAGAACTAGTTTCCCCATCTTGTTTATATTCTATTGTAGTAATTTTATTATTTGGATTGTTTTGATTGTATTCTTCAATCTTATCCATTTGGAAATAACCTTGTCTATTTCCAATTATATTGTCATCTGCAAATTTGACGTTTTCATCACCTAAATTGATAAAAATTACTCCATATTTTTCTCCATATTTTTTTGTAAATTTGTTTCTAGCTTCTGATCCTAGATCTTTTAGGAGATCTCTTTTTTGCTTTCCCGTTAAATCATCTTTCCATTGATTCCAGAATTTATCGGAGTCCGAACTAATTATTGATTCAATAATTTCAAGTTTTTGTTCTGGAGATAAATTTTCAAGATTATCTATTAGTTCTTGAGTTAAGGTACCTTCTTGATTTAATTCATTTAAATGAAAAATAAAATCTTCATAACCATATTCTGCACTAACCAAACTTTGAGTTACAATTAATATTAAGAAAATTAAAATGATTTTTTTATTCATCTTCAAAATTTGCCGTATTAAAATTTAGTTCCGGATCGGAAGGATTAAAATTAGGAGATTCATCATAATTAGGCGGAAGTTTTCCATCTTCTTCCAAATCTTTTGTGGCACTTAATGCAAATTTATAAAATCTTGGGAAAGAATTTTCTTTTGTTTCAATGATATTGACTATTAAAATATTTTCTAATGAGTCATCAAATTCTACAATTAATTCTTCATTTACAGCTATTTCCTGGAAACAACTTAAGCAGATAGTTTCTTCATTAGCATTGTAAGAAAATGCAATATATGATGCAAGGTTATTCATGGCAAAAAGATTGGATTTTATTCCTTTTATAGAGTTTCCAAAATTTGTGGTACTTGTTGATTCCCCTTTTGTTAAAGTTAGGTCTAGATTATTATTGAATTCTATGCTTTTCTCTTTGATTGAGATTTTGGCAAGGTTATAGTAATATTCATAACTTAATGATGAAGATTCAAATAGGTTAAAGCATCTTTCTTTTTTTGAATCTATGTTTAGTGCAATTTGTTCTTCTATTAGTTCTCTATCTGGAATATATTCTAGTTCTCCAAAGTAGTAGAATGGTATTGAATTTAGGTCGCTTTTAAGATATTCTCCTAATGGTTCGTAGTAATATCCTCCTTGGAAACCTACTTCATTTGTTGCCTCCTTATATAAATCTTCAAAACAGTTTCTTATTCCATTATCTATAATCTCTGTTTGTTTATCAAAACTAATTAATGAGAATTCTCCAAAATTAATATTTGTATATGAAAATAATAATATTAATAATACTGCTATGATTATTCCCACTATGATAAATATGGATGTTTGCCCTCTTTTTCCCATGTATTAACTAATATTATTAAGTTTTTAAGGTTTACTTGGTGAAAATGGGTTCTTAATACTTACTAAAGATAGCTTTAAATAGGGAGATATTTATGTTTTTTTATGAGAAAAAAATTAGTTAATATTGGATTGATAGCAATTTTAGCTGGAGCTGGATGTGGAGAATCGCAAAGAGTTGATAATAAAAATGTGGACAAGGTAGATAGCAGAGCGCTAGAGAATTATGATTTGAAAGAAAGATTAGAGAAGACCAATGGTGCTGATGAGAAAATGGTAATAATTGTTAGATATGCTAATAATTCTGAAAATGTCGATGAAGTAAAAAATTATTTGACTAGTAAAAATGTTAGACAAATAAATGAATTTGATTATAGTAAAATCCCTACTGAAAGATTAGAAGATATAGAAACTATTTTTAGTAATGAATTAGGGTATGATTTAAATTTGCCCGAGAATACTAAGGATTATAGTTTTTCTCAAAGAATTGCATTATTTTATACAGAGAATATTTTTAAAAATTAATCTTACTTACCACATTTTTCTGTGTGAATTCCAATTGCTCTACACCAGGTTCCTGTTAATCTTTTATATCTTTCTTTTGAAAGTCCGTAAGCTCCAGTTATTACGGATTTTTTATATGAATTTAAATAAGCATTGCCTATATAATATTTTTTTTCTTTTTTGTTAGGAAGTTTTATTCCAATGTAAGGTTTATCTGATCCT
>CAYVEM010000017.1:0-11991 GCA_964450665.1 Candidatus Woesearchaeota archaeon | reverse complement strand
TTGTAGTTAATTCTGTTTGAATACTAAATCTTGGAACTGGATCTTTTTGATCAAGAAATTTTGTAGCATCTCTTTTATTTACATTTAGTGTAGTTGTGGCTACATTAAAGCCATAAGAAGTAGAAACCCCCTTACCAATTACTCTATTGAGTGTTTTTGTAACTCTAGGGTTTTCATTTCCTTTTGAGGCTGTTGTTTTAGAGTCTCTAAATTTCATGCTTGAGCTACTCTTAACTTCTGTACGTGGAGATTGCTTATTTTTTACACTCATACCCACTATTGCTTTTGATAGCCGTGTTTTTGAATATATTTTTTTTCCATCTATTTTTAATATATCTTCTCCATTTTTTATTATGATATTATTTCCATCTACAGAAACTTTTACTACTTCTGAGGGAATATTTTCATTTAAAAGATTCACAGTTATATCTTTTCCTTTAATTCTTACATCTTTTAGATATAAGCCAAGTTCTTCTGCTAACTCAGTTATATCTCCATCTGTAGGAATTTTAGGAGACCCTAATATTCTAATATATTGTTCAGATGTAGTTTCTCTTTTATTAAATATAATATCTGTTTCCATATTTTTTATTGATATTTCTGCAGCTTTTGTTTTTACCATTAAATTTTTTCCCTTAAATTGACCTCCATCTTTATCTATGCTAAATGATGATTCTTCTTTTGAATCTTTTAATTTTTCAAAAGTTCTGTCACCTACTTTTACTTGGGCTTCTTTTTCAATTAGGAATTTTCCATTATCATCTATTGTTATTTTTCCTTTATTTGGAATTAAAGATATTTTACCTTTATCAGTTTTACTTGGAGGGATGTCATCTGAAATGTATCTTAGTTCCTTATCTATTATTCCATTACTATATTTGATTTCTGATCCATCTTCAAATGTTGATGAGAATGATCCTTCAGAATATTCAAGTTTTTTTAATTTCTCTGGTAGATTTTCTAATCCTATAGATGTTTTTCCATCAGTAATTATATTTCCTTCCTTGAATTTTAATTGAGAGTTATCAAATCCTTTAAATTCTATTAAATATATTCTTGAACTTTCAACTGTTTTACTTGATAGTTTCTGAAGAAAGTTGCCTGGTCCTTGATCTATTCTTTCATATGCTTTTGTTAGTAAATTGTTTTTAGCTATTCCTGCAAGCATCTCTGATTTTTCATTCAAATTAATGTTAGCTAAAATTTCATTCTTTCGATCAGATGTGAGTTTTGCTATTTCATTCCATTTCTTATTTTCAATTAATTCCTTTTCTTCATCGGTTAATTGGGACTCTTGGGCTAGAATTAGTGGTAAGACTAATATTGTTAGGACTAATAATGTAAATGATATATTAGATATTAATGATGATTTCATTCTATTGGAGTTTCTGATTCTGGATATTTATTTAAAAATTCTAAAATTTTAGGATCTGTTGAATCTGTATCTTCTGATATTATGAAAAGGGTTGTGAATGGTACTTCAAAGCTAAGCATGTCTACAAATAGCCCTTTTTCTTCAGCCATATCTGCCACACAATTTATACAAATGAATTCTGGATCTTCTCTATGAGAATCTATTATATATTCAGATATTTCATACATTTCATTTAATTTTGAGTTTAATCTTGTTGGATAACTTGTTAATTCTATTAAGGCTGTTTGATCACCTTTTGTTATGGTAATTTGCATGTCTGATTGTATTTTCACCTCTCCAGGATTTATTTTTGTTATAGTTTTTATTGATTCTTGTTTTAATAAAATATCTTCTATTACAATATCTTCTATACAGAAAGGTAAGAACTCATTAATAAAATCTGATATCTCTGATTCTATTTTATTTAGGGAGGGTTGTAAGAAGGATCCTTGATTGTAATAATATGGGATGAATGTAATACCTAGATCTTCTGATGCTTCTGGTCGAGTATAGAATCCTCCCTGTATTCCTATGACTCCTATTGCATTATCTAATGTTGTTTTTAGGCATTCTCCAATAGAATTTTCTAATACATTAACTTGCTGAGAAATTCCAATTTTTGATAGAGCACTTCTTAGATTGTTTGTTGATGATTGATTAGAAAGAGATAAATATACTGCTACACCTACAATCACAACTATTGCAACAATAATTAGAACTGTAACTTGTCCCCTCTTTTCCATATATGCATTTACAAAATGATATATTTAAATCTACCTTTGATTATATTGTTTTATGAAAAAAATACTTAATCTATATAAAAAAGTTGGATGGACTCCATTAGAAACTATTGAGAAATTTAAATTGAAGAATCCTGTTTATAAGAATAAACGAATGGGTTATGCTGGTAGATTGGATCCAATGGCGGAGGGAGTATTAATTGTTTTAGTTGAAGAAGAAAATAAAAAGATTGGACAGTATATGGGGTTTGATAAAGAGTATACTGCAGAATTTATTTTGGGATTTTCAAGTGATAGTAATGATGTTTTGGGGATTGCTGAAAATGGGAAGATAGATAATGAGATTGATGAAAAAGAATTAAAAAAGAAAATTAAGGGTTTCGTTGGTAAGTATGAGCAGAAAATTCCAAAGTATTCTAGTTATAAAATTAAAGGGAAGCCCATGTTTCATTATGCTAGGAGAGGTATTGAGGTGGAGGATGTTAAGAAAAATGTTATTATTAAGAAAGTGAAGGTAAATAGCATTTATCAGATAAGTAATAGTAGATTGTTGAAATATATTGTTCCTAAGATAAATAAGGTTAAAGGGGATTTTAGACAGAAAGATATTATTAATAATTGGAATAAATTGTTAAAAGAAGATAAAAGGTATCATGTTTTGAATGTTACTCTTTCTGTAAGTAGTGGGACATATATACGAGCTATTGCGGATGATTTTGGGAGAGAATATGGGGGAGGATTATTGTTGAGTTTGAAAAGGACAAAAGTTGGTAAGTTTGGGATTAGGAGGAGTTTGAGATTATAAGTTTTTATTAATAATATTCTAATTATTTTTTAGAAAAAAAATAAAAGTTATTTCATAAATCTATCTTCCCATTTATTCATAGAATTCTCGTCAAATCTTACTTCTATTTTTCTATTTTTGATTTGTTTGAACTTATTTCTATAGTAAACTCCTAGTAATAGGCCTAAACCTATTCCTGATAAATGGGCAATAGATCCTATGTTTGTTGGGCCAAATGCTCCATAAGCTCTTAGAATATCTGCAATGATATAGATAATAGCTGCTAGAAACATGGGCATAATTGCACCAAAAGTATAGATCATCATCATAGGTCTAAGAATTGTGGCTGCTCCAATAACTCCATAAATTGCGCCGCTTGCTCCTAGGCTGGAATTGTAGAAGTTTACTGATATTATGTTTGCTATTATTCCTGTTGCGAAGAATGCTATTAGGAATCTTTTAGTTCCAATTGTTTTTTCTAAGACTAATCCAAAAAAGAATAATGCGAATAAATTAAAGGCTAGATGGGTTATACTTCCATGTAGGAATATTGCTGTTAGAAATCTATAAATTTGAAAATTTGTTATGGCTTTTTGGTTTAAAACAAATAAATCTGTGAGATTGGGTATAATATTTTGTAAGATAAAGATGACTATTATGATTAGTGAGAGCCATAATGAATAAAATTTTTGGTTTTTCATTTTATTCTTAATGAAAACCTATTTAAATGGTTTATTGATTGCCATTTTATGTTTGAGATAATAAATCAAGATGGTAAGGCGAGAATAGGAAAATTGCATACTAAGAAGGGTATAGCTGAGACTCCTTTTTTTATGCCAGTTAGTACTAAGATGACTCCTAAACATATTAATAGTATGCAGTTAAATGAAATGAAAATTCCTGCAGTAATTTCAAATGCTTTTATTTTATCAATGAGGCCTGGAAGTAAATTTGTTGAAAAGATGGGTGGAATTGGGAAGATGATGAATTTTAATGGTTTGAACTTTACTGATTCGGGAGGTTTTCAGATGTATTCTAAAAGTATTTACCATAATTCTAATGATAGTGGGATTTATTTTAAGAACCCATTTACTAATCAGAAAATTTTTATGACTCCTGAAGAGAATATGAAAATACAACTAGAATTGGAAAGTGATGTTGCAATGTGTTTAGATAGTATGCCTATGTATGAAGAAAGTTATGAAGATATTAAAGAAGCTGTTAGGAAAACTATTAAGTGGGCTAAGAAATGTAAGAAAGTGCATGACTCTTTAAAGAAAGGTTTTAGTAAGTCTACAGAAGGAATTCGAGGTAAATCTGATGGGGGAGAGAAAGATAGTTTAGTTTTAGGAAATACTAAAACAAAAGACCAACTCTTATTTGGAATAACACAAGGAGGAAAATATGAAGATTTGCGTAAGGAATGTATAAATGAATTATTGAAGTTGGATTTTGATGGATATTCTATTGGGGGATTTGGATTAGGAGAAAGTCGTGAAGAAGAACAGGAAATTATTAAATTGCATAAGGAGATGATTCCTGATGAAAAACCGATCTATTTGATGGGAATTGGAGATCCTATAGAAATATTGGAGGCTATTGGAATGGGGTGTGATATTTTTGATAGTAGATTGCCTACACAGAATGCTAGAAGAGGAAGTTTGTTTACATCTAATGGGAAATTAAGAATTTTACGAAAGGAATTTGAGTTTGATAATAATCCTATAGACAATAATTGTAAATGTTTTGTTTGTAAAAATTATACTAAAAGTTATATTAGATATTTGTTAAAAGAACAAGAATCTGTGGGAAAAGAATTAGCTAGTTATCATAATATTTATTTTTTGAATAATATGATTAATGAGGTTAAAATAGCTATTAAGGAAAATAGGTTTCAAGAATTCTTGAATAATTTCAAGAAAGAATATGTTTTATAAAAAATAAAAAAAAAATAAAAAATTTTTTGTGTTTAATCTCTAGCTATTGCGAATACGTTCTTAATTGCTACAACAATAGTTGCTGGAATAAATAATACTAATAATGCATTAAATATAGAGCTAGCATATGGTACTGGTGACAATACATCACCGCCAAAGGCACTAGCTATAATTAATACCGAACCAGATATTAGGAAAGGAGTTGTTTCTCTGCTACTTACGTTTAATAGTCCAACTAATAACCCTATTATGACTAAAGCCATTAACCATGCAGGTCCTAATTGACCAAACAAACCAATTACAATTGCAATGATAAGTCCTACTAAAAAAGCCCAACTTCCTAATTGATTACCGCTTCCTCTTTTTTTTGCCATGTTCAACCTCCTTTCAAGTTACTAATTTTTTTACTTATATACTTTGTATAGGATATTTTCCTTTTTATATGTTTTGGAAAGTAGTTTTAGAAAAATTAAATGAAAAAGTTTAAAAACTAACTTTTTTTAATAATCTTATGAAAGCAAAATTAGCTGAAGGAAATGCAGGGAGTTCTCCCCATCATCTTTACTAAGGATGATAGTTCTAGTTTGGCTTTTGATTATTTTTCTTTGATTGATAATGTTTTTATACCTAGAAATTCTTGTTTGATTAATAAATATGGCGGATGTAGCTTAGTGGTAAAGCGCACGGTTGTGGTCCGTGTGACGGGAGTTCGATTCTCCCCTTCCGCTTTTCCTACTCTTAAAAAAATGGTGATGAAAATATTATTTGTATGCAAAAACAATAGATTTAGAAGTAGAATTGCTACAGAGTATTTTAATAAAATAAATAAAAATAAGAAAGTTAAAGGTAGTGGGGCAGGTGTTGTGGTTGGAGCTCCATTAACTAATTTCCAATTAAAAGTTGCTAAAGATGCTGAAGTTAATATTAGAGGCAAACCAAGAGGATTAAGTAGCAAATTATTAATGGAACAAGACATTATAGTAATTGTTGCAGACAATGTTCCAAGTTTAATATTCAAGGATAGAGAATATAAAGCAAAAGTTGTTAGATGGGATATAAAAGATGTCTATGATAATGATAAAAAGAAAATTTTAAAGACTATAGAAAAAATAAAAAATAAAGTTGAAAGATTAGTAAAAAAATTGGAGGATGTAAAATGACAGAAATAGTAAAGGGATTTAAAGATACTGAAGATGCAAGTAAAAGAGTTGCAGTTAGGAATATCATAGAGGAAACTTTTAGATTATATAATTATATTCCAATTGAAACTCCTATTATTGAGACTGAGAAATTTGTTAAAGGAAATAATTCTGATGATGAAGCAGTTAGCAGTATCTTTAAATTACAAGATCGTGGAAAGAGAAAGTTGGCTTTAAGATATGAATTTACATTTCAATTGAAACGTTTAGCTAAAAATAAAAAATTACCTTATAAGAGATATCAAATTGGAGAGGTTTTTAGAGATGAACCAATTGGACCTAATCGATGGAGGCAATTTACACAATGCGATGTTGATGTTGTTGGAAGTAGTATAAAAGATGAAGCTGAAATACTTAAGATAACTAGTGAGATTCTAAATAAATTGAATATTGATTTTGTTATTAATTTTAATAATAGAAAGTTATTGAATGAAATTCTTGATGAGTTTAAAATTAAAGATAAGAAATCTGTCATTAGGGAGATTGATAAGTTGGATAAATTGAGTGAGAAAGATGTTAAGAGAAATTTGAAGAATTTTAATGCGGAAAAAGTTCTTGCTATTTTTAAGAAGCCCGAAAAATATTTTGAAAAATTTGAAGGTTATAAAGAGGTTAAGGAATTGATTAAGGTATGTAAATTGTATGGAATTAAGATAAATTTTCAACCTTTTTTAGCTAGAGGCCTTAGTTATTATAATGGTAGTATTTTTGAGATTAAATCAAAAGGATTAAAGCAAACAATTACTGCTGGAGGAAGTTATTTGAATAATGGAATTCAAAGTACAGGGATTAGTTTTGGGTTAGATAGATTAGAATTGTTGACAGATATTGGAGATTATAATAATGAGTGTTTAGTTGTTAGTTTGGGTCAAGACAAGAAATCTATTGAAGTTGCTGAGAAAATTAGGAAAGAGTGTGTTGGATGTAGTGTGTTTTATGGTAAACCTGGTAAGGCATTAGATTATGCAAATAGTTATGGGATTGGAAAAGTTATTTTTGTGGGAGATGAAGAAGTTAAAAAGAATAGATTTAAGATTAAAGATATGAATACAGGAAAAGAGAAATTTATTGGTGAGAAAAATTTAAGTAAAGAATTTGTTAAATATTAATCTGTTTTTTTATCTCTATTAAGATTAGGAATTATTTTTTTTATAGATGTAATGATATCACTTACATAAAATTTATCTATTCCATTACTTGAAACAATGTTAATTAATCTTCCTCCTTCCTGAACACAATTTTTTGTTTTTTTATCTAATTCATCTAAAACTTCTTGTGTTATTTTTCTGTTGGATTTTAAATGATCTTTAGGCATATAAACAAGTTTTTCTATGGGCCCTGATTCTTCTCTTCCTCCTTGGATATGCCAACTATTATTTGGATATCTTATGTATGCTTTATTTATTGTTTCGTATCTATATACAGTAGTTCTGTTAAAAAATTCATTACTATTATCTTCCATTATGAAATGTAAAATTAGCGGATTATAAGTTTTATGGGGGTTTAAGGATTACTTTTCTACTTGAAGTATCCAATTTTTTTTATTAAAACGAACTTTATCTTCTTCCTTTCTTTGATGGAAACTAATGATTTTAAATCCTGAATTTTTAATTAGTTCTTTTAATTCTTCTTTTTTATATAAATAATAATATCTCATATAGGGTATGTTGTCCTCCCTCCATGCCATGTAAATATCTCCTTTATTTTTTATATGTGAGAATCTTTTATCTTCTGAATCCCAGACTGTAATTAATGCCTTGGCTTTTGGTTTTAATACCCTATATAATTCTTCTAATGATTTTTTTCTTTTTTCAGGTGTTTCTATACAATGTAGTGCTGCTATAAATAATCCATAATCAAAAGTATTATCTTTAATTTCTTTTAGATTACTAGCTTCAGATTTTATTAGTTTAGCTTTCATCTGATTATCTTTAAGATATTCTTTAGTTTTTTCTAATTGCTTTAATGAAAAATCTATTCCAGTATATTTTATATTTTTATTTGGAATCATATTCCTTCCACTTCCACATCCTAAATCGATAACTTTCCCTTTTTTATTTTTTAAGAATTTTTCTACTCCTGGAATCTTTCTTACTACATATTTTTTCCAGGGCTTTGCTATATTGTCCCAAATCTTTTCCTGATTTGGTTTTTTGTACTTTCTTAGAAATTCTTTTTTGCTGATAATTTTTATTGGTATTGTCATGAAAAAGGTAGTTTTTTAAAGCTTAAAAAAGCTGTCATATTGTAAGATAAAATGAAAATACCAATGAAAGGAGAAATTAGGAAGCCATCAAAGACTATGGCTGGTGTGACACCTTTAACGGTAGTTTTAGGGCCTAGGAAATGTGATCATGGCACTTGTATTTATTGTCCTGGTGGAGAAACAGTCCCCCAAAGTTATACTGAAAAAAGTCCTGCAGTTATGAGGGGTTTAATGTTAGATTTTGATCCCTATCAACAAGTTAAAGTTAGACTTAAGGCATTTAGTGTTATGAATCATCCAACTGATAAGATTGAATTGATTATTTTAGGAGGTACGTTTTTACAGTATCCTGAAGATTATAGAGAGAATTTTATTAAGAAATGTTTTGATGCGATGAATGGTGTTGATAGTAAAGATTTGGAAGAAGCTAAGAAAATAAATGAAACTGCTGAGCATAGATGTGTTGCAATGTGTATAGAGAATAGGCCTGATAATTGTTCTGAAAAAGACATTAGGGAGATGTTGAGATATGGTGCTACTAGAGTTGAGATTGGTGTTCAGATGCCTGATGATGAAAGTTATAAGAAAACTAATAGAGGGCATACTGTAAAGGATGTGATTGATGCTAGTCAGGCTTTGAGAGATGCAGGGTTTAAATTAGGTTATCATGTTATGCCTGGATTGCCTTATAGTAATAAGGAGAAAGATTTGAAGTTATTTAAGATGATTTTTGATGATCAAGCTTATAAGCCGGATCAATTGAAGATTTATCCTTGTCAAGTTATTGATGATTCTCCTTTAGCTAAAACTTATGAACAGATTGGATTTAAACCAATGAATGAAGAAGAAACTAGAGAGATTTTAGAAGAGATGACTAAGATGATTCCTGAATATTGTAGGACTATGAGGATTATGAGAGAAATTCCTCCAGACTTATTAGTTGCTGGAACTACAAGAATTGATATTAGAAGAGATGTTGAAAAGAATCTTAGGGATGAAAAATTTAAGGTTAATGAAATTAGGATGAGAGAACTTGGATTTAATAAACAATTTTATAAAAAGATGGATGATAATATTCATTTGAAAACTACTGAGTATGATGCTAGTGGTGGAAAGGAGTTTTTTTTGCAGTATGTGAATAAAGATAATATTTTGTTTGGGCTTTTAAGGTTGAGATTTTTGAATAAACCTTTTATGGAAGAATTAGAAAATTGTGCTATGGTTAGAGAAATACATGTTTATGGTCAATCATTGAATATAGGAGAGAAAGGAACTGAAGGACAGCATATTGGAATTGGAAAGAAATTGATGCAAGAAGCTGAGAGAATTAGTAAGGAAAACGGATTTAAGAAATTAGCAGTTATTTCAGGAGTAGGTGTTAGAGAATATTATAGAAATTTAGGATATAAATTAGAAGGTCCTTATATGATTAAGGAACTATAAGTTTCTAATTCTGAAACTTAAAAAAAATTAGAAAAAAAAATAAAAAAAATTATTCTGCTTTTTGTTTAGTACCTGGACAAGCTGCTTCATCAATTATAGCAATAACTTCTATTTCATCACCTGATGAAATTGTTTGGGTAGGATCTGCTCCAGCCACTTTAACTATTGGAAATGTTTTAAGTGCCTCTAATGATGCTCCTTTAGCACCAAATACTGCTCCATTAACATATGCTTGATAACTATCAATATTCTTTGTAGGCCTGATTATAATTTTTGGAGGTACTCCAGGTACTGCTCCAATTGGAGGTTCTGCATTTGAGTCCCCTGTCACAGCTAATACCTCTGTGGTAATATCAGTTATTTCTAATCTTAATCCTAAACAAGAAGATTGAGATTCTATTTCATCTGCGCCTTCTTTAACTGTCCCTTGGATTACTTGCCAGACAACTATTATTGCGGCTAGAACTAAGAGTATAATTAGAATTGTTGTGATTATTTGTGATTGAGCTTTTTTATTATACATTATTAACCTCCTTTTTATTATTTATTTGACTTTTTGTTTAGTGCCTGGGCAAACTGCGTCTCCAATTGTTGGGATAACTTCTATTTCTTGGCCAACTTCGATAATTTTCTCTTCATCAATTGGATTAGTCTGTAGAGCTTCAAGAGGGCCTCCTTTACTTCCAAATTCTACACCATCAAGATAAATTTGATAATCTGCAATATCTTTGGTAGGCCTTATTGTAATGCTTGCAGGAACTAAGGCAGTATCGCCATCTTGTGGTGTACCTTTAAAAATATTAGTTATATCGATTCTTAATCCTAAGCAACTAGATTGGCTTTCTATTTCTTCAGTTCCTTCTCGGACTGTTCCACCTACTACTTGCCAAATTATAATTATTGCAGCTAAAACTAGAAGTATAATTAGTACGGTTGTAATTATCTGAGCCTGAGCTTTTTTGTTCACCATCTTTTTATAGTTGTTATAAGTTTGTCTGGTTTATAAAGATTTCTTTTGAATGTTGTCTAAAACTTCTTTTAGATCTTTCATTGAAATTGTTTTATCTGTTTCTGATAATCCTCTATTCTCTATAAACTTCCAGAAAGTTTCTGGTTTGTAGCCTTGTTTTTTTAGTGATTGTAATGTTGGTAGTTTTGGGTCATCAAATGATTTGTATTTTCCTGATGTTACATCTTTTGTTATTTGTGATGCAGACATTTTTATTTCTTTTAGATGTAATCTTCCTATAAATCTTACGACTGGAAAAATCCTTGATTTTTTTAGAGCCTTATATATCATCTCTTGTCTTTTTGAATTATCTTTATGATCCTTTCCACGGATAATATGGGTTATACCTAATTCAATGTCATCTACTGTAACTGCTAGATTCATCAATGGCCAGACTCTATATTTATTACCTGTTCGTGGATGTGCAGACTCATTTATCCTTGCTAAAGGAAAGTCTCTCATAGCAGGATTTTTATTTTTAATATTTGATTTGAATCTTAGTACTGCCTCACCTTCCCTATAACCTGGTTCAATCATTAAACTCCATCTTTCTTTTTGTTCTTTCTTTTCTAATTTTCTGCAAGGGCAAGCTTTACTTTTCGTTATCAATTCTTTGAATTTTTCTTGATTACATGTGCAGATATATGCATCTCCTGATTTGATAAGTTTTTCAGCATATTCATAATAAATTTCCAATCTATCTGATTGTATTATAATATTCACTTTATTTTTACATAACCATTTACTTTCTTGTTCTATCATTTTGTATGCAGGTTTATAGATATTCTCTGGATTGGTGTCTTCTATTCTTATATAGAATTTTCCATCGTAATTTTTAGCATAAAGAAAATTTGGAACCAAAGTTATTATATGTCCAAAAGTTAATGGTCCACTGGGACTTGGACTCATTCTTGTTATAACTTTTCCTTTTTTTAGTTTTGGTAATTCTGGAAGTCCTTCACGTTCTTTTCTATATCCTATTATTGATTCTAGTTTTTTGAAAGCAAGTTTTTGTTCTTCAATAGATAATTTATTTACTTCATTTAGAACTTTTTGAATTTTGGGCATGGTTTCCTTTATTTTATCTTTTTTTAGGCCTTCGTTAAATAAGCTATTGATGACTGGACCTGGTGTTGCTTTACCTGAATGCTCTATTGCGTTTTTCAGTGCGTACGCTTTTATTGATTGTTCTTTTAGCATGTTGTATTTAAGAAAAAGAGTTATAAAAGTGTTTGGAATGGGAATAGTTAAATAATTTG
>CAYVEM010000016.1:3669-15889 GCA_964450665.1 Candidatus Woesearchaeota archaeon | reverse complement strand
ATATTACTAATGATAAGTATCTCAATGGATGTGTATTAAAACCTAAGAATTATGAAGAGTGTACTGATAATCCTTACAGTTATTCTAGAGATGGTTGGGGAAAATCAAGTTGTGATCAATCTTAAGTTTATTCTAAAAAGAGTTGAGAATTTTAAAAAGGTTTATATACCCTTTTTCTCCCCTATTATTACGACTTAATGGCTGATAATAAGTTCATCAATGATATTGATGAAGGTCACAGCCATCTAGCTCCGAGAGGAGTGGTCTATTAATAAAATGGCATTAAAAACTAGCATAGTTTATAGTACTGAAGCGAATGAATATAATACTAAATTAGCTAATGCTCTTAAGGAATTCTCTGAGTTTCAAGCCCCTGAATGGATGGCTTATGTTAAGACAGGTATTGCTAAGAAAAGGCCTCCTGTTGATGAAGATTTCTGGCATAAGAGAGCTGCAAGTATAATGAGGCAAGCTTATGTTAGAGGAATTGTTGGTGTTAATAGGTTAAAGACTAGATATGGTAGTAAGAAGAATAGAGGTATGCAACCAGAAATTTTTAGAAAGGGAAGTGGAAAAATAGTTAGAGTTATTTTACAGCAAGCTGAAGCTGCTGGATTGATAGAGAAAACTGGAGATGATGCTAAGAAGGCAGGTAGAAAATTAACTGATAAAGGTAAAGAATTAATGGAGGGTTTGAAATGAAAACAAAACATCCTCATATGCCGGGCTATTTGAAATTAACTAGAAATCTTACAGATCCTCCTATAATTATATTTAGAGAAGATGATAATGGAAAGATTATTTTAGATCCAAAAGAAATCGGAATAATTAAAACAAGAACCTATGGTTCAAAAACCACATTAGGATTTGATTCAGATAATAACTATAAATTTATGAGATATGAGGTATTGGAAAATAGCCCTGATTATTCTGAACTTAAGAAAGTAGTTGATGAAAAATTATCAAGATTAGAAGAAAAAGTAAGGAGGTCTTAATAAAATGTATGAAAAACGAAGACAACAGAAGAAAAATAAGCTAAGTAAGGCTAATAAAAGGACTAAGTGGGCTCCGGTTTGGGTAGTTTTGAAGAAATTTGGAGCTGGAAAGAGAGTGCATCCATCTGCAGTTACTAAGATTAGAAGACAATGGAGAAGAACAAAATTAAAGATTAAACCAAGGAGAACTGGACAGGCTAGAGGATAAATGGCAAAGAAAGATACTGCACCAAAGATGGAATATGAAAGGGAATATATAGTTCCACTTAGAAAGGGTTGGTTAAAAGTGCCCTCATATAAGAGAGGTAATAAAGCAGTTAAAACTTTGAAAGAATTTATTGCTAGACATATGAAGGTTTATGATAGAGACTTGAGGAAAATTAAGGTTGAAGTTGATTTAAATAATGAAATAAGATTTAGAGGTATGACAAAGCCTCCTGCAAAGATTAAAGTTAAAGCTAAGAAATTTGATAATGATACTGTTAGTGTGGAATTAGTTGATTTGCCAAAGCATATTGAGTTTAAGAGAAAGAGAGAGGAGAAAAATAAGGATGTTAAGAAGGCTCCTAAAATAAAGCCAGTTGAAACTGCTCCTGTAGATAAGATTAAACAAGATAAAGAAGTTGCTAAGAAAAAAGATAAGGTTGAAGAAAAGCCTAAAATTGAAGATAAAAAAGAGACAACTGAGAAGGCTAAAAAATAGATATTTTAATAGTGAAATCATGAGAAAGAGATTGGAAAAAATTAATGGGGTTTAAAATTATTGGGTAGATTTATAAAGTTTAATTTTCATTATAATATATGAAAAGTGGTGTTTTTGTTTTAGCTGCAGTATTTATTTTAGTTTTATCGATAGGTTTTGTAAGTTTAATTGCTCAAGGAGGAGGAGGTGGAAGCGGAGATAGTGTCTTATTAGCTAAGTCTAGTAATAATCTTAATCTTGGTAATACTTGGGGAATTTTCACAGGTACAATTGATGATGATGATTTAAGAATTCTTGCAGATGGAACTTATGTTGCTAATGATAATGATGAATTTGATTATGAACAAAAAATAGCTATTGGAAGTCCTACACTTAGTCATTTCAGAGATTCTGATTATGAAAAGGCTGTGGGATTAGATGAAAGAACTCCTACATTAGGTTTTAAGATTAGTTCAAATACCTATATTATGAACTATACTCTTGACTTTATTCAAGATGCTGAATCTAGTGTTACTTCAGGTGATTTGGATGACTTGGAAGGAAGTGATTTGCAAATATTAGATAAAACATACTATGTTTCAGATGCTAAAAGTGGTACAAAAGATTATGTAGAAAAACTAACGTTATTTGATAGTATGGTAGCTAGTAATGTTGAAGTAGGAAAAACAAGAGTAGTTAATGTTGAAGGTATACTTTGGGAGATTAGTATAATTTTTATTGATAAATATGAGGTTGTTTTTAATGTAAGTGGTGAAAGAGTTCCTTATTCAAAAAAAATGAAAGTGGGAGATAGTTTTAAACTTAAAGATGGCACCTATATAAGTGTAAGAGATATTTATTATTCACAAATTGCTAATATACCAACAAGTGTTAGTTTTAGTATTGAAAGAGGTAAGCTTGAATTGACACACGGTCAAGATATTAAGTTAAATGATCGTACAATTACAGGTGTTAAGGCTTATATGCCTAAAGGGGCTTATTCGTATCCTGACCAAAAACTTGATAAAATAGTTATTGAGTGGAAGAATGATAAAGAAGTTTTCTTGACTGAAGATGTTGATTTGGTAATGCCTGGGGGATTTGATAATATTAAATTTACTATGGATTTAGTTAGAAATGAAGAAGAGAAAATAACTATTGAACCTGATGGAGATGATAGTATTGAAATGACTGTGCCGATTAAAGAGGGTACTGTTAGTTTTAATTTATTATATGGTTCTAATGGGTTATTTACTGGACTTGGAAAGGCTTCTGATGAAAGATTGGCAACTTCAAGTAATAATCATCTAACTTTTCATGAGAAAGATCCTAGATATGGAAATGATTTTCATTCATGGTTTGTTGCAAGTCATAGTAATAATAAAGATTCTGGTGAATCATACTTGTTAAAAGCTAAGGTACATACAGATACTAGCTCAGGTAGAAATCTAACTACTGTTGATAAAAATGTTGATGGAACTTGGGTAGAAGTTTGTGAAGATAAGAAAATTGGAGATACTTGTGATATAGGAGATGTTTCTATGACTATTGTTAGTATTGCCTATAGAACTGATGCGAATGATAGAGGACAGAATGTAACATTTAAGGCAGGTCCTGGAGTTTCATTTGATAAATTATTTACTAAAAATGGATTGACAGTATATTTACCGGATGAGGCTCAAAACATCACGGGTTATTCATATGAGCTTCTTCTTGCAGAAGAAGATAAGGATGGTAATCTTGGGAAAAATAAGTTTAGTGTTGTGTTAAATGATAGTCAAGGTAAGTTTCAAGTAGCGTGGATTAGAATAAAGAATTTTAGAGGATACTATTCTAATCCACCTAGACTTGAGAAAGGTGATTCTGGAATTTATGAATCGTATATTATTAGCGATGTTGCTACTAGATTCCTACATTATACTAAACCTGATGAAGATTATTTAGAAATTTATTATCCTGGAAAAGAATCTGAAACTTATGCTGAAGTTTATTTGACAGCATTTATTAGGAAGATAAAAAAATATAAAGTCCTCACATTAGTAGCGGGTTGGAACCTAGTTCCATTTAAGGACCTTCTTGTAGATCCTCTTGAAGATATATCTAAGAAAAAATACAAGAAATTATTTTCAGAAAATAATATTAGAGCATCATTTGTTTATAATCCGATATATCAAAAATATGTGAAACTTCATAAATTATCTTCTAATAAAAATGTAATTAGTTCTATTAAAAGTGTAATTAATTCTATAAATCAGCAGAGTCTATTCCATACTTCATATTGGCTGTATTCTTTCAGTAATCAGACTATAAGTATTCCTATTGAGAATAATTATCCTTTAGTATTAGATGGTACTGTCTTATATAAAGGATGGAATTTTTTGATAATAAGTAAAGCTATGATGGGTATGAGTTTGAATGAATGGTCAGGAAATTGTACAATTTTAAAAGCTGCTATTTGGTCTGAAACGAGGCAGGGATGGGATGTAGCATCACTAAAAGATTTTAATCAGAAATTTAACAAAAAACTTTTAGGAAAAGGCATTGTATTGGAAGTTCCTAAAGATTGTGAACTTGGAGATAATATTGCACCTCCAAAACCTCCTCAGGACTAACTGATTAAATGATAAATTAAAATGATAAATAATAAGATGAATAAAAAAGGAGTTGGATTAATGGCAGGAGTATTGATAACAGCAATATTTATTTCATCAATAGTTCTTGTTTTAGTAATTACAGGAATATTCAGTGAGGTTGAAGGTGAGACTAAAGATGAAATTAAAGCTCCTTCGCTTAATGTATTAGGTAATCCGGAGGTTAGATCTGAAAAAGAATCTAGTTCGACTCAAGGATCCGCATCAAGTGGAGACACTACTGAGGGAGGAAAAAGAAGTGGAGGATCTTCTGATCAACCAACTTCTAATGCAGAGGGTAGTTTAGATAGTAATAAAGGTAAACCATGGGGAGATCCTAGTAGGGATCTTGTTTATTCAACTAATGTAGGTCCTCCTGGATTGATGTTTACTGAGAAAATAGGATTATCTGGATTTAGTATGGATAGTCAGCTTATAGGAATTGTAATAATTGTTATATTGATATTACTAGTCTTGCTTAAGAATATAGAAGTAAAAAGCAAGAAAAGTCCTAGGAGAAGAAAGAAAAATTCTAAATAATTAGGTAATTTTTTAAAGATAAATTTAAAAGGCATATTTAATTGGTTTTTTTATGAATTTGAAATTAGAAGTAAGAGCAGATAATTGGGAAAAGGTAGCTAGAGCTTTAGGAGATGATAATCCAATCCATTATTGCGAGCATAACAAAAATCCTGTTTGCCCTGGAATATATTTATTCTCTGATGCTGAAAAAAGATATAGGGAATCTTTTGGGTTTAATCCTCCTATGCAGATAAAAGGAAAATTTCATTCTCCAGCATTTCAAGAAACATTAGATATAGATATAGAAAGAAATGATAAAAATTGTTTTAAATTAATATATTCAAAAGATTCAGGTCCAGTTGCAGATTTTGAATTTAATAGTTTGTTTGATAAAAATTATTTTTCTATTACAAATGATTCTTATCAAGAAGTTAGTTCAATTGATTCTGAAAAGTTAGAAATGTTTAATGAAGGTATGCAGTTAAATGGTAATTCTAATATATATGCTTCATTTGTATTAGGAGGAGTTTTGAAAAGTTTTTTGAGAGAAAGAAAAGGTTCAGTGTTATATAATATGGAATTTGATTTTTATAAGAGATTGGGATTAGAAGAGATTAATACAGTGTTAGAAATTGAGAGTAAAGATGTTACTAAAAATCCAAAGAGAAAAGTTAGAAGAATGGAGTATTGTATAAAGGGCCAGGTTAATCAAGGAAATAGAAAAATTGCTATAGGAAGAGGGTTGGCTTTTGGTAAAGAAAGAATTCAGAGCCTGTAGACAAATATTCTAAATTTTTAATAAAAACGAAACCTTTTTATACTCAAATTTTGCTTCTATTGGCTATGTTTAATCTTACTACAACGGTCTCAAGAGTAAAACCTGAAGATAGTGATAACCTTGAATTTGAAACAGAACAAGTTTTATGTGATGAAAATAGTTGGAACCATTATCAGCAAATGGAATTAATACTTGGTAATAGGGGATTTAAGGATATTAAACTTGCAGGTAGAGGTGGTTCAGGGACAGTAGTTTCAGCATTAAAGGGAGATTCTAAGGTAGCCTTAAAAAGTTCTGTTAGACTTCCTTATTCTTCAAGAGATCAATCTCCATTAGAAGTATTGGAAACTGAAGCAAGAAATTTAGATTTTTTACATGATAAAAATGTTCCAAATATTGTTGGTTTTAATGGTTTAGATTATGCATTTTTTGATGGATTCTATGGAGGATTTTTAGAATTGGAATTATGTGAAGGGTCTGCTTTTGATGGAAGGTCATATAATGTACCTCGATTGGTTAAACATGCAGCAGATGTTGCAGAATCGCTTGTACAGATACATGATAGCGGATTAGTGCATGGAGATATAAAGCCAAGTAATATTTTAGTAAATGGTTCTGGAGAGGTTAGATTGATTGATTTGGCAACTGCAAGAGAACCTTCTAAGGAATATCAACATAGTCCTCTTTCTCCAGGATATTTAGCTCCTGAATTATTTAATACTCTTGATAGAACAAAGTCTGGAGATGTTTTTTCTTTAGCAGCTACAGTTTATAATGCAGTAACTGGCCACGGCATAAGAAATGAATATGGAGATATATTTAGATTACCCCTTAGTCCAAGATTTCTTAATCGAAGAATATCTGATGAATTGGATTATGCCATAACTAGTGGATTGGTATTTTACGATAGACCTGATTTAGGAAACTTTTTGAAACTTCTTCAAGAATCTCCAGAATATTCTAGTGATTAATTTTAAGTTATCAAACAAGTTTATATATTGAATTAGGTAATTTGTAAGATGAGAGAGTTTGTTTTTTATTCAAAGACTGCAAGGACAACTGGGAAGTTTGATAATCCGATGAAGGCTGGGAGGTTGGATATAGTTTTTAATGTAATTATACAGGCATTGAGTTTAAGTAATAAGATTAGGGATGATGTTCATTTGCATTTAATATTTGATGGGCCTCCAAATGCTCCATTACATTTAGAGTTTGATAGTAGTAAGGATATTCCTCTTTCGAAAAAAGATGTTGGTGGTTTGATTAAAAGGATGTTGTATAAATGGAATGATAAGAAAAAGACCGAGGTTTTTCCAGGATGTCATATTGAGAGGAAGAGTTTGAGTGTTTTATTGAAAGAGTTAACTGAAGATGGAAAGAAGATTTGTGTTATGGATTTTAAGGGCGAAAATATTAGGAAGATTAAGAATTTGGATGATTATGTTTTTGTTATTGGAGATCATGAAGGATTGCCAAATAAGGAATTGAAGAGGTATAAGGAAAGGTTTACAGTTGGGCCTAGGACATATTTTGCTTCACAGGTTTTTGTTATTGTGCATAATGAGTTGGATTATAGAAGTTAGATTTATAAAATAGAATTTACTAGTTTGTTTATATAATAAGATGAAAACACTTAAAATAAAAATTGTGGGAACGGTACAAGGAGTCTTCTTTAGAAAGTTTGTTAAAGATAATGCTGATGAGGTAGGAGTTAAGGGTTATGTTAGGAATTTAGATGATGGTAGTGTTGAGATAGTTATTGAAGGAAGAGATGAGAAAGTTAATGAGATGTTAGTTAAATGTAAAAAGGGACCTAATCATAGTGAGATTAAGGAGGTTGAAGTTGAAGAGATAAAACATCAGGGATTTGATAGTTTTAAAATTAGTAGTTTATGAATAGAATGGGAAGAAAGAGGAAAAAGAAAAGAGAATTAGATAATAAAATGATTATTGGTATTGTTGTTATATTGATACTTTTATTTATCCTAGCTATGGTTTATCAAGAATCTAGAGAGATGGGAGAAGAAGGATTAGGAGAGTTGGCAACTTTAATGGGAGATGCTGGTGAAGGGCCAGTTAGAACGCCTGTTGTCCATTATTCATTTGATTCAAAAACTATTGGAAGTTATAGTAAAGTGAAGAATGAGATACCTTCTTTGCCTTGGATGGTTCATGAATCAGGCACTCCAAGTTTTATTCAAGGAGAAAGAGGCAGTGCTTTAGGATTAGATGAGGGAGATAAAGTTAAAGTTCTCCATAATCCTGGGCTAAAAGATCTTCTTTCTAATGATAAATTTGCCCTTAGTTTCTGGATTAAAGATATGGAGTCTCTTACAATTCAGAAGAGAACTTCTAACTCAGGATTTAGATTAAACTCAGATCAAGATGGTAATTTGAAATTTAATACAATTGGTGAAAAAAATTATCCTCCAGTAATTTGTTCGATAGATAGTTCAGATTGGAAGCATGTAATCATTACTGCTGAAAGTGGGGGTAGTAAGAGCATGTATATAAATGGGGTGAAATGTGCAGAATCACAAGAAGCTGGAATTTTTAATTCTAATCCAACAAACAATGTTAGAATAGTGGGGAATTTTTTGGGGATAGATGATATAAAAATGTGGAATAGAGATTTTAGTCCTGAAAATGCATTAGCTGCTTTCCAAGGAAATGATCTAAGTGGAATTGTTGTAAAGTATAGTTTTGGTGAATTAGAAGGAGATTTTGGTCCCAAGGATGTTGTAAGAAATGAAATTGCTAAGCTCCCAGAACTTTTGAAAGAAAGTGGGACTCTAAGTTTTGTTGAAGGACATTTAGGAACTACTGGATTAAATTTGAAAGTAGGAGATGGAGGGCAAGATAAATTTAAAACAAAGCATAGTGATGGACTTAAAAAGTTGATGGCATCAAATGAAGTAACTGTTAGTTTTAGGGTTAAAGGTTTGAAAGATTTGTCTATACAAAAGAGGACGGGAGATGATGGATTTGTAATTTTTGGTAATGCAAATAGAATCAGATTTAAAGTTGGTAAAAAGCCTGCTGTTATTTGTGATATTAGTCCAGTAGTAGACTCTGATATTAGAGATGAAGAAATACATGTTGCTGTTACTGCAAGAAGAAATGGTGATGCGATAGTTTATATTAATGGAGTAGAATGTGCAAGGGGAGATGCCGGACCTGCTAATCTTAATGCTAAAAATAATTTTAGGGGTAGAGGAGAGGTTGAGTATATTGATGAAATGAAGGTTCATGGTGTTGTTTTGAGTGATGAGGAAATTAGGAGAGAGGCGGAAGGAGAACTAGTAAGAATGAATAGAAAAAGAATGGATCTTTATGGAGATAGAGAATTTTTTTTAATTTCAGATAAAAATTGGGAAGATGTCTTGGCTTTAGTTCCTCTGACAACTTGGACTCAGCAAGAAGGAGATGATAGTGAATGTAAGAGAGGTTATGGCACTCCTGATGATGTTTGTGTTCATCCTACTTTAATTTATCATGAGGAAGAAAAAAATAATTTTTATATTAATTTGCAAGGATATAGGTTTCCCAACTATCTTGTACCTAACGTTGTTAGGGATGGGGCTCTCAGAGTGAAGCATAGTTTAAGTAAATATTCTAATTTACAACCAGGAGAAATCATATCGTACAATGTAAATATTAAAGGGGAGGCCGTAGTTGAAAAAATATTTTTCTATCGAAACTCGCTCCCAGATTTTTTAGAATTTTATGATCCTATAGGTGGAGTTATTGATGATATTGATATGAATTTTCCTGAAGGAGAAACTTTTGAATTTAAGCTTAAGGTACAAGATAATGCAAATCCAATAGAAATAGGATCCTTTGACGCAGATTCTATAATTTATTTCATCCAGCAATATGATCCAAATAAAGTAACTATTATTGGAGAAACTCCTCAGGAACTAGATAATTTATTAGTTGCAGAGCCAGAATTGGGAGCTGGAATATCTTCAGAACAGATACAAAGAATAAATCTAGAGGATTATTTTTCTTATTGGGAGATTTTTGAAGATGTTGTTTATGTAGAAAATGATGATGATTCAATTGATAATGATGATGTAGAAGATTATGAAAAAGGTTTATTAGCTTCTACGTATGCATCATTAATTAATGCCCCTTTAGTTATTGAAGGAAATGAACTTGCTGATTTGAATTTAATTGGAAAAAATATTATTTGTATTGGAGATCCTATAGGGGTAAGTTGTGATGAACAGTATGATTTAGAACAATTGAAACAAAGATATGTTCAAATGACTAATACAAACAAGATTATTTTGGTTAATCCTAATGACTTGAATGATATAAAAGTTGAAGAGTTATTTCAACCAGAAAAATCTTCTGATTTTATTTTTGATATTTATTCTAAAACAAGTTTGGCCTCTCCCTTACTAGCTAGTGCTAAACATGAGTTAATTCTTAGTATAACGTCAACTAATTATGAACAAGTTGATGCCTTTATTGAGGAAAGCATTGATAATTTAGATCTTAGTGCTGAATACTTAACAATTTTAGCCAGTCCTGATTCGATTCCGATGACTAAACAAATGGAAAATGCTGCAGAGGCTTATGAGAATGAGGGACACCCATTATATGGTGACTTCATAGAGTTAGATAATCGTATATATGGAGATCTGGATGGAGATTATTATCAAGAGCTTGCAGTTGGCAGAATTATTGGAATAACTTTTTCAGATATTTCTTCTTATATTGCTAGAGATTTGTTTTATAATTCAATACCTAACTCGAATGATTTTGCTGTTTTATGGAAACCAAATTTTTTCCAACAATTTTCAGAAGGAAAAAGCATTCAACTTTTACTTTCTGAACAGGGTTTTAATGATGAAAGTGTTTACCTTAGAAATTTAGATGGGCCTGAAAGGTTTAATACTAAATCAGACCTTGAAAATAAATTTTACATAAATTATCTTGATCATGGATATGTTAGAGGAGGATCTGGTGGTTATACAACAAATGATTTAATTAGAGAAAAGGTTTGGTTATCTCCTTCAATAGTTATTAATGATGCTTGTTCAGTTTGTGCTTATGATAGTATTTCTGTTAAACAAGAATTATTTTGCACTAATCTCATAAGAAGAGGTGCATTGATACAAATTGGTGCTGTAGAAAACGCGGGTATAAATTGGGATCCCTCAATGAATTACCTCCAAGAATTAATGGGAGGTAAAAGTTCTGGTAAGGCTTTTAGAGATTATAGGAATAAGGTTAGAGTAGAACGTGTTTTTTCAGTTGATCCTTATTATATTCTCCTAGGGGATCCTCATTTTAATTTTAATTTAAATTATCCCTCAACAATAGATAAAAGTGAGGTGTCTATTGAAAACATAGATAATTATAATAAAGTAATACATATAAATTTTCCAAGAGTTGAAAATAACTTAGAAATTAATTTTCCATTTGTTTCTTCGCAGAATATGGTTGGAACAATACCTCCTGCTTTAATAGGTAATCATATATTGAGATCGGGATTTGGAGTAATTGACATGATTAATGAGGATGGTTCACTTTACCGTACATTGGTCTATAGTAATATAAGATTATCATTAGAGATTGATAATCCCAATAATTTAAGGGTAAAAAATATGAATAAAGTCAAAATGATAACAGGAGAGAATATTTTTGAATCTGATTTTCATATTCCAAGTGAATATTTTATTCCTTTATATAGAATAAAATATGCTGCAAATAAAATTTTTATTTATTTAAACCTAGATTTTAATGAAGATCCAGATAATCCTTTAATATACAAGGAAATGTCTCATATACCTGAAGTAAAATATGAAATTGAAATGGAATTGGAGGAATCTTAAATGAAAAAAATAAAAATAGCTTTAATTATTATTGTATTTTTATTAGTTCAGACTATATCTGCTTTAACAATAGAAATAGATATGAAAGATTCTTTTAATTTGGGAGAAAGTGTCTCTTATGATTATAAATTACTTTCTGATGAAGATATTTTAATTAGATATTTACCTTATGCAGAATGTCCGAATGCTCCCCAACCTTTTTTAGAAGAAAAAGAAATAACTCTTAAAGCTAATGAACAATATACAGATTTCTTTTCATATATTGACATCGATGAATCAATTGAACCTCAAACTTGTACTGCTTATATACAAATAATGGAACCAGTTCAAATTAGAGAAGAAAAAACTTTTGAGATCATTACAAATCCTTCATTTTCTTTTGAAATTAAACTTAACAAAAAAGTTTTTGTTCAAAATGAAGATATTAATATAAACTATGAATCAGAAGTTTCTGATCCTACGATAACTGCTAGTTTAAAATATCCTGATGGTACTACTGAATCAATAAATCTTCCTAGTTCAATAAAAGCGATTCAGATTGGAACTTATGAGATTGAAGTTAGTGCTTCAAAAACAGGTTATAAATCTATTAGTGTAAAGGAGCAATTTGGAGTTATTGAAAAAGAAGCTGAAATTAGACAAGCAGAACTTACTATGGTTTCTGTTGCTCCTGAAATCTTAGGGGAAGAGGTAGATGAAGTTACTATATCTGATGAAGAAGAAGTTACTATATCTGATGAAGAAGAAGTTACTATATCTGATGAAGA
>CAYVEM010000016.1:0-3569 GCA_964450665.1 Candidatus Woesearchaeota archaeon | reverse complement strand
ATGAAGAAGAAGTTACTATATCTGATGAAGAAGAAGTTACTATATCTGATGAAGAGGAAAAATTAAAAGGAAAAATTCAATATAATATCATAATTGGAATTTTATTGGCCCTGATTATTAGTATAATAATTTGGTTGGTCGTTAGGTTTATAAAACAATAAACAAAGAATTTATAAGTTTGTTTTTTTTATTTCTTATATGGGAAGAGAAGAACAGATGATTAATGAAAGAAAGAGGAAGTTGAAAGAATTGAGACAGCAAGTAAATCCTTATCCTCATAAATTTGATGTGAAAAATTATTCTAAAGATATTAAAGAGGGTAATAAGAAGTTAAAAAATAATGAGAGAAGTAAGAACAGAGTTAGTGTTGCTGGAAGAGTTATGACAATAAGAAATTTAGGGAAGCTGATATTTGCTACGATACAGGATAGTCAGGGAAGATTGCAATTAATTTTACAAAAAGGAGAGACTAATGCAGATGATTTTAGTTTGTTTAAAAAATATATTGATGCGGGAGATTTTGTTGGGTGTAATGGAATTGTAATGAAAAGTAAAACTGGAGAGATTAGTATTTTGGTTAAGAAGGTGCAGATTTTAAGTAAGAGTTTATTGCCATTGCCTGAGAAGTTTCATGGATTGAAAGATGATGAAGAAAGATATAGAAAAAGATATTTAGATTTGATAATGAATCCTGAGGTTAAGGAAGTTTTTGATAAGAGAACTCAAATAATGGCAGGGATAAGAGAATTGATGCTTAAGAAAGGGATTACTGAAGTTGAGACTCCTTTCTTGCAGACATTATATGGAGGAGCCGCTGCTAAGCCTTTTGAAACTCATTTGAATGCACTAAATATTGATTTATTTTTAGCAGTTAGTCCTGAATTATATTTGAAGAGATTGATAGTTGGAGGCTATGATAAGGTTTATACAATGAGTAGAAATTTTAGAAATGAGGGAATTGATAGATGGCATAATCCTGAGTTTACTATGATGGAGATTTATTGTAGTTATTGGGACTATAATGATATGATGGATTTGATGGAAGAGATTTATGAATATGTTGCTAAGAAAGTTAATGGAAGTACTAAGGTTGAATTTAGAGGAAAGACTGTTGATTTTAAGAGGCCTTGGAAGAAAATGACTATGTTGCAAGCTATAAAGAAATGGGCTAAGATTGATATTGATAAAATGTCTGATAAGGAAATTAGTAGTTTTGTTAAGAAGAATAAAATAGATAGTAAGGAAAATAATTGGGGTTGGAATGTGCAAGCTATCTTTGAGCATTTTTGTGAAGAGAAAATTGAGCAACCTACATTTATTATTGATCATCCTTTAGAAACAACTCCTCTATGTAAGACTCATAGAAATGAAAAGTTATGTCATTTAATTGAAAGGTTTGAGCCATTTTGTATGGGGGCAGAGTTAGGGAATGCATATAGTGAGTTGAATGATCCTGAGTTGCAAAGAGAATTGTTAGAGAAACAGCAAGGCATGTTAAAGAAAGGTGATGAGGAAGCTAATCCATTGGATAAGGATTTCTTAAATGCTATTGAAATTGGAATGCCTCCGACTGGAGGGATTGGATTAGGCATAGATAGAATGGTTATGTTGTTAACAGGGCAAGATAGTATTAAGGATGTAATCTTATTTCCGTTTATGCGGCCTGAGACAAGTAAGGATAAGAAGAAAGAAGTGAAGAAGAAAAAATGACCTTGCCTATAACAAGAGATGAAACATGGGAGTTAGTTAAAAAATATAATTCTGATGAAAGAGATTTGATGCATTATTTGGAAAGTGAGGCTGTTTGTAAAGCGGTTGCTGAAAAATTAGGTTTGGATGGAGAGTATTTTGGGATGTTAGGATTATTACATGATATTGATTGGGGATTGACAAAAGATAATGATGTTATGCATCTGACTAAGGCTCCTGATATTTTAAGAGAAGTAGGATTTGATGAGGAATTTATTGAATTGATAGTCAGTCATGGATATGGTTTTGATTGTGCAGGGTTGATTGATAGGAAGAGGACAGAGAAAAAGGAATTTATACTTGCGGCTGGAGAAACTATAACTGGAATAATTCATGCTTATGCTTTGATGAGGGAGGGAATTGAGGGAATGAAAGTTAAAGGATTGAAGAAGAAATTTAAGGATAAGAGATTTGCTGCTGGGTGTCATAGAGAGATTGTTAGAGAAATAGAAAATGTAATGGATTTAGATGAATTTTTTGAGATAGCTATCGAAGCAATCAAGAAGATTTGGGATTCAAATCTTCAAGGCCCTTACAAATCATAGAATTTATAAGTGTAAAAAGATTAAAATCAATGTAAGAGGAATATTATGAGTTTGTATCAAATAATTACATTAGGGGTATTGATAGTTTTATCAGGAGTATTTTCAGGTATGGAAACTGCTGTTATGAGCCTTAATGAGGCAAAAGTTAGGGCATTAGTTAAACAAAAGAAAAGGGGTTCTAAGACGCTTTATAGAGTTAAGAAAAATACTCATAAATTGTTAATTACAATATTAATTGGAAATAATCTTGTTAATATTGGATCTGCATCGCTTGCAACAGTAATCTTTACAGAATTATTTGGGTCTGCGGGGTTGGGAATTGCTACAGGAGTAATGACATTTCTGATTTTATTATTTGGAGAAATTACTCCTAAAACTTTTGCTTCTCAGAATGCAGAAAAAATTTCACTAATTGTTGCTAGACCTTTAGAATTATTATCAATAATACTTAGTCCTGTAGTTTTCTTATTTGAACTGATATCTAGATTTGTTTCCAAGATATTAGGATCCAAAGAGGGAGAAGATTTATCTGAAGAAGAATTAAGAACTGTAGTTACTATGGGGGCCAGAGGAGGAATTTTAAATAAAGAAGCTGCAAAGATGATGCATAATGTTTTAGAATTTAAGGAAACTAAATTATCTGAAATTATGACTCCAAAAATAGGGATGCAATTAATTGATGGTAATAAAAATTTAAGGAAAGTTCTTCCTTTTGTTATAAAAACTCCTTATTCTAGGTATCCAGTTTATCTTAAGAATAAAGATAATATAATTGGCATATTAGATGTGGATGATGTTTTAAGATTTGTAAAAAATAGTAAATTAGATTCATTAGTTAGAAGAGCTGCAAGGCCTCCATTCATTGTTAATGAGAATAAAGAGATTGCTAAATTATTAACTGAATTTGATGCTAAGGACCAAGAAATGGCCATTGTTGTGGATGATAAAAATAAAGTTAAGGGGTTAGTTACAATTGTTGATTTATTAGAGGAAATTGTGGGAGATATTTTTGAAGAAAAGCATCATGTAACTGGATATATTAAGAAAGTTAGTAAGAATAAAAGTGAAGTTGATGCTGATGCGCCAATTGTTAATATTAATAAGGAATTAGGATTGAAAATTAGAGGTGGGAAGTATGAAACTATAGAAGATTTTGTAGAGTATAAATTGAAGAAACCTCCAAAAGTTGGAGATAGGATAAGGTTGAAGAATGTGAGTATAGAAGTTTATAAAGTTAGGAATAGTCATGTACATAGTGTTAAGATAATAAAATAT
>CAYVEM010000015.1:12993-15956 GCA_964450665.1 Candidatus Woesearchaeota archaeon | reverse complement strand
CTTTCCTGATACAGAACTCATTTCTGAATCCTTAACAATCAAAACTTGACCGCCTCCCCCAACAGTTCCTCCAGTAGCACCAGGTGTAATACTAGTCCCAACTTCAGTTAAGAAAACCTCAGCATAAGTCTCAGATTTTCCAGTAGGATAGTAAATTTCTACATAATCCTCATCAGGCTTTGTGTAATGTAGTAGTCTAGTAGCAACATCATCATCTACATAATTCTCGTAGACGTTTGTACTATCGCCTTTTTCTAGTCCACCAACACCACCAGATCCAGAAACTCGAGATGCATTAATAGTAGTAGTTACACTCATATTAATTCCAGCTACATGCATTTTATCTGCATTATCATCTAATGAAATAACAAATCTAGTTCCAAGACCTAGGTCATCATCCTTATTCTCAGAAGCTAAATCCAAAAAGAATTCAGAACCATTATTTCCAAGTCGACCCGCATCGACCACAGCTATAGGACTTGTAACAATTGCGCCTCTGCTATCATCAGTATAATTGGTCGCGTTATAAGGCAAGTTTATTTCTAAACCTCCAGCAGTATATATAGTATGGAAATTAACCCCAGAACCTGCGCCAAAAGTTACATTCTGTCCTTTATCACTCGCATCAGTTCTATAGGCAATAGCTTGAATAGACATAGAAACATCTCCTATATCACAAGTATCCCCAATTTTCTTATCTTCACAAACTTCTACCCAAGTTCCATCAACATTTTTATCAATAGTAGTTAGATTTCTACCTGCGCTAGTATCTGTATTTACCTTAGCTCTTAACAAGTATGATTCACCTTCTGAACTAGTGTTATAAGTTGCAACAAACCAAGTATGAAAGTCATTTCCATCTGAATCTGATGTTTTCTCAATAAAAGTTAGATTAGTGTCATTACTAGTTGCTAATCTCTCATCAGTAGCTTTACCTAGTCCAGTGTATTCTCCACCAGAACCATATAACAAATTAAAACTAACAATACCATCTTTAAGTGGCACAGTCATTTCAATACTGTTATCTCCATCAGGTCCGATAGAAATTTTCTCTTCAACATTTCTTTGAATATCTCCCATAACATACTTAACTGCATCAAATCCAGGCATTATTAAATCAACATCAGGACTTAAGAAAACTTCTTCATCAGTCTTCCATTGAATAACTATCTTATCAAGCTTTACATCAGGAGATACATAAGTTCCTTTAGGCATATAAACTTTAATACCATTTATAGTATCATCATTTAACTTAATATCTTGACCGTGTGTCAATTCAAGCTTACCACTTCCAATACTAAAACTAGAAGTTCCTGTTTCACCAGCAATTTCTAATTTACTAATATCTCTTACACCTATGTAAGAGTTATCATTAAGTCTAAAGCTATCTCCTATATTCAGTTTTCCTGAAGAAGGAGCTCTTTCACCATTAATATCAAAAACAACTTCATCATTATCGATAAAAACTATACTAACTGCATAAGATTTATCTCCAACATTAACTGTTGTTGATGAACCTTCTCCAACACTACTAACTACCGCACTATCAAGTAACGTTAGTTTTCCTAAATAATTCAAACTACTACCATTCTTAGCGTCTGATACATAGTATGTTTTACCTAATATATTTAGATCACTTCCTTCTAAGTCAGCTAAATCGCTTGAACTAACAGTAGATTCGGCATCTTGAACAAAGTCAAGAGTATAATTCATGATATAAGTACCAGAACCAATCTTAAAACCTAATATAGGCGTTCTATCATCTAATCCCACAGCCTCTTCATAATCAGAATCTCTGAAATGAGTAAGTGTAGGACTTCCAATAGATATTTTCTGTTCAAAGTCAAACTCATCATTGTCATCAGCAATATAAGTTCCATCAGCTAATAATGTCTGTAAATCATCATCATCAATTGTACCTGTGAAAACTCCCCAGGTATTTGCAAGATTAAGATTATTACTAGACTTAGCTAATAAAATACTATCTCCTCCGGAAATAGAACTTCCCGCACTAGAACCAGAACTAGTTGTTACTAGTGTATTCAAACTTTGACCTACATCAATTGCAGCATTCAAATCACTAATATCAGCATTTAGTCCTACAACAACTGCAGCATCAGCTGTTCCAGACGCAACGAATGGAGCAGGATAATTTACTGCGGCTGCAAAACCAATAGTACTAGATAACATAACAGCACTTGCTAAAACAGATGCTATTTTTTTATAATTAAACATATTTTTTTAAACCTCCTTTCATCGATAATAAACTCATGCCATCAATAGTACATAGGGTGTATCTATTTTAACACCTATTTTTCTGTAATCCCTATAAGATATTCTGTTTTTTCTGGCCAGTTTAACATTCACCAATTTTTTAATTGGCGATTAACTAATAAAACTAATTTTCTTTTAAAAACCTTTCGCACACTTATAGAAAAAATCTATTATCTTTAAGATTCTATATATAAATGTTGCGTTACTATTATAGCATTAATACATAATTACAAATTATATTAGAGAAATCAATTAATCTATATGGTCTATATTTAAAAACATATATAAAAAAAAATAACCAGTATCTATAATATATATAATCTAGATATATGGAAATATTTATATACTATAAATTCCTATGTAAATTAATATAAAAATAAAAATGGCAAAAACATTAAAAACAAGAACAATCTCAATTTCTGAGAAAGAAGGAAAATTTTCGACAATGTTCCAAAGATTTAAGTCCTCAAAAAAGCAAGATTCTGAGATTTCAAGCCTTAGACAGCTATTTAGTAATGAAAAGGCAAGACTTTTACATATATGTAAGACAAAAGAACCTGCTTCTATTTATGAACTTGCAAAGCTTTTAGGAAGAGATTTTAAGGCTGTTAGACATGATATAAGATTATTGGAGAAATATGGCTTCATAGAGCTTATTTCATCCCATAAACAAGGCAGAGAAAGACTCA
>CAYVEM010000015.1:6266-12893 GCA_964450665.1 Candidatus Woesearchaeota archaeon | reverse complement strand
AAATATGGCTTCATAGAGCTTATTTCATCCCATAAACAAGGCAGAGAAAGACTCACATATTCTATTAATCAATTACTACTAACTTATAAGAAATTAAAATTTATCTAAATAACTTTTCTTTTTTTAAGTATCCAGAATACTAATGCTATAACTATTAGGACAATTAGTCCTATTAACATTACATTAAGGCCTTTAGATGATGGCTCTTCTTTTTCTTCTTCAACAATTTCCCCAGTAGTTTCAACACCTTCTCCTATTTCAACCTGAGGTATTTCATCTTGTATATAAGTTATAGTTAAATCTGCTTTCCCATTAACAATACCATTCAATATAACATAGACATCATAAACATTATCATCATCAACATCCACTTTTACTTCTTCACCTATGTCTAAAGATACTATTACTGGTTCACTAAATATTTCTACCTTAGCACTAGTTGTCATTAATTCTCTAATACCTACATAATGAGTTTCACCTGCAATCTTTAAACTTACCCTCTGCCTTGCACTTAATAATTGATTAATTGTACCTAAATCCTCAAAATTCTCATTCTCTAAAGATATTGTACTAGTATATGAGAAACCACCAGATCCTCCACCACCCCCTCCGCCTGCTCCACCACTAGGATTTTTAACTTCTAACTCAACAGTTGTACTTCCAGAATTACCTGCATTATCTTCAAAACTACAAGTTAATGTAGTATTTCCATTACTAGTAGAACTTGGATTAGATACAAAAGATGTTTGAGTAGTATTTATTAATGATGTAGCGTCTTCAGGAGTACATGTACAAGTAATAGTATCTCCATTATTAGCTGGATTAGGAGAACAACTATGAAATGCAGTAGGCGCAGTATTATCAAATCTTACATTAGTAAAATTAGTACTATTAGTATTCCCATTAGTATCATTAACAATTATAGTAATATTATAAACGCCATCTGAAAACTGGCTAGTATCGATAGTAAGATTGAAGTAGCCTGCAGTAGTAGTATTTGTAGCAGATATTAACGTAGTAGCAGTTTCAGTATTAGATTCATTGAAGTCTGACCTAGCACTAGCATTAAAGATAGTGATATTAACACTAGCTACTCCTGTATGATCTTTCCCAAGAGCTGCAAGCGAATTTGTTTGAGCACTATTATTACCTACATTATCTCTTAACGTAAAGTTAAAGTTAATAGTTCCTGAATGATTTGTATTTGAACCAAATCCAGTTACAGCACTAATATTTGGTGCAGTAGTATCATTAATTACCATAGAAATATTTAATGGAGTATAACCTTTTGCTGCAGTTGCACCAGAAGAACTTCCATTCACTATTGTTATAGATATATTGTAAGTCCCTGGAGAACCTCCTGTAACATTAAAAGAAAATGCGCTGAAATTTGTAACATTATTTTGAATTCCACTTGCATTTCTCCAACTCAAGGTAATATTTGAGGAAGTACTAGAGAAATTTGAAAAATTAATATGTGTATTTGTAAAATTGCCACTTCTATTAGTTCCAAGAACAAAAACTAAATTTCCTGGTATAGTCACATTAATTTCAGTAGCATTTGCAAATTTACCAATAGTTGCACTTTCATTCAAAAGAGTAAGATTAATTGTATTTTCTATATTCTCATTAATAGTAAGATTTGTATCCAAGGAACCTGACACCACAATTGAGATTATAGCACCAAAAACCAAAACCATAGAAAACAAAATAGCAACAATAAAAATTCCAACCATATCAATTTTTTTATTAACCATCTTTCACTCTCTTTTTTTCAACAACTGAAAAGGATAATACATTAATGAAATAATACTTTATAAATGTTTCTTTAGATTATATATTTCCTAAAATACATAATGACCGACGACAAATTCAAATTCTAAACATAATATAATCAAAAAAAGAAAATTAATTATTTTAATTTATTGAATTATTTTTTAAAAATCTATTTTTATTTTCAGAAAATTTTTTCCTAATATTTTTTAACTTCATAATTCTCACACTATTTCATAAAATACACAATCATCATCGACAAACTTAAATTCTAAACAAAATATTACTAATAAAATAAAAAAACTAACTATTCTAAACTTCTTAATTCTTCTTTATCTTTTTTAAATCTAGCTTTAGCTTCAGCCAATTTCTTTTTTCTATTCTTAATATCATCAAGTTCTTCTTTGGCTTCAGCTAATTTCTTTTCAGCATCTTCAATCCTCTCATCATCCTTATTATTATTATTATTAAATTTTACAATTCTAAAATTATCTTTACTTCCAATTTTATTCCTATTTATTTGAATAATAAAAGCAAGTGCAAATAAAGCAAGAATCACTCCTAAAATATAATATGATTTTTTTGATGATAAAATATCTTTAATACCGCTAATAGCATTTACAGTTATAGCACTATTAGCAACTTCTTCTTCAACAACTTCTTCAACAACCTCTTCAACAACTTCTTCGACAACCTCTTCTATTTCCTCAACAAAGGGAACTGTAGTAACTTTTGCTCCTTGTTCAGATGGTAAGTACAATTCAATAACTCCTGTAGCATCAATACCTGGTCTTTTAAAAATTATAATACTATCTCCATTTTTACCAACATTAACTTGTAAATCTACAAGATCCTTAGTAAAATCACTAGTAAATGTAACGACTCCATCAACAGCTTCACCTTGATGAAAATCTAAAACATCAAATGCGCCTGGCTCCCTTAAAAATACTGTAACAGTTTGACCTGAAAGAGTTTTAACATTAATTTCTACTGCCAAAACCATTGGTAATACCATCAAAACAATTGCAAACAATACAAACACACTCTTTTTCATCAAATTTAATATACCCTTTTATTTATAAAGTTTTTTATTCTAAAAAATATATCTGGAAGTCAATAATGTAATTTTTTATCACCATCAAAATTCAATTTACCAACGCTAAGATCACTATCTGGAGTAATTTCTGCCCTCTCTCCCACTATTTGATTGCTAATACCTATATTATTTTCATTCAAACTTTTTTTCAAAACTTCAACTTTATCTAAAGCTTCCCAACTAAAATCTCCGTCTTCCCTGCCAAAATGTCCATAGGACGCTGTTTTTCTAAATATTGGTCTTTTAAGATTCAATCCCTCTATAATCCCCCTGGGAGTTAAATCAAAATTATCATAAACTAACTTTACAATTTTCTCTTCAGGAATTTTATTAGTTCCAAAACAATCTATGTTTATTGAAGTGGGCTTTGCAATTCCAATAGCATAACTTAATTGAATCTCACATTTATCTGCTAGCCCTGCACCGACGACGTTTTTTGCAACATATCTTGCAGCATATGCTGCACTTCTATCAACCTTACTAGGATCCTTTCCAGAAAAAGCACCTCCTCCATGTCTGCCAATTCCTCCATAAGTATCTACAATAATTTTTCTTCCAGTTAAACCTGCATCACCTTCAGGCCCTCCCGTTACAAATCTCCCAGTAGGATTTATGTAAATTTTAGTATCCTCGTCGATATAATCTTTACAAATTGGACTAATTACTTTTTCTTTAATTTCACTTCTTAAAAATTCGATATCAACTTCCTCTAGATGTTGATTGCTAATAACAACTGCACTAACTCTTTTTGGTTTACCATCAACATATTCAACACTAACTTGCGATTTACCATCGGGACCAATACCCCTTATGATTCCTGTCTTTCTAACAACTGCCAACCTACGAGTTAATTTGTGTGCAAGCATTATAGGTAAGGGCATCAATTCTTCAGTTTCATTACAAGCATAACCATACATCATTCCCTGATCCCCAGCACCTTGTTCCTTATCATCTCCCATCCCCGCAGTAACTCCTTGATTAATATCTTGACTTTGTCCATGAATAGCAACCCAAACACCAGCATCCTCGCAATCCATTCCATATCTAGGATCTGTATAACCTATCTCCTTAAGAGTCTGACGAGCTATCCGTTGCGCATCAACAAAACCTTTTGTAGTAACCTCTCCAGCGACGTGAACACTTCCAGTTGTAACCATACATTCAATAGCAACCCGAGAATCCGGATCCTGCGCAATTAAATTATCTAATATAGCATCAGAGATCTGATCACATACCTTATCTGGATGTCCCTCCGTCACTGATTCCGAAGTTATTGTATAATCTTTCATTTTATTATATAAAATGGGAGAGCCAAAAATTTATAATTTTTTGATCTTTCATTTTCTCTTTTAATAAATCTTATCAGAGATTAGTCTTTTTAAAGAATTATATGGTGGGAGATATGGGTTGGATTAGAAAGCAGCAATTTATTCTAGATAACTAAAACACTGGAGATACCCCATTATCATCAGACTGAGGATCAGAACCTCTAGTTATGCCTCCAATCTTTTTCGGAGTCGTAAAAGGAGTTGAAGCATCACCACTATCTCTGGATGAAGACGTAGAACTTCCTGCAAATAAATCATATAAATTCTTCAAGTCATCCTTAACAGCACCAACAGCATCTCTAAGAACTTCCGCAGTTCCCTCTATAGAAACACTATCAAAACATCCAGGGAATGGATAATCATTATTTTCCAGTTCTATTTGCCTATTTATTAATTCATCAATAAGATTCTCAGCCAAATATGGATACCGAGCTTTCAAACGTCTCTTAGTCAACTCTCTACCCTTATCATCAATAATCTTTTTTCCTTTTTTAGCCATATCAAGCTGTCTAGCAGTCGCAATTGCAAATTCAGAAGCTGCACCAAGAGCAGCCTCAGCAGCTTTTGTAGCTGTCCTTACTGCAACATCCTTTGCCACTTTTTTAGTCGCACTATTAGCAGCTTTCTTAGTAACATCATCAGCCTTATCAGTAATTTGTTTCGCAGTCTCTCTAGCTCGTCTATCAGCTATCTTTTTTACAAGTTCTCCAGCATTTTTAGCCTCTTCCATTGCAGATTTCAGCTTGATTAATAAATTATCTAACTGGTTTTGCAAAGATTTAATTCTTTTCTCAGATGGTCTAGTTTCTCTCGCATAACGATCTACATCACCCTGATAAGTTATTCTATTAAGTTTATCAGTAACCTTATCAAGTGTATGCCTAAGTCCGGCTTCTTTCTGGTATAGTCTTCCTAACTCATGTCTAGCTTTCTCTTCTGCAATCTTTGCATCTTTCAATAATATATCTATAGGTATATCACTGAACACATTATATTGACTTTGCTGACCAGCCACAATATTTACATTAGCAACAATTCCAAACATAAGCAAACCAACAAACAACATCTCCAAAAACCTAAACCTATTAACACTTCCCATTCTAAGCAAAACCTCCTGTTCCAAATTCATCATCTCCACCTGCAAAAGTATCTCCATCTCCTGATGTACTTTCACCAACAGAATTTTTTAGATTATCAATATAATCCAAAAGAGATTGGGCCTCTTCTTTCATAGAAACAAGCCTTGTATCAAGCGCCAAATAAGGACTAATTATAGCCACTGTTCTCTGATCATATAACTCTAACATTTCAACTGAGAAATCTTCATATTTACTAATCCCCCCTTGCAAATCCCTCGACATCCTATTACTAAGCAAATCCATACCATCCTGAACTTCAAGCATAGCATAATCATTATATGTCAAACCATAAAAAGTATCAACAAAAATTGATCCAGCATCATACTGATCATTAGGATTATATGCATTCTCTAAATTAACAAGCTCAGCCAAGAAATCCTCAGCCAAGAGATCATACTCAGTATCAGAAGTTAAAATTAATTTAGAATATGGATCAATATTATTTAAGATTTCATCATACTGATTCTTCATCTGGAGATTAATGGCAGCTATTTCGCCATCAATAGACAATTCACCCCCACCCATCCCCGCACTATACAACCCTCCCAATACCTCCTTCATATCATCAGAATTCATAGCAGTATAAGCCAATATCAAAACAGCAATAACAACAGCAATTATCCAATAATTCAAATTACTTTTCTTCTTAGATTTTTTAGTTTTCTTCTTCACCATATTGAACTTCTTTGAAGTTTAATAATCAAAAATTGATCTTAATTTTTGAATCTTTTCAAAAACATTAAGATTTTCTTTTTTATAAATCTTTTCTAATTCTTACAAACTTTCAACTCCGTCTCAATCCTTCCAAATCCAAAACTACTAACTGGAATAGGATGAGCTCCACCAACTATAGCACTACATTCAATAAAAACTCCTTCATCAAATTGTAAAATTAAATCATTTGCAATCTCTTCATCATCCGAAGTAAAATAAATATCTATATTATATCCTCTATTCGGAGAATCTTCTCCAACATTCAAACTATTACTTAATATTGATTGCAAATCAGTTTTCAATTGATCACAAACATTTCCTCCATCCAAACACTCTCTAGAATCTCCAGTTCTATCATGGTAACATTCTCTAACTAAATCTTGCATACTCTTATATTGAGGAATAAATTTAACCGCACAACTAGTTGTATGATACATACTAGCTTCCAATAAATTAGAAACCTCTACGCTGTTCTGTCTTTCTGGTTCAGGACTTCCCAATGTAATTGCAAGAAAGATAACCCCTACAACACTAACTATTAAAACTATCAACACAAATCCAACTATCTCGTGTTGTG